>NZ_CM002299.1:3122363-3441800 GCF_000153125.2 Congregibacter litoralis KT71
GCGATAGAGCATGTGCACATCCACCTTGGAACTCACCGCATAGGTGGAATGAATCGACAGCAGGGGCACCCCATAGTCGATGACTTCCATATTGCGCCGGGACAGGGAGCTGCCGATGGTGCCGCCGGAGGCCCGACCTTTGTAGGTCGCCGTTTGCCAGGCAACGCCGGCCTCGTCGAGGTAGGCGCGGTTCCAGGCCATAAACTCGGAGTTGGCATTAAAGCCCCCACCGTAGAGCTTTAGATTGACCCCGTAGCCCAGGCGCGGCGCGTTCCCCGCCTCCCATACACCGGGATAGGTAGGATGGATGCCCGGGTTAACGTCTGAGGACACTACCTTGGTGTGCCGCAGGGCGCGGCGGATATCCATGTCGTTGTAGGCATCGCCGCGCTCCAGGTAAACCAGTTCCGCCAGGAGATCGACGAAGTAGTCGGAGTTGGAACCGGTGTTGTTGATATTGCCCACCTCTTCGTTGTCCACAAGAAATGCGACGGCCGTGCGCGCAGGGTTTTTCTGCTCAAGAATCGCTCGCAGCGCCGTATAAGAAGACAGCTTATCGTCCTGCCCGTAGATCGCCATCATGGCGCGATCAAAACCCACATCCCGAGGCTCCACCGCCGGCACGATCGCCAGCTCCGCAGACACCAGGTCGTCTTCGCTGATGTCGTATTCGGACTTCAAATAGGCCAACACGGAATCCTTCACCGAGTCCTCCGCCGGCGCCATGGAGGCGATGATCGGATCCAGCTCCTCACCCATGATCACGTCGCGATTTTTGCGATTGCGATAGTCCGCATCAACGTGAGGAGAAAGATCCGGAATGATGAAAATGGGATCGTCTTTATCAAGGCCTACGGATACCGCCACACGGGTGCCGTCCTTTTTATCCACATGCCCCACAAGAGCCAGGGGCAGATTCACCCACTGGTAATTTTTGATGCCGCCGTGGCGATAGGTCTGAAAAAGCGCAAACCCATGGGATTCATACAGGGGCCTACCCTTGAGCTCCAGTCGCGGTGAATCGATATGAGCACCGACGACCCGGAAGCCCTCCGCCATGGGCTCCGTCCCGACCACAAAGAGCGTGATCGTGCGATCCCGGTTGACATCGTAGTAGCGATCGCCGGGGCTGAACTTTCCGCTGGCGGGCATGGCTTTAAAGCCCGCTTGTTCAGCGAGACGCACAGCCTCGGTGACAAAACTCAGCTCGGTCTTCGCCCGGCTCATAAAGTCCTTGTAGTCTTCGGCAAAGGCAAAAACCGCAGTCTTCTCTTCGTCAGAGATCATCTCCCATCCGGACTGCGGGCCGTCTGCGTTTTCGGCGGCAGCGGCCTGCAGCGAGATAAACGGCAGGGACAGCATCAGGGATGCTGTGGCCATGGCGCCTGCTGTGCACGCCTGTAAGTACCTTAACAACATGTAGATCGTCTCCTTCTACTCACACAGAGTTTTTCTTCGGGTAACACCTTAGCTGATTCTGGCGCCCTTGCCCCTTGCTCAGTCGAAACAGTCACTCAGTCACCCCTGAAACGGAGAGAACACTAGCGTTCGAAACATGGGGGAACTGCGATACATCTCAGTGATGGAAAAACCTGATGTATTCTTAGTCTACGCGCAAAGTAACCGGGGAATACAGTATGTCCATTCATCGCCCAGGGTCCCTGATGTCACGGCCCGTAAAAACAACGGTCGCCGTGATTCTAGGCTGTATTGTCAGCACGCTCCTGACGGGCTGCGACCCGGGTGATGGGGATGATCTTCCACCGCCGTCCGGCGACTCCACGCTGATTTACAATGCCCTGATCATCGACGGCACCGGCACCACGGCACGACGCGGCGCCGTGAGAATAGCCCGGGACAGCATCGTCGACGTAGGGGACCTGTCCCCCATCGACGGTGAGCAGGCAATCGATGCCCGGGGGCTCGTACTGGCACCGGGCTTTATCGACACTCACAGTCACCATGATGATGAGGGCGCGCTGCGGAACAATCCCGACGCTCTGCCCCTCCTCACCCAGGGTATTACCACCTCCGTGTTCGGACAGGATGGGGGTCATCACCTACCCCTCGCGGACTTCCTGTCGGATTTTGACAGGGAGCCGGCGGCGGTAAACATCGCCTCCTATGTGGGCCACAATACGATCCGGGAGCGCGTCATGGGCAACGATGCCAAACGACCCGCGAATCCGGAGGAAGTCGAGGCCATGCGCAGCCTCCTGCTCTCGGAGTTGCAGGCGGGGGCATTGGGGCTGTCCACGGGTCTCGAATATGAGCCCGGTATTTACTCCCGGCGCGAAGAAGTGCTCGCCCTGGCGGCTGCCACCGCGGCCCAGGGTGGTCGCTACATTTCCCATGTGCGATCCGAAGACAGATTTCTGTGGGACGCCATGGATGAGATCATCGATATCGGCCGACAGACCGGCATTCCCGTACAGATATCGCATATCAAACTTGCGGCAAAAAAGTTGTGGAACCAGGCGCCGGAACTCCTGGAGAAGCTTGACGCCGCCCGCGCCGAGGGCATCGACATCACGGCGGATGTTTATCCCTACGAGTATTGGGCGTCCACCATGTGGGTACTGCTGCCCGACCGAGATGCCGACAACCTCGAAGAAATCGCCTTTGTTTTGGATCAGCTAACCCCCGCATCGGGAATCATTTTCACCCGGTACGAGGCCAACCCCGACTACGTGAATCAATCCGTCGCGGAAATTGCCAAGAGCCGCGGCACCTCCGAAGTACAAACCTTTTCGGACTTGCTCAAGGAGTCCGAGGCCTGGTCCGAAGCAAACGGCGGTGCCTCAGCAGAAATGATCATGGGGCGCTCCATGACTGAGACCGATATCGAGACGTTTTTGCGCTGGGAACACAGCAATGTCTGCAGTGACGGCGGATTTACCGGACATCCACGAGGTCACGGCAGCTTTCCGCGGGTGCTGGCCCGCTATGTGCGTGACAGACAAACCCTCAGTCTCGAAACCGCCGTGGCGGCAATGACGTCCCGCGCCGCGAATCACATGGGTTTTGCGGACCGCGGTCGCATCGCCCCGGGTATGAAAGCAGATCTAGTCCTTTTTGATCCCGAGAGCATTCAGGATCACGCGGGCATTCGCGATGGGCAGGTGCTATCTACGGGTGTGGACAGCGTTTGGGTAAATGGGCAGCGGGTGCTGAAAGACGGCGAATCAACGCAGGTCTTTCCGGGCCAGGTGCTGAGGCGGTCATCTCAGGAAGGCGCGTTGCCTCAAGAAGGCGGTGCAAACGCCGATTAGCGTTTCAGTGCGCTCCTCAGGCGCTGCGCCAAACGAGCGGGATACACCTTGTCCAGGGTCACCACCTCACAACCCTGGAACGCCGTAAACCGCCCCACCGCATCGGCAAACGCGTCGATCACCGGGTCATCACCAAAACTTTCCGCCTCGCAGTGGAGGCTCTTGATTTCGAGGCGCCTGTCTTTGCGATGGGCCTTGCAATCCATGCGTCCCACAAAGTCATCGCGGTACAGAAGGGGCAGGGAGAAGTAGCCGTGGCGCCGCTTGGCCGCGGGCACATAACACTCCAACTGATAATCGTAATCAAAGAGCGTCTTCAGGCGCTCCCGCTGAATCACCGCATTATCAAAGGGAGAAAGAATCCGCATACGAGGCGCGGCGCGGGGTAGCTTGCGTTCCAGCATGCCGGCCTCGACAACAAAGGCCTCACCCGGGGGACTCCTGAGCTCTTCCAATTCACCGCTCCCAAGGCCCTCTTCCACGCGGTGTTTCACCGCTTTTCGAAGCGCTGAATCCTTACGAAGATAGGTGACGCCGCGCAGGGACACACAGGCGTGACAGCGCAGTTGCTGCTGTAACAAATGCTCGGCAAATTCCTCGATGCCGGGGGTTTGGGTGTTTACCTGAGAGGGCAGCACACGCTCCGTGAGGTCGTAGGTTTTCTGAAAGCCCTCACGATCACTGACCATAAGCTCGCCTTCCATATACAGCTGCTCCAGTGCCTTTTTGGCGGGCTTCCAGTCCCACCAACCGGCTCTGTTCGGTCTGGTGGTTTCGAGATCCCGGGAGCGCAGGGGACCGTCAACACGAATACGCTCCAGAAGCCGTCGCATCAAAGGTCTATCGGGCGATTTAAACCAATGAACCTTGCCATTTTTAATGGCATTTTTGTAAGGCAGGGAAAAACGGAAATCCTCCATGGGTAAAAACGCCGCCGCGTGACTCCAATACTCAAAGATCTTTCGCTCGGTCAGCAACTGGTTCGTCATGGTGGGAATAAATCCCGGAACCCGGGAGTAAAGAACATGATGATGGGCGCGCTCAACCACGGAGATCGAATCGATCTGCACGTAGCCCAGATGATTGATGGCGTTAACCGCACCCGCAATACCACTGCCAAAGGGTTTTGATTGCAGCAGGCCCTGGGCAGCCAGGGCATGCCGGCGAAGTCGGGGGATGCTCATCTACGTCAGTCCAGGATCCCCGATAACCAGTGCAGCGTATTCAGGGCGAACTGGGCGTTCTCCTGAGCAATGGGTGCGTTCATGCCCATGGGCCGGCGCTCTTCACCCAGGGTCTGGGCACTAAACATTGCCGCCTCTCCAAACACCGCAACACGTCCTCCACCAAAGGATAGGGCGATACCCTGATACCAACCCTCAATATCGACTCTCGGTGTGCGCTCCGTGAACACCGCGGGCTCTTCGGGATAAAGCTGCTCCGTCGCCGGCCCGAACACCAGTAATGGCGCGAAGGCCCCTTCGGCCTTGAAAGCATGGCCAGTGAAGGTCGCGACGGCATTAATCTTCTCAGTCACCCGTCGGCCGTTGCTAATGCCGTGATTCCTTAAGGTGCCATTCTCCCGGGAAAAAACGATGGGGGGTCGCGGTGATTCAAAACCTGTACGAATGGCGTAGCCGTTCTCGAATTCCACCCCAAAAGCCGCCGCCAGCGCCTTTGCAGCCGCCGGCATGGGCATATGATCGGCAATGAGCAGTAATGCCCCCCCACCCGCCACCCACTTCCTTACGGCGGAAATTTCATCGGGGGTAAACGCCGGGTAATTAGGTAGGGACCAGTCGTTCACGTTCTTCTCGGAGAGAGCATTTGCGATGACCAGAATCCGGCCCTGGGACAGAGCCTGCGGGGTAAACCCGGCGCTCAGGGACTGCACAACATAGCCATCACTTCGCAGGAGCTCGGCAAACGGTTTGTAGCGACCCTCCGCGGTGTGAAAGTTGTGATGGCTTTCGTCTATGAGGACAACCGGGCCCTGCCCATAGGCATAAGCAGGCCCCTCAGCTTGTGTGCTGAATGTGCTGTCGACGACCTGGGTATCCTGCGCTGCACAGGCAGCGAGGAGGAAAAACATGCCCAGGGAACAAACCCGGAACAGATGGCGGCAAGGCAAAACGGTTTCTCCCGGGAAACGAGGACTTCGCCAGTGTGCCCCAGAACGCCAGGGGATGCATGTAATCGCGGCTCGGGGCTTGAAGAAGGCATGAAGAGGGCTTGCAGATGGCGTGCCCGTAAGTTGTCCCCAATCTTCACAAACAAAAAAGGCTTAGGTGAATCATCACCTAAGCCTTTTTTGTTTTGTATGGTCGGGACGGCAGGATTTGAACCTGCGACCACCACACCCCCAGTGTGGTGCGCTACCAGGCTGCGCTACGCCCCGAATGGCAGACCGGACTACTCAGAGAGAAGTCACGCCACTTGCCGAGGCGGCATTATACGCAAGTAATTGTTGGTGACAATGGATGAGTGCAAGTCTCAAGGCAGTTACTCTCTGCCACGCTGGGCGCCACGCAGAGCCGAGCTATTGCCGCTGAAAAAGAATCAGCGCCCGGGCTTGAGCAGTTCGAGCAATTCTTCCAGGTCGTCGATGGTTTCCTGAATCACGGCATCGATATGCGTGGGGTGAACGCCTTTGGTCTTCTCGTCGGTCATGCGCTGCCGCGCCCCGCCGATGGTGTAGCCGTCATCGTAGAGCAAGGTGCGAATCTGTCGGATTGTGAGAACGTCTTCTCGCTGATAGTAGCGGCGGTTACCGCGGCGCTTGACGGGCTTGAGCTGAGGAAATTCCTGCTCCCAGTAACGCAGTACATGGGGCTTTACGGCGCAGAGTTCACTGACCTCACCAATCGTGAAGTAGCGCTTGCCCGGGATTGCCGGCAGTTCGTTATTGTGACTCGGTTCCAGCATATTCTTCTACTCTGGCCTTGAGCTTCTGCCCTGGCCTGAAGGTTACCACTCTGCGGGCGGAAATCGGAATCTCTTCACCCGTCTTTGGGTTACGTCCGGGTCGCTGATTTTTGTCACGGAGATCGAAATTACCGAAACCCGACAGCTTTACCTGCTCATTGTTCTCCAGGCAAACGCGGATCTCTTCGAAAAACAGCTCGACTATTTCTTTCGCCTCGCGCTTGTTAAGCCCGAGTTCCTCGAATAACCGCTCTGCCATTTCGGACTTGGTCAGTGCGCTCATGTTTAACCGCCCCGGTGAAACCTTGCCTGGAAACTTAGACGTTGCGTTAGACGTTTATTGGGAACGCTAACCGCGAAGCTCCGCTTGATAGTTTTCTTTTAGTGAATCAACAACTTGCTGAATACATGTGTTGACTTCATTATCATCAAGAGTGCGCGAATGGTCCTGAAAAGTCAAACCTAGAGCGACACTTTTTCTAGCAGGATCAATGCCTTTGCCCTCATAGACATCAAAGAGGGTTAAGTCTTGAAGGTAAGCGCCTGCGGTAGCTCGAACATTGGCTAGAAGTTCACCAGCTTTGACCGTTTTGTCGACGATCACGGCAATATCGCGACGCAAAGCCGGATATCGGGAGACCGGCGTAAAGGCCGGAATAGCCGCCGCGCGCAGCATCTCGAGGTCCAGTTCAGCGACCACCACGGGCAGATCGAAGTCCAACTTCTTTTGCAAAGTGGGATGTAAAACCCCCACAAAACCCACGGTCTCATCACCGCGCTTGAGCCAGGCGGTCTGGCCGGGGTGCAGGCCACTGCGCTCCCCCGCTTCAAAACGGAAGGAGGCCGCGTCGCCGGTTAAGGCCAACAGGGCTTCTACATCCCCCTTGAGATCATAGAAATCCGCGTTGCGTCCGGGATCAGCCCAGCCTTCGGCAGCCTGGGAACCACAGACCAGCATCGCCAGCCCCGGTCGCTGGGTCAGGCCCTCGGAGCCGGGCACAAAGCGCAGCCCGGTCTCAAAGAGACGCACCCGCGGTTGCTGGCGCTTGACGTTGTGCTGAGCAGTTCGCAACAACCCCGCCAAGAGGCTGCTGCGCATCACCGCGTGCTCCGGGGAAATCGGATTGTTAAGTGCGACAGGCTCTATCGCCGGATCGAGGGCTTTTTGGATATCGGCATCCACGAAGCTGTAGCAAATCGCCTCAAAGTAATCCCTCGCCACAAGAGCCCGGCGCAGTTGCTGGAGATGCAGCTTTTCCTCGGGAATAGCCGGCAGGACCACATCCGCGCGGATGCGTGTCACGGGCAGATTGTTGTAACCGTAAACCCGGGCCAGCTCCTCAAGAAGATCCGCCTCGATTCGCAGGTCAAAACGCCAGCTGGGTACGGCACATTCCCAGCCGTCCTCCACCGCTGACACCTCCAGGCCCACACCTCGGAGAATACGCTCAACCGTCTCGGACTCGATGATGACGCCCAGGAGGCGCTCGATGCGCGCTGCGCGCAGGTGAATTGGCGCCGGTGCCGGCAGGTCTTGCTCCGATACTGCCTCGGTGATGGGACCTGCTGCTCCCCCGACGATCTCTAACAACAGCTCCGTGGCCCGTTCCATGGCACGACGCTGGAGTTCAAAGTCCACGCCTCGCTCAAAGCGATGGGAAGAGTCCGTGTGCAAGCCAAAGGCTCGCGCCTGGCCGCTCAGGGGAACCGGCGCAAAGAAGGCCGACTCCAGCAGGAGTCGCGTGGTGCCCTCGCCCACGGCGGAGTCCGCACCGCCCATGATGCCGGCAAACGCCAGGGGACCCTCGTGATCAGCAATCACAAGATTGTTGCTGCCCAGGGTGATCGTCTGATCGTTTAGCAGCTTCAGGGTTTCCCCCGGATTGGCCTCGCGCACCACAATACCGCCTTTGATCTTGTCCAGATCGAAGGCATGCATGGGCTGACCGAATTCCAGAAGGAGGTAATTGGTGACATCCACTGCGGCATCGATGCTACGCACACCGCAGCGACGAAGCTTCTCCTGCATCCACAGGGGCGATGGTCGACTCAGATCCACGCCATCGATCACACGGCAGAGATAGCGGGGGCAACGTGCGCTTGCGCGCAGGTCCACGGTCACCGCCTCGTCGCTGGTAAGCTCCTGGGCATTCTCGGGCGGCGCACACACTGCCAGATCGTTAAGCAAGCCCACTTCCCGGGCGATGCCCGCCATACCCAGACAGTCCGAGCGATTGGGGGTAAGCCCGATCTCAATGCTCACGTCATCGAGCTTGAGGTATTCCCGAAGATCCGTGCCGACGGGCGCGTCACCCGGCAGCTCAAGAATGCCATCCTTTTCTTCGGACAATCCGAGCTCTGAGGCCGCGCAGAGCATGCCCTGGGACTCCACGCCCCGCAGCTTGGCGGCCTTGATGGCAAAGTCACCGGGGAGCATGGCCCCTACAACCGCCAAAGGTGTCTTGAGACCTTTTCGGGCATTCGGTGCGCCACAGACGATCTGCAGGGGGGAGCCGTTGCCGGCATCCACGGTACACACCTGCAGCTTGTCCGCATCCGGATGCTGCACCGCTTCGGTAATCTCCGCCACAATCACGCCCGAGAAAGCCCCGGCGACGGGCTCGATGGCGTCCACCTCGAGACCGGCCATGGTGATCTGGTGCCCCAGGGCCTCGGTACTGAGCGCGGGATTCACCCACTCTCGCAGCCATTGCTCGCTAAATTTCACTGATCAATTCCTTTTTACCAAAACACTGCAGCGCTCTTGCCATGGGTTTGAGCGCGGTTACTCCAGAGAGCTTCCCGCGCGGCAACGAACGCCCCGCGACCGCAATCGCCGTCAAAATTGCGCCAGAAAGCGCAGATCATTTTCGAAGAACAGACGCAGATCGTTCACGCCATAGCGCAGCATGGCCAGGCGCTCTACACCCATGCCAAAGGCAAAACCGGAGTAGCGCTCGGGATCGATGCCGGCCATCTCAAACACCCGGGGATGCACCATGCCGCAGCCCATGACCTCCAGCCAGCCCGTGTGACTGCACACCCGACAGCCGTCGCCACCGCAGTGCACGCACTGGATATCGACTTCGGCGCCCGGTTCTACAAAGGGAAAATAGGAAGGACGAAAGCGCACGGCAAACTCCTTCTCAAAAAACACCTGCAAAAACTGCTCGATGAGTCCCTTGAGATCCGCAAGACTGGAGTGCTCATCGACGAGAAGGCCCTCGACCTGATGAAACATCGGTGTGTGGGTCAGATCCGAGTCGCAACGGTAGACCCGTCCCGGACAGATAATTCGCAGGGGCGGCTCGCTGCTCTCCATGACGCGCACCTGCACGGGCGAGGTGTGCGTCCGCAGCACCGTCGTCGGATCGACAAAAAAGGTGTCGTGCTCGGCCCGGGCGGGATGGTGGGGCGGAAAATTCAGCGCCTCGAAGTTGTAGTAGTCCTGTTCCACTTCCGGACCATCGGCAACAGAAAAACCGGCGGAGCCAAAAAACGCCTCAATACGTTCGATGGTGCGACTGATGGGATGTATGCGACCACCACCCACGGAGCGTCCCGGGAGCGTGACATCAATGGACTCACTGGCCAGACGCGCACTGATCGCCGCCTCCTCCAGAGCCGCTTTGCGCTCACCGATGAGTGCCTGCATCTCCTGCTTGACGACATTGATCTGCGCGCCTGCAGCGGGCCTCTCTTCCGCCGACAGTGACGACAGGCCCTTGAGGAGCGCCGTCAGGGCCCCTTTCTTACCCAGGTAATCCACCCGGGCTGCCTCCAGGGCGGGCACATCCGGAGCCGCATTGATTGCGCTGCGCGCCTCTTCGGCAAGTTTTTCAAGATTTTCCATGTTCAACTGTTACCCGTAAGAACACTCTTGTAAGGCCAAAGGAAATGGCCACAAAAAAAGGGAAAAGGCTGGGCCCTTTCCCTTTGATTTTCCGTGTTGCAAGCCCTACCGCTTTCGCGGCGGGATCTAACCAGCCAGGGGCTCAGGCAGCGAGAGCTGCCTTGGCTTGCTCCACGACTGCTGCAAAGGCTGGCTTGTCATGTACGGCGAGATCCGCCAGTACGCGACGATCCAAACCGATGTCGGCTTTCTTCAGGCCGTTGATCAGCTTGCTGTAAGTCAAACCATTGGCACGGGACTGGGCGTTGATACGCGTGATCCACAGGGCACGGAACTGACGCTTGCGCTGACGACGGTCACGATAGGCGTACTGACCTGCTTTTGTGACGGCCTGCTTGGCTACGCGAAAGACGCGTGAACGCGCTCCGTAATAACCTTTGGCTTGCTTCAGAATTTTCTTGTGTCGGCGATGGGCGACGACACCACGTTTTACGCGAGGCATAGTATTCTCCTGTCCTTAATAAACGCTTAGCGCGCCCGCAACATGCGGTCGATGAGCACTTTGTCATTGTCGTGGATCATTGAAGTTCCACGCAGCTGACGCTTACGCTTAGTGGTCATTTTGGTCAGGATATGGCTCTTGTGCGCACTCTTGCGCTTGTAGCCGCCCGCGGTTTTTTTGAAGCGCTTAGCCGCTCCGCTGTGAATTTTTGCTTTAGGCATTTCTCGTACTCCGCATTGGGTCCAACCTTATCCGACGGCTCCCTTTTGGGGCTTCCCGCGAATAAACAGCTGGAACTCACATCAAATTAAATGATCCAGGGCATTCACGGGCCGCTAGCCATTCTTCCTTTTCGGGGCAATAACCATGGTCATCTGCCGGCCTTCCATTTTCGGAAACTGCTCGACACCGCCAAGTTCCGCAAGATCGGCTTCTACTCGCTTGAGCAGCTCCATGCCGATCTCCTGGTGAGCCATCTCACGACCGCGAAACCGCAGCGTGACTTTGGCCTTATCCCCGTTCTCGAGGAAACGCACCAGGTTGCGTAGTTTTACCTGGTAGTCTCCTTCCTCCGTCCCTGGACGAAACTTCATTTCTTTAAGCTGCGTGCGCTTTTGCTTTTTCTTCTGGGCGTTTTTCTGCTTCTTCGCCTCGAAGATGTGCTTGCCGTAATCCATGACCTTACAGACCATGGGATCCGACTGATCCGCAATCAGTACAAGGTCCATGCCGGCAGCTTCTGCAGCCGCCCGTGCCTCAGCGAGGGGAACAATACCCACCTGCTCGCCTTCTGCACCCACCAAACGGACCTTATCCGCGACTATTTCGTCATTGATAAGGGATCTTTTGCCCTTACCGCTATCTTTGCTGATTGCTGTTCTCCAATTCTGCGCTCCTCATTCGGGAGCCTTGTATCAATTCTTTGCTCGAAGCCCTACGCCTGCGCCCCGTATCGGTCGTCTCCGATCTCTACGATGCCTGAACGTCAGCGACGACAGCGCGGCCATGGAGCGCCACGTCACGGTCGAGGATCTCTGCGAATGCCTCAATGGACATCGTTCCGAGGTCCTCACCATTACGCGACCGCACGGCCACTGTCTTCGCTTCGACTTCTTTTTCCCCCACCACGAGTAGGTAGGGAATGCGCTGAATTGTGTGCTCGCGGATTTTAAAGCCGATTTTCTCGTTTCTCAAGTCCGAAAAAACCCGAAAACCCTTGTTTTTCAAGGAATCTTCCACAAATTGGACGTATTCGTCCTGCTTTTCGGTGATATTCAGGACCACGGCCTGTTTCGGCGCGAGCCAAACGGGAAATGCCCCTTCGAAGTTTTCGATGAGAATTCCGATAAATCGCTCGAAAGATCCCAGAATCGCCCGGTGCAACATCACCGGTGTTTTGCGGGAACCATCCTCAGCAACGTACTGCGCATCCAGTCGCCCGGGCATGGAGAAATCCACCTGCACCGTGCCCATCTGCCAGACCCGACCGATACAGTCCTTGAGGGAAAACTCGATCTTGGGTCCATAAAAGGCGCCCTCTCCCGGCAGCTCCTGCCAATCCAGTTCCTGGGCATCCAGGGCGTCCGCCAGGGCCTTCTCGGCACGATCCCAGTCTTCGTCAGACCCCACGCGCTTGGGCGGGCGGGTCGAAAGACGATAAATCACCTCGTCGAAGCCAAAGTCCCGGTACACCGCGTGGAGAAAATCGATGAACGTGGAGACCTCCGACTGTATCTGCTCTTCCGTGCAGAAAATGTGGCCGTCGTCCTGAGTAAAGCCCCGCACACGCATGATGCCGTGGAGGGAGCCCGAGGGTTCGTTGCGGTGACAGCTGCCGAACTCCGCGAGTCGCAGGGGCAGATCGCGGTAGGAGCGCAGCCCCTGATTGAAGACCTGCACGTGACAGGGGCAGTTCATGGGTTTGACCGCAAATTCCCGCTCATCCGCCTGAAGCATGAACATGTCATCGCCAAACTTGTCCGCATGGCCGGATTTTTCCCAGAGGGACATGTCCACGAGCTGGGGCGTTTTGATTTCCTGGTAGCCATTGGCGCGCTGCTGCTCGCGCATGTATTGCTCGATGACCTGATAAATGGTCCAGCCCTGGGGGTGCCAGAACACCATGCCCGGTGCTTCTTCCTGGGTGTGAAACAAATCCAGCTTTTTGCCAATCTTGCGGTGATCGCGCTTTTCGGCTTCCTCGATGCGGTGGAGGTACTGCTTGAGCTGTTTTTTGTTCGCCCAGGCCGTGCCGTAAACGCGCTGGAGCATTTCGTTGTTCGCATCGCCACGCCAATAGGCACCCGCCAGCTTGGTGAGCTTGAAAGCGCCCAGCTTCCCGGTGCTCGGCACGTGGGGACCGCGACACAGATCCATCCATTCGCCCTGGCGATAGAGCGATATCTCCTCACCCTCGGGCAGGTCCCGGATGATCTCGACCTTGTAACTTTCTCCCATCTTCTCAAAGGCGGCAGCGGCTGCATCGCGGTCCATCACAATGCGCTCCACGGGCAGGTCGGCAGAGACAATCTCCGCCATGCGCGCCTCAATCTTTGGCAGGTCTTCGGGGGTGAACTGATGCTCGCCGGCAAAATCGTAATAAAAGCCGTCTTCTATAACGGGACCGATGGTCACCTGGGTGCCGGGAAACAGGTCCTGCACGGCCATGGCCAGCAGGTGCGCAGTGGAGTGACGGATGATCTCCACGCCGGCCTCGTCGCGCTCGGTGATAATCGCCAGGGCGGCATCGGCGTCTATGCTGAAGCTGGTATCGACCTCACGGCCATTAACAACACCGGCAAGAGCGGCCTTGGCCAGACCCGGACCGATATCCGCGGCCACGTCGTGCACGGTGACCGCGTGATCAAATTCTCGTTGGCTGCCATCAGGCAAAGTAATGGTTGGCATCTTGTGCGTCTCCTTCAGTGGTGGCCCCCACGAAAGGCCACGTGATTTCGGTGAAGATAGAACCCCACCGCGGGGCGCGCATTCTGCCCCAGAGCCACGAGAGATTAAAGAGAAGAAGTACCGCTCACTAGCTGCTAAAGTTTTGCCCTGCCTTACTCGCCAAGGAACCCTGTCATGACCCACCTCCCTCGCCTCCTCCTAGCCACGGTCCTCCTGTGCACGGCCTTCCCCGCGCTGAGCAAGGGCGAAGCCCAGACCCGCTGGGAACTCATGAACCAGATTCGTCAGGAGAAGTTTGATCTGGTGCTGCCGGAGGTGATGCGGGAAAACGATGTGGAGATGTGGATCACCGTGAATCGTGAGGGCTACAACGACCCCCTCACGGAAGATTTTGGCAAGGGTTACGTGGGTGGCTGGGGCTACTACATCTTCACCTACCGTGAGAGTGATTACGCCGAGGGCCGCGTCGAACGCGTCGCCCTGGGTATCGGCACACACCTTATCGAAGAGAACGGCGCCTACGACTACACCACCGAGGGCGAGTTTGATCTTGCTGCGTTTGTGGCAGAGCGCGACCCCAAGAGCATCGCGCTGAATTACTCGGAGCACATCGGCGGTGCCGACGGCCTCACATTGACAGCGTACCGACATCTGCAAAGTACCCTGGGTGAAAAATACAGCCAACGCTTTGTATCAGCGGAGAAGCTTGCCTCGGACTTTCGCTCCCGCCGGGTGGCAACGGAGATCGCCGCCTTTGCCCGGGCGGGCGAAATGTCACGCAAAATCGCCGAAACAGCGTTTTCCAATGAAGTCATCACACCGGGGGTCACCACCCTCGCCGACGTCGCCTGGTGGATGCGGGAGCAGCAGTTTGCCAACAATCTGGGCACGTCTTTTGGTATGCCTTCGGTCTACATCACGGGCCCCGATGGCTTTGTCGCCCTGTCAGACGATCACGTGATACAGCGTGGCGACTTCCTCGCCATCGACTGGGGCGTGGGGTACCTCAACTTCTTTACGGACATCAAACGCCAGGCCTATGTACTCAAGGAAGGCGAAACCGAAGTGCCCGCCAGCATCCAAAAAGCCTTCGATAACGGACGCAAAGTGCGGGATATCCTCAAAGCCACGATCAAGGCGGGACGCACCGCCGGCGATACCTACGACCTTGCCAACAGCGCGATTAACGAAGCCGGCTTCAAGGTCATGGAGAAGTTCAACCAGCCTACGGATGATCCCAGCGTGGTGGACGTCATCATTGGCTGCCATAGCGTGGGCAACCTGGGCCACGGCATCGGCCCCTCCATCGCCTGGTTTAACCCCGAGCGCATGAAGTACATGATCCACCCGAGCAACCTCTTCTCCATCGAACTCTTTGCCTACACCGCCATCCCCGAATGGGGCAACAAGAAACTGCGTGTGCCTCTGGAGGACGATGCCGTGGTCACGGAACGCGGTGTGGAATGGGTCTATCCCGTCACCAATCGGGTACTGGTAATCCGCTAAGGCCCGCTGCGGCGTCGCCGTTGGCGATCAGCTCATAAAGGTTTGCTGCTTGATCTCCGTGAGTTGATCGCGGAGCGCCGCTGCCTGCTCAAACTCCAGATTCTTGGCGTGCTCATGCATCTGCGCTTCCATCTTATCGAGGCGCCGCGAGAGTGCCGCCGGCGATAGCTTGAGGAGTTCCTGACCGTAGGCCAGGGTTTCCTCGGCCACCTTTTGCCCCTTGGCTTTGGCCTTGGTGGGCATGCGCCGGGCACCTTCCATGATGTCCTGAATGCTTTTGGTTACACCGATGGGGGTGATGTTATTCGCCTCATTAAAGGCCACCTGTTTGCGCCGACGGCGATCCGTCTCATCAATGGCCCGCTGCATGGAGCCCGTGACCTTGTCAGCGTAGAGGATTGCCCTGCCCCGCAGGTTCCTGGCGCCCCTCCCGATGGTCTGGATCAGGGAGCGGTCCGAACGTAAAAAGCCCTCTTTATCCGCATCGAGAATGGCCACCAGGGCGACTTCGGGCATATCCAGGCCCTCCCGCAGCAGGTTAATCCCCACCAGCACGTCGAACTTACCCAGACGGAGATCGCGAATTATTTCCACGCGCTCCACAGTGTCGATGTCCGAGTGGAGATAGCGCACCCGCACGTCGTGCTCGTTGAGGTACTCGGTCAAGTCCTCCGACATGCGCTTGGTGAGCGTCGTCACCAACACGCGATCGCCCATTTCGACGGCTTTATGAATCTCGCCAAGGAGGTCGTCTACCTGTGTGGTCGCCGGTCGAATCTCGATCTCGGGATCCGTGAGCCCCGTGGGCCGGACCACCTGCTCCACAACCTGACCGGCGTGAGCCTCCTCGTAGGGACCAGGCGTTGCGGATACAAACACCGCCTGGGGCAACAGGTTTTCCCACTCTTCAAAACGCAGGGGCCGGTTATCCAGGGCTGAGGGCAATCGGAAACCGTACTCCACGAGAGTTTCTTTTCGCGAGCGATCGCCCTTATACATGGCGCCAATCTGCGGAATGCTGGCGTGGGATTCGTCGATAATCACCAGGGCATCATCGGGCAGGTATTCGTAAAGTGTCGGCGGCGCCTCGCCGGGAGCTCTCCCCGACAGATAGCGCGAGTAGTTCTCCACGCCCTGACAGTAACCAAGCTCGCGAATCATCTCGATGTCATAGCGGGTGCGCTGGGACAGGCGCTGCGCTTCCACGAGCTTCTCGACCGATTTGAGCTGCTTCACCCGCTCGTCAAGCTCGACCTCAATATGTTCGATGGCGTTGAGCATAATGTCACGGGACGTCACGTAGTGGGTCTTGGGGTAAATGGTGACCCGGGGGACCTTGGCGATGATCGCTCCCGTGAGGGGATCAAAGAGACTGATGTTCTCCACCTCTTCGTCGAAGAGCTCAATACGGATGGCCTCGGCCTCGGCTTCCGCCGGGAACACATCGATCACATCCCCGCGAACACGGTAGGTACCGCGGGCAAAGTCAATGTCGTTGCGCTGGTATTGGAGCTCGGCGAGATGTCGCAGGACCTCCCGCTGGTCGATCATCTCTCCCCGTGAGATATGCATGACCATTTTGAAATAGGACTTGGGATCACCCAGACCGTAGATCGCCGACACGGTCGCGACCACGATGCAGTCCTTGCGCTCGAGAAGTGCCTTGGTGGCCGACAGCCGCATCTGCTCGATGTGCTCGTTCACCGAGGCATCCTTCTCAATAAAGGTGTCCGACGACGGCACATAGGCCTCGGGCTGGTAGTAATCATAGTAGGAAACGAAGTACTCGACGGCGTTATCCGGGAAAAACTCCTTGAACTCGCCGTAAAGCTGGGCGGCCAGGGTCTTGTTATGTGCCATCACGATGGTCGGGCGCTGAAGCTGCTCAATCACATGGGCCATGGTGAAGGTCTTGCCCGACCCCGTAACACCCAGAAGGGTTTGCGCCGCCAGCCCCGCCTGTATGCCCTCGACAATGGACTTGATAGCCGCGGGCTGATCCCCGGCGGGCTTGAAACTTGAGTTAACTTTAAACGGCTTGCTCATGGCAGGTGCTTTTGGCGAAAAGCCCAATAGTATAATTGGTGTTGATTCCGAAGCGGAGGGTGATTAGAATCGCGGCCTCTCCGAAAGGAGGGAGTTACTCCGCCTTAGCTCAGTTGGTAGAGCAAATGACTGTTAATCATTGGGTCGCTGGTTCGAGCCCAGCAGGCGGAGCCAAATAGCTATATAAATGAAGGGGTTGCAGCGATGCAGCCCCTTTTTTTATGGCTGTAGAGTGAGGTTGTGGTGACTTACGCGCAAGCGGCGGGCCAAGGATCAAGCCCTCGCCTCGGCGCATTTACTGTTCAGTCCACCCTAAAGCGCTATCCAGCATTAACCTGCTGAGCTACGGTTGCGGCGCTATCCAGCAACAGCAACTCACGCTCACAGGAACCACGGATGCAGTCTCAACCGCTCGAAGAACCAACGCTATTCATATTGGCCGACAAAAAACGGATCGTGCTCGAAGTACTCGTTGTGCTTGGCGTAATGCTGTTGGTAAAGGACCTTGCGGATCGCTTCAACGCCATTGGCGCAGGATCAATTGCCATGTGGTGCGGCATATTTGTTGCCACCTACTTTATGAACAAGCAGGGCGTTAACTGGAAAGACCGGGGCTTGGCCCTTCCCTCTGGTTCGATGAGCTGGGTGAAGGCTCTGGGCCTGGCAATACTTACCGTTGTAGCAGTACTCCTCTTAATGGCGCTTGTTGTGCCGCTCATTTCAGACCTGTTGGGCGCTCACATCCCAGAGAGTTCCACCGACCGATTCGAATTCTTCCTGGGCCAACCGCTTGTGTTCGTCGCATATCTGGTTGTGGTCATCTGGATTGGCGCGGCAGTGGGTGAAGAGCTGCTGATGCGCGGGTTTCTGCTGAACAGCCTGATTGAGCTCTTTGGTGGTCACAAGAAAGGCATAACCGCCGCCGTCGCACTGCACGCGCTAATCTTCGGGATGCTACATATTTCGCAGGGTGTCCCTGGCATCATTGGCACGGCAGGCGTCGCAGTTATATTTGCAGTTGTCTATTTGTTTAATGGAAAAAAGTTGTTTCCACTGATCATTGCGCACGGCTTGATTAACTCGATCAGCATTACTGCGTACTACTTGAGTGACGGCAAAATCACGTAGAAACTATCGGGGACTGACAATCACATCTCTATAGACTGGTTTAATTCGTCATCTACGCTCGCGCGACAGCCATCTCTCATTCTCCAACATCGGTATCGACAAATTGGCTTCTTGAGGCCAAAAGAATCTGCTCCTTGATCTCAAGCAACTGCCCGACTCCATTCAGCGAACGCAATTAACCTAAGATCACAACAACGTTGAGCTCGGACTAAATGCCTTACGAGGTTTGGCAAAGTTAGTAGGCTGCGCGAGCACTATTTCAGCACACTTCGTTACTAAACCTTCTTATCGCCTACTCAACTCAACTTATTGCAACTCGTTGAAATTAGGACCATTCTGATGAGAACCAATTAACTGTGACTGCCTGTTAATCATTGGGTCGCTGATTCGAGCCCAGTTAGGTGAGCTGGGGTTTCGAGCAGCACTGCTGCGAACCAGCGAACGACCGCAAGCTGTGTTTGCGGGCCGGGGGAGCCCTATTTAGGGCTTAAAACCTCTAATTCAAGCTGAGATTGAAGCGATAGTGGAGCCAAACGACGTAGAAAATGATATCGGGCGGGAATCGGTGACGTTTATCGGTCTTCATCGGTCGACTCTACCAATCCGAGCCAGTTAACTTGGCGATACCATCTCAGCGAATAGCATCCAACTCCGCAAGTAATTCGCTCCGCACACTTGAGTAGTCACCACCGCTTCCAAGTAACTCCGTAGTTTCCAGGGGATCGTTAATCAAATCGTACAAAACCTGTTGGCCCTCCGCGTACTCTATTAACTTGTACTGCTGGTTACGAATAGCCCAACCCGTTTCTCGCTCACTCTCAAATGCCACGTAGTTATACTGTCGCGGCGCTATATCTGTCTCGCTTAGCAGCTCCCGAAAACTAACACTGTCGTGGATTGCGCTGACATCACTGCCTGCCAACTGAGCAATAGTGGCGAAAAAATCGGTAGCGTTAATCAGCGCACTCTCGCGCTCATTGCGCCGACCAACCCCCATCCCGGACGCGATCATGGGTACGGCTATACCCCCCTCTGCCAGCGTGGCCTTGCTGCCGTTGACATACACGAGAGAGTCCGTAACTTGCGCCGGGGTTCCATTGTCCCCGATGAAGAACACGATGGTATTGCTGCGCTGCTCCTCACTCATAGAATCGAGTAAGCGACCAATTTCTGTATCCATCGCTTCAATGGCTGCCAGATAATAGTCCCGAGGGTTATCTTCGATGTCACTCTCCTGGCCAGACAAGTAGCGGTTGCTCAGGTCAGCGGGCGGTAGATGCAGAGGCAGGTGAGGAGCCACATAGGCCAGCCACAAAAACCAAGAAGATGACTGTTCCTGAATCCACTCGATCGCAGAATCTGTCAGTTGTGTCGTGTTGTAACTAGTGGACTGCTCGCTTTGACCATTGGTCGAGAACGTCCAGGCATAGTAATCAGGGATAGCACCCCCTAATGACCCCGCGAAGTACGGTATGCCCATATCATTGGGGTGCGACTGCGCAGCACCGTTACCCCCCAAGTGCCATTTACCAATCAACGCCGACTGGTACTGTGCTGTTTGTTCATCACTAGCCAAATACCGGTGTAAAACTTCTTCACTGGCCGGCAATTCGTCGCCGATGGCTAATACGCCCGTGCTGGTGCCATATTTCCCGGTAATCAGCGCGCTTCGGGTGGTCGTGCAGCCTGGCGTGGCCCAAAAGTTGTCAAACACCAGGCCATTTGCCGCAAGCGTATCAAGGGTCGGCGTGGCCGGGAGGTCCTGGCTCAGCGCATATTGCGCCGAGGAGTCCAGGCCCTGATCATCTGAAATGATCAGTAAGATATTAGGTTTCGGGTCATCTGAAGCAGTCGTGTCTGAGGAGTCAGCAACTGGCGCTGAAGCTTCGACAACGACCGCTGTATCCGATGCAACCGCTTCGACCGCGCCGCTGCCCCCACCCCCGCAGGCGGTTAGAGTCGATAGAACTCCCAGAAAAAAAATAGATGTGTTTGCAATTCGAGTAGCCAATCGCATAAGTTTTCCCCGATCTTATTGATTCACTTTGGCTGGTGGCACCGTCAGCTCTACAACCGGTTCATCGCGCGTGACTGCGTATTTATATTTCTCAGAATTGGTAGAGGAGCTAACCGAAATCTCGTAACGACCCGCAGAAGGCCCTGAAGAGAACAGATTCAAATCAAGAAACACCGATGGCACGTTTTCGGGGATACGAAACACCGCAAGCGCGGTAATTTGATCCACTTGCTGCTCCAACCTCGAATGCGATACGGACGGGGCGAGGCGAAGGTCCAGCATTTGCACGTCACCGTCAGGCAGGTAGACATTCATACCGTTTTTTATCCGGTCGCGCAGTGCATCGTAAGAACGCTGAAATTCCGCAGGCGACAAACTACACGTTGAATCGCAGTCGCCCATTACGACCATCGGATCCATGGCCAACACCATGTAAATCTTGTTGTCCTCGAAACGAAACGTCGCATGCTGTGCAGGAAGAAGATGCGCTTTAGCCGGCAAACCCAGCAGTAGCATAGCAACAACAATCAACACCCTCATAAAGAGCCCAGCACACAGCGCTGGAAGAACGGATAGCTGTCTGTCGCAAAATAGTGATAGATGCCTTGTGGAAACTCCGGGGTAACACCGAAGCGCCCATTGCACTCGTCCAAATCACCGCTGCCGTCGGCATATTCCCAATCATCACTGAAGGTACCCAGCGCATAAAGATTCACAGACGGTCGATTGCCCGACGGAGTATTGACCAACTGATAACTACCTTGCATCACGACCAGGCCCGAGGCTGAATTCATAGGCTCTGAATAACCATAGCGAGCATAAATGGGAAAACCATCGGCTGCCCAGCCAATCAACGTCATTGTCGATGAACCTGCCCCGAGTTTCTCCAGAAAACCCTCAGGCATGCCATGATAGTGGTAGGCACCGGTCGGCTGCACATGCGCGTTATTGAAGTCGACGCCAAAATCGAAGTGAGACTGACTGAGGGCCTCGATCTCCCAGGATCCGTTGGCTCCGCCTGCCAGTGAACAACTCGCGCCCGAATCATCACAGGAACCGGCCGTAGCAGCATCTATCTTTACGCCGTTGAGCACATACCCCACGGCACCCCGGGGCCCACCCAACTCTGTCGGCAACTCTGACCTTACCGGCGATAGCGTAAATGAGGTACTTACCGTCTGCTCCGATATGGCGTTTGGATTGTTTGCGTTAGGAAAAGCACCGACCTCATGATCTGGAATTCCGTTTGCAACGAGCCAGCGCTCCTCCGCACAGGACCACTGTGCTTCGCTGGTGTAGGTCAGGTAAGCCTGACTGTTCAGTGTGAAATTACTATAGTCGCAAAGAACACCGTCGGTGCTTGGTGAGTCACCAGCATCCTCGCTATCTGGCTGCTCCGTAGATTCGCCGCCCCCGGAATCGACGACCGCCGACGCCGCCTCGTCACTCACCACCGATGCCGCTCCGGAGCCCCCGCCACCACAACCAGTAATTGCCAGTGTTAGAAAGCAACTCAAAGTCACGCAGTGTCTCGCCATCACCATCAAACCCCCATAAACATTTATCACCTTATACGTAGAGGTCCGGATTCTCCGTCGCTGAAAAGTTAATTTCCTTCACTACCTCCGGATTCGTCGAAATTTATTAGTACATTTCATGCGCTTACCTTTGAAGCGGCGGTGAGTCGCAGAGGTATCGGCAAGGTAACCGCTCCAAGCTGGTGAAATCTGGCCCGCGACTTCCGGCAACTGCCCGACTCCACTCACCAAACGTACTCATCCTGAGATCGCGATAGTGCTGAGCACGCACCAGGTGCCTGCCGAGGTTGAATAGATTACTGACAGCAGCATGGACACACATCAATCGCTGCGCCTGCCCAGCCGATTTTAATCTTCGCGTCCCTCGCTCCCGCACCCTGGTAGCCTCATACCCATAAATCCGGGGAGACTCTGCGATTGCTCTGCCCGATTGTTCTCATTCTGCTGAGTGCTGTGGATCACATCGGGCATCAGCTCCCGATGCGCCACTCCATAATTGCGCAACTTATCTGTCACGATCGTCCTGGGCTCGCCGCCATTACTCCGCATTTGCCGCTTGGAGAACTGCTTTGCTGCGGCGCCATCCGTGAGCTCTCCGGCAATTTTTGCTCACGCTGGCGAGGCTCTCAGCAGAAACCGCCATTATTTCGGCTACAGGTCGGATATGCGTTTTCAAGATTTTCGGCAGCCATAAAAGGCTTACAGGTGTTTGGCTTAGGTCCTCAAAAAGCATCTCTCTACCCGATATATCAATCATTGGGCTGCTGGTTCAAGCAACCGCCCTTCCCCAATCTGCAACCGCACTAGCCCTAAGACCGCCGAACACCCATCAAAGCACTCCGAAAAAGCGAAAAATTGTGCAAAAAACGCACAAATCAGGCGGTGGCACTAGCATCACGCCATCGTCTGTGGTTTTCTCAGTCTTGTCGCTCGCACAGGGTGCTTCCGTCAATTTGTAGTGACAGCCGCAGCGAGCTTAAGCACAAAAAGCAGTTGATTAGCGTTCATTTTTTCAATCAAACCGTACGAGGAACCAATGATGAGATCGTTAACGAAACGACCCCCTATCAAAATCGCGACATTGGCGCTTGCCGTGTCGATGGCGCAGAGCGCTATCGCCCAGCAAGATACGCTACTCGAAGAAGTCATCATTACGGGTACCCGTTTGGCGGATCGCTCGGCCGCCGACTCTCCTGTTCCCGTCGACGTCATCAGCGGAAGCGACTTCAGAGTTAACGGCTCTACGGACCTGCAAGACATGCTGCGTACGCAGGTGCCCTCTTTTAACGTAAATTCCCAGCCTATTAGCGATGCAGCGACGATCACGCGCCCACCAAACCTGCGCGGTCTTTCGCCAGACAATGTTCTGGTACTGGTCAACGGCAAACGTCGCCACCGCGGCTCCATTATCTCCTTCCTGGGAGGCGGTATTTCAGATGGCGCGCAGGGTGTGGATATGGCAGCCATTCCGTCGCTTGCGATAAAGCAGGTCGAAGTGCTGCGCGACGGCGCCTCATCACAATACGGCTCTGACGCGATTGCGGGGGTTCTCAACTTCCGACTCCGCGATGCCGCCGAAGGCTTTGAAATGGTAGCGCGAACCGCTTCCACCTTCGAAGGTGATGGCGACAACTATATGGTCTCGGCCAATCTTGGCCTGCCTCTGGGGGACAATGGTTTCGTTAACATCACCGGCGAAATGCGCGATGTCGACGGCACCGTCCGCTCGGTGATCCGTGACGATGTGGCCTTTGCTGCGGCAAATGGCTACGCACCCGTCTCTGACTTTCAGGCCATCAACACTTACACAAGCGATGTACCTCAGTACTGGGGCACGCCGGATGTCAAAGATGACGTTAAGCTGTTCATCAACTCGGCCTACCAGATTAATGACAGCATGGAAGTCTACGCGTTTGGTAACTATGCGGAGCGCGAAGTAGAGGGTGGTTTCTTTTACCGTAACGTGGTCGGTGGCTCGAATAACCTTACCGGCGGCTCCACCGGACAGCGCGGCGGCGTTTATGCGGGCCCCACGGTTGATCCGCTAACCGGTCTTAGTAGTGCTACGGGAGTCCCGTCAGTACTTGTGGGCGACCTTGATGGTGGCAGCAGCTGCATCGACGGTATTCCTCTGGGTGGTTCCGGCGGGGTTATTCCTGATCCGACGTTTCTTGCACAGGTGTCGGCAAGCGAGAACTGCTTCTCTTTCATCGAGACAATTCCGGGCGGCTTCGTGCCTCGCTTTGGTGGTACCAACGAAGATATGGCACTGGCAGCGGGTATCCGCGGTGAAATCAACGTGGGCAACGGCCTTGACTACGACCTGAGCGTACAGCGTGGATCCAACCGCACCGATTTCTTTATCCGCAACACCATTAACGCCTCTCTCGGCCCTGCCACCCCGCGTGATTTCGTCCCGGGCGGACAGGAGCAGACCGAAACGGTTTATAACGCCAATTTTGTCTACGGCCTTGATGTCGGCTTTGCGTCTGACCTGAGCATCGCCTTTGGCGCGGAGTTTCGTGAAGAGGAGTTCGACCTGTTTGCCGGCGACCCGGCGTCCTACGAGCTTGGAGTTCTCGCGTCTCAGGGCTTTTCGTCAAGCTCTAACGGCTTTGGCGGCTTTCCCAACGACACCTCAGCCAAGCAGGACAACACGTCGTTTTACATCGATCTTGAAGCCGATGTTACCGATAACCTGACGCTTCAGGCGGCGGCCCGTCACGAAGAGTTCAGCAACTTTGATGGGACGATTACCTATAAGCTTGCAGGTATGTACCGTGTAACGGACAGCTTCCGCCTTCGCGGCGCGGTCTCAACGGGCTTCCACGCACCCACCGCTGGTCAGGCGAACATCACTAACGTCACCACACAAAACGTACAGGGCGTACTGATTGACCAGGGAACACTTCCGCTGTCATCCGCAGCGGGGCAGATAGGTGCTGATTACGTTGAGAGCTTTGGAAATGGACGACCAGGCCTCGATACCGAGGAAGCGGAGAACTTCTCTCTCGGCGTTGTATTTGATATCGGGAACTCTACCTGGACCATCGACTACTACAATATCGATGTGACAGACCGAATCGCGCTGGGTGCCAATGTTGACTTCCTGGATGCACTGAACTTTGCCGGCGGCGGTTCCGACTATGGCACCATATCCGATGCACTCACCGGACTCGACGCGGATGGCATCATCAACCGTCAGGACTTTCTCGGTCTCGACGATCTGGCTGAGTTCCGCTTCTTCAGCAACAGCTTCGATACCAGCACCGAAGGTGTCGACGTTGTGGGTAACATGTACTTTGACTTCCTCAGTGGCAGCTCTACTGTGACTGTGGCGTTTAACTACAACAAAACCGAAGTCACCGATCGCGGAACGGTCAATCCGATCAGCGATGGTCGTGTAGAAGCTCTCGAAGAGCTACTGCCAGAGTACAAAGGTAACGTGACCTGGTCACACGTGCAGGGTAAGTTCCGCACGCTGCTCCGTGCGAACTACTACGGGGACTGGAGATCAACATCTAATGGATACAATGTGGATGCCGCCACCTTGATCGACGCCCAGGTGGCCTACCAGTTCACCGACTCCATAGAAGTGGTTCTAGGTGTGGAAAACCTGTTTGACGAATATCCTGACGAGAACCCAGGTCAGGGTGGTACCGGTCAGCTGTACCCCGAGGACAGCCCCTTTGGTTTTAACGGCGGCACCTGGTATCTGCAGGGACGTCTGGTCTTTTAAGAGGGCCTAACCTTAGGCAAAGAGCTTCGGTAAAGAGCTTCGCCAGCTGCCCGTTTTTGGGGCAGTAAAAACGAAGCAACGAGGGTCGCAGACATAGAAATATGTGCTGCGACCTTTTTTTTGGTGTTGGCAAATCAACTGCATCACGCAGCAGAACCTGTCTCCTACGCACGAGCAACCACCCTCGCCCAATCTGCGAACGCAATGATCCCAAGACCCTGCTAGCCTCACGGCTGTCACTTTGCAAGAGACGCTTGAAGAACCGCTTTGCAGCCGATCCGTCCGGCTTAGTCTGTAGGATCACATCCACGACTTCGCCATGCCCAGCGCCATACCCACCAAAAGTAGACGCTTTCAGGCGAAGCGCTGCGCGCGGCCTCCGCTTCTAGCGAGGGGCGACCCCATCAGCGATTCCGCGCCTGATGCCAGGAAAGAATACAGACCAGCGCGGCATAAAAGCTGGTAAGGACGACCGTGCCCCACCAGCCTCCCTGCCCGTAGGCGATCGTGCCAGTCCAGCTGCCCACCCCTCCGCCGATAAACATCAGCGTTATGTAAAGAGTCATAAGACGGGTGCGAGCTGCAGGCGGGGTGTTGAGGCTGGTCATACGACCTGTCACATCGACCATCGGCCCAACGGTGCTCATGATTGCTATCGGTACCAACAAAAATAACCAGTGAACCGTTGCTAGTCCCAGCGTCAGAATTCCCAAAAAATTAAGTGTCGCCACACGAAAACGTGCACGCTCAGGACCAATACGATCCGCCCAGCGGCCCAGGCGAGGAGTTACCAGCAGGCTAATTGCCGAAAATGCAGCAAGGTATCCCACTGTGTCGGTACCCAGATTCAACTCTGCACTGGTCAGATGTAGTCCGATACCGAGCCAGCAGCTCAGAAAGGCCGAGAATCCCAAGCCCTGTATGATGCCTGAGACGATGACGCGCGGGTGCTTGCGGGCCAGGGCAGTCATATCTAGCTGTTTTCTATAGTATTTTCAAAGGGTTGCGGTGACACAGCCCTTTTTATCTCTACTCTACCTCGTCAGGAGCCTCACCAGGGAGGTGCTCAGCCTTCCAGCGCATAGCCATGTAGATGCGCATGTAGGGGGAAGGGTGGTGATTAAACCAGTTCTCTTCAAATTCAGACGGCTCAAGCTTTCGGTATTCTGCGGTGAGCAGCGCGACCTCGGCCCAGGCATCGGGATTCTGGGTGGCATTGATCGCAAACAGATCGGCTTCATACTCCTGCACATAGACCACGCGGTAAAAAACCGGCGTAGCCAACGATCCCACGACGGTGAGAATTGCCACAAGCAACGGGAACCCCGCGTAGTCGTCTATCCCCCGCACACCCCAGTCCTCGCCTTTACGTCGCAGCAATGCGCGAAAAATCACGTGGCTGAGGAGGAAAAGAGCTAGCAATATTGGCAGCAATGCGAGCATCATTTTAATTGGATGATTGAGCACGTAGTGGCCAATTTCATGAGCCATTACCGCTTCGACACTGTCTACGTCGGCGCGATTGAGAAGATTGTCATTGAGGGCAATTCGCGCCGTTCCGAACAGGCCGCTAACGTTCGCGCTTACGCGATTCGTCTGGCGCGAGGCATCCACCTGCTTTACATCGTCCACCTCCATCCCATTAGCTCGCGCAATCGACAGGATTCGCTCTTTCAAAGGACCTTCGTCCATGGGTCGATATTCATTAAACAGCGGATCGATAAAGACGGGGCTGATGAATAGGGCAAACAGCATAAAGCCGACAGACAGACCAGAACCCCAGGCCCACCAATTATCTTGCGTTCGGCGAATCACCAGGTACAGCAAGCCCACAAACAGCGCGAACAAAAGGGTGGTAACTCCACCCTCTATAAGAAAGTCTCCGAACCAGGCAGAGAAAGATTGAGTCGCCAGACCATATTTATGCTCCGTGTAGAAGTCACTGAACCAGGTAAGTGGAAACAACAATACGGACGACACCAGTGCGTAAATCGGTATGTAGATAAACGCTCGGGCAAAGGGTGACTTTAATTTTGCCTCCGCAAGTTCTCGCCAGCGCCGCGACCAGCCCCGCGAGAGGAACAGCCAGGCAATTAGCACCGCCGCCACCGTATCAAGAAGCATAACGACGTAGCCGGTATTCACGTAACCATCAGTATTGGCAATCGCATCGGCCGAGGTCGAACTCAGATAAGCACGAGTAGAACCTTCGACATCAAATCCTTGAGCAGTCGTTGCCGCAACCAGTAGAAAAAAAGACGCCCCTCCCGTGAGCAACTTCAATAACCGCAACATAGATTCCTCCAATCTATTTTGATAAATGAAGGAAATTTTTCGGTTTCCTCCATCAAAAGCAACCCCTTCCGTTTCGAGAGTCGAGTCAAAAGTGATTGCGGCCCATACAGACTCAAGCCTCTGACACCGCCGTAACCAATAATCTTTGCTTCGAATCACTCGCCCGACAGCAGCTTCGGCGTCGGTTCGACGTTCGGTCGAGAAAATCTTTTGCGATTTTTCAGCTTACTCGCTCCGGCCTAAGATTTCTTCCAATCCGGGGCAGTTAACTTGGCGACACCTTGGCGAAAACCTTGCGATACCTTTGCACTGAGCCACAGTAGATCAGATACTGAACTGCCGCATCGGCTACTGCTCCCTGAGGACACTCGTACTGTCAATCCAGCCTGGCTGACTTTGTCTCCCGTTCACAAGGAATCCCTAATGACGCACCACTCGCTCTACGGTTCACCGTTTTCACTTTACACGGGACGCGCTCGCAGCTACTTGATCAAGGCGGGACTAACCTACCGCGAGACCACGCCCACCAGCGAGCACTATGCGAAGGTCGTGTTGCCTGCTGCCGGCAATCGTCAGGGCATACCAACGCTGGAAACCGCAGACGGTGAGGTTATTCGTGACGGCGCTGCGATTATCGATCATTTTGAGGCCCTGAGCGGCCATGGTTTTTCGCCTAGTCGTATCAAGCAGAACCTGATCAGTCGCTTGTTTGATGTCATTGGGGCCGAGGGGCTCCTGCGACCGGCGATGCACTATCGCTGGAACTTTGATGATCAAAATCTGGAGTTCCTGCGCTTCCATTTTCAGACCATGATGCCAAAGGGTATGAAGGACAAGACCGACAAGGCCATGCAGGCCATGCGCCGAGCAGCGCAGGGCTTTGGCGTCGTTCCTGACACTTTTGCGGTGGTCGAGTCCCTGTATGAACAACTGCTCGATACGCTGGATGCGCACTTTGCCGCAGTTCCTTACTTGCTGGGTAATCGACCTTGCATCGGGGACTTTGGCATGATCGCACCGTTGTACGCTCACCTGGGTCGTGACCCCAAGCCTCTGTCGATGATGCAGACGCGAGCACCTCATCTGTTTCGCTGGGTAGAAAGAATGAACCGCCCGGAACCTGACATTGGTGAGTTCGAAAACCAGGCAGACGGTTATCTACCGGACGATGAAATCCCCGAAACGCTGATAGCAGTCATGCGGCACCTGGCCACTGATTTTGTGCCCGAAACACTTGCAGCGGCAGCCACTATTAATCACTGGCTGTCTACTCAAGATGACCTGGCCTCTGGCGCTACGGCCGAGCGAGGTGTGGGCTTTTGCCAGTTTGAGATCGCTGGGGTCACCATCAGCGCCCTTGCGCAACCTTATCGATTCTATTTGCTGGCGAGAGTTCAGGCGATATACGAGTCGGTGACTGCGGTAGAGCAAGCGACACTGTCGTCGTTACTGGAGGAGGCGGGAATGGGAGAGCTTTTGAGCGCAAGACTGACCCGCGAAATCGCTCGGACAGGAAATCTGGAGGTGTGGTCTTAGTGAGCCGCCGGCGAATAGAGATGACACCGGACTATCAGGCTATGTTGAAAGCAGCCTTTGAGCAGCCGCGCTCTATACCAAGGCGGTGGGCATGCCGGGGCGATCACAGCTTCAGCGAGTCAAACTCCGTAAGTCGCACTAACAGTTCGTTCAGCGGTAGCTCCGCCTGCTCCCGGGTATCTGCTTCGGCGAGGCTGTCTATAGACGCCACGATAGCAATCCAGCAACGCATATGACGCGTGCTCAGTTGCGCCGCTATGTTGATGAGATCCCGCGCCAAAGGCAGGGTGGAAATTGCAACGCGCTTCAGGGATACCAGGGTTTCGACATCGAGCTCCGCATCGCTAAGCAATTCCATCAACTGGTGAACGATCAGCGGCTGTGATTCAAGATCACTTGTGGAAGCGGGCTCCGCGTCTGGTGCCAGAAACGCCAAATTCAGGTGTGACAGAAAATCGCGAAGGACGCTGCGCAGACTAAGCCACTGTTCGCGACGATGGTAGTAGTCGCGCAGCTGCTGCACAAAAGTGAACAGACCCACCAGAAAAAACCCTTCCAGGCAAAAGCCGATGAGCTCCGGAAGCAGGTTCTCCCGAAAAGAAGCGTCGTCCGCCTGGGAGACGAAGAGTGCGTAGAGTCCCAGCCCCCCTACCCCGAAAACCACCAGGGGCAGCATGAAAAGCCAGCGGTTCACTTGTCGACCTCGGCATCGTCAGCAAGTGCTTCAACAACCCTCGAGATTTTGCGGGCTTCCTTTGGCGTGAGATCTGCGGGTATTCCGTGCAGGTAGACCACGCGATCCTTGTTCAGAGGGATTGGGATGACGTCCGGCCGTTGCCCGGGAGCACTGAGGCGCACCGTTTCCAGGGCACGTTCCTCGCGTGTTTTGGTCGATTGTTTGTCCCGTGGCGATGCTGCCTGCGGCACGGCTTTAGAAACAAAGCTGTCTGGTGCTTCCACGAAACGGAAATAGTCGTCGAGGGCCCCTTGCAGGCGCTCCGCATATAGCTCGACCACCTCTCTGCGCAGGCCATCTCCCTGGATATTGAGCAATCGGGACTTGAGCGCATCGATACTTAGCTGTCGGAGGTCCGCTGCCTCGCCTTCGGTCAGCTCGGCAAACAACACGCGCGCCGCCGCACGACGGCTCCTGGCCAGGGCCGGCGCCATGCGTCCGGCGAGAGTGGCTTCCCTCAGGAATGCTAACAAGCCTTCGCTCGAATAATCCTTGTGCATGGGTAACTCGCCCCTGTTGGTAGGTATAGACCATATCAGGAAGCACGGACAGTAGCTGCTTTAGCGCCCTTTCCATACGCTTTAGCCGCGTGGCTTTCGGGAGTTTGTGGTCATCGGTTTAGTAGAGTTTCGTCACGTTGATTCCCAAAGCGCGCCAGAATTCGATCGGCCCGACTCAGGCATCGCCTCGGCGCATTTAAGGTTCAGTCCATCCTAAAGCGCTATCCAGCATCAAACTGCTGAAATAAGGTTGCGCGCTATCCAGCAACAGCAACTCACGTTCACAGGAACCACTGATGCAGCCTCAACCGCTCGAAGAACCAACGTTATCCCACTTGGCCGACAAAAAACGAATCGTGCTCGAAGTACTCGTTGTCCTTGGCGTCATGCTGTTGGTAAAGGACGTTGCGGATCGCTTCAACACCATTGGCGCAGGATCGATTGCCATGTGGTGCGGCATATTTGTTGCCGCCTACTTTATGAACAAACAGGGCGTCAGCTGGAAAGACCGGGGCCTGACCCTACCCTCCGGCTCGATGAACTGGGTGAAGGCTCTGGGCCTGGCACTGCTAACCGTTGTAGCCGTACTTCTGTTAATGGCGCTGGTTGTGCCGCTCGTTTCAGCGCTGCTCGGTGCTCATGTTCCCGAGAGTTCCACCGACCGATTCGAATTCTTCCTGGGTCAACCGCTTGTGTTCGTCGCCTATATGCTTGTGGTCATCTGGATTGGCGCGGCAGTGGGTGAAGAACTGCTCATGCGCGGGTTTCTGCTGAACAGCCTGATTGAGCTCTTTGGTGATCACAAGAAAGGCATTAGCGCCGCGGTAGCATTGCACGCGCTAATCTTCGGGATGCTGCATATCTCCCAGGGGGTCCCCGGCATCATTGGCACCGCAGGCGTCGCAGTGATATTTGCAGTGGTCTATTTACTTAATGGAAAAAAGTTGTTTCCACTGATCATTGCGCACGGCTTGGTCAACTCGATCAGCATTACTGCGTACTACCTGAGTGACGGAAAAATCACTTGATTGAGTAATTAGCTTTGACCGGTTGCATGCACAGCTATTACCCGACGATGAGGCGGCGGCTATCGGGGACACACTATCCATCGCCCGGGCTGGCTTTGATGCACTTTTAAGCTGCTCCGAAGAGCCTGGCGCCTCTGAAAAGGTCAACGACGGTATCATCGCAATCCGTGGAACGCGCGGTGTTCGAATACGCGCCGCAGCGATCACGGAGCTGACAACAAATCCTGCCTTTTTGTCAGAGCAGTCGGACCAGCTTCGAAAGCGGCTCTCAGAACTGCGCTTCTATCAGCAGTTGGCAGTAGCTACCTCCAACCGGTTTGAACCCGTCATTGCGGAGATTTGGCCGAGTGGATCGCCAATACTCTCAATACAGCCGATGGAGAGGTTTAAGGCTAAATGGTTCGGAATTGAGTGCGAGGTCCCTCGGTATGCTTTGGAGCTTGATGCCAGCATTCAGGAGGCTTGCACCGATAGAGGCCTTTTGAAGTGGTTTCACACTTGGGAGAACTGGCAATCGAACGTTCTGCTGTTAAACGAAAAATTGCGAGTCGAGTACCAAACAACGCTTGAAGTCTTGCAGAGGCAAGGCAGGTAGTCGCATGCCAGTCGGTGCGTGCTCTATCCCTGATGTCTTTCGAAAACGTCGCTGAACGGAAGTTTAAGCTGCATACTCAGGATTGTTTAAGCAAATAAGGAGAAGCGCGATGACGGGTTCTTGTATCTGTGGAGGCGTTGGCGACAACACATTTCGATCTGAATGATGACTTCAAAGCGTCCAATCCGACGGTCGATCAGATTGGGGTTAATATGAAACTCTTCGAATCCTCTGATTTAAAGGGTGTGGAAGTGCGTTATCCCGACGGGATGAATTGGTCGGGCAAAGGACCGTTCAGCTATCGGCGCAGCGCAATGGTGATTGAAGAGACAAACCCTTGGTAGTGACGCTCTGCTAAACACGTTACGCAGACTCAGGATTGCTCCTCTAGCCACAGCAAGGTATCCAGATAACTGGCCAGATGCTCCAGATACTCCGGCGCTCGCTCATCGAGGACGACCAGCGCCTTTACCACCAGGCCCTGGGAATTCAAGGGTCCCGCCGCTTCCGGCAATGTCGCCATGGCTTGGGCGATACGCGCCTCAACGCCGCGCTTCCAGACACGCTGGCGAACGACATCGAGAGCCCTGAGCTCTGTCCGTTGACCCAAGAGCGCCCTCAATGCGCCGAGGGATTCCACGGTTTGGTCCCGCGTCAGTTCACACACGCTCCCCCCTTCTTCAGGCACCTCGCGTTCCGCTACCTCAGGCATCGGGCAGGGGTGCCTCTGTTGACGTGGAGCGAGGCACCGGCGCCATCTCAACCCGCCGATTGAGGGCACGACCAGACTCATCACGGTTTGGCGCTACAGGCTGCTGGTCCCCAAAGGCCGCGGCGAACACCCGGTCAGCGGGCAAGCCGGCAGCGACCAACTCCCGTGTCACGGTCAGGGCGCGCTGAGCTGACAGCTCCCAGTTGTCTTTAAAGCTAAGATTGCCCGCCTGGATCGGCAGATCATCGGTAAACCCGCTGATCATTAATAACTGATCATTTTCCTTAAGGAATACGTTCAGAGGATCAGCAAGGGTGGCGAGCAATTCCCGACCTTCATCCTGCAATCGATCGGAGTTCAGGGCAAACAGCACACTGCCGCTTATTCCAATGCGACCGTCGTTGATGGTGATGCGTCCACTTGCCAAGGGCCCCGCCAGAGCCTCCTCAAGTACCTGCCGCCGCGCCTGCGCCTGCTCACGCTCTGCCTCCGCCAGCTCCAGGTCCTTCGCCAGCTCTAATTGAAACCCCAGGGTCCAGATCAGGATAAGGACAAACACGCCAACGAGGCCCGTCATCAAGTCCCCGAAAATCGCCCAGATGGGAGGACCGTCGTTCAGACCATCATCGAGAAGTTCTTTCATGATGGCTCCGCTTCGACCTGCGGCTTGGAAATCACCGATTCGAGGCGCTCGAGTATGGCTTGCTGGGTCAGCAGATTGTGGTCGATGATTTCCCGCGCCTGATCCACGTAGTAGCCCATCTGCTCATCACTGCGCGAAGCAGACGTCGTCAAGGCCTCGGTAATCGCCTTTAGCGATGTATCAACGGTTTCGCTGCTTGCTTTAAAAGCAGCAACAGAATCCGCAAAGCCGCCGCTCAAGGCCGCCAGGTCGCTGGCAGTGCTGGCGATCTGCTGTCCCGACGCACCCAGGTGCTCACTCAGACTACCGGCAAACTGATCCAGCACCTCAGCATTGCGGGCCAGCAACTGCTCCAACTCCATGCCGAGCTTGCTCGACAACTGCCGCCACTGCTCCTCGTTGCTCTCCAGAGTCGACGCCATCTGCTGGAAGAGACTTTCAGACACGTCGGCAAGCTGCTGCGCGCTCTGAGTCATCAGTCGGTCCAGATTGTCAGCGGTGGCGCCAGACTGTTGCTCAACATGTTTCTGGAATGCTGCGGTTGTTGTTTTTAGTAGGCCCTGCTGCTCTTCATCACGCTGCTTCAGGCTCTCGATGAGTGCCCTCTGCTCCTGCAACAAGGTCGATCGCTCTTCCATAAGCAAGGTATCGCGCTCAAGGGACCGATCGCTATGGCTCTGGAGCGTATCCAGCAAATCAGTACCCATGCGGGTCGACGCCTGTGCAGCGGACTCCATGGAAGCGACAGATTGATGAATACTGCTGCTCATTCCCTCAAGCCTCTCGCCAAGGGACTCCTGCAGCCGCACGATCTGGGCGCCGCTGTTTTCGAGGCGCTCACGCTCCAGCGACTGAATCTCACCCAGCTGATTGCCAAGCTCTGCAACCAGGGTGTCCACGCGCTCACCCATTGTGTTCAGCCAGTCCGCTTCGGCGACGCGACGCGTTTCCAGTTCCTCTGTCTGCCGCGCCTGGAAAGCGCTTTGGCGCTCCTCTTCCACCTGTCGGCGCGCTGCCGCCTCGCTAACAAGCTGCTCCGAGGCCTGCTCCAGCAGCTGGCCCACAAATGGGCGCAGCGTTTCCGCAGTCTCTTTGCCGGTGCTCGCCAGACTGTTCTTAACCTCGGTGGAAAGCGTTGCCGTCAACGCTTGGAAATCCGTGCGCACCGCCGTTTCGAACTCGCGCTGCTGGGTCACAAGCTGCTCACTGGAGCGCTCGCTCCAGGTCGACAGTTGCTCTCCGAGCTGGCCCAACTGCTCTCCCAATGCCGCAAGACTGGCCACCGCATCGGGTAGAGCGCCGGCCTGCTGCTGCAATGCGCTATAGGTTTGCCTGCGTTGATGATGAAGAGAATGATCCCGGAAAAATTCATCCCGACATTGATCCAACACTTTGGATAGCTGGAGTCTTTCGCGCTGGCTGAGGGTAGCAATGAGACCCAGCATGGCGGAGGCCGCGACACCGGCCACGGATGTCCCGAAAGCCATCCCCAGACCCTCGATAGGTGCGGCCAGGCCCTGCCGAATGGCCGTCAGTTCTGTACCACCCTCGAGGGCAAGGGCAGCGCCCCCCAGGGTAGCGACCATGCCCACGAAAGTACCCATGAGGCCCAGCATCACCAGCAGCCCGACAAGATAGGGTGTCAGCATAGGCGCCGGGAGACCCTGAAACTGACCCACGATGCGCTGATGAACGGCATGGCGTAAGGCCTCGGGCACCGAGGAAAGCCACGCATCCAGTGTTGGAGCATCAGCAGATGATGACCGCGCTGTATCAAGGGCCCCCAGGGCCAGGCGAAGCCCCCCCGTTTGACGCTGGTAGCGCCATAGCTCCGTCGCACCAACACTGTAGGCCGTGACGATGAGTAGCATGACGAGGAGGGTCATCCTGTCATCGGCAGCCACCAGTCTCGTCATGAGAATAATGAGGGCCATGCCCGTGACAAAGGCGGCGTAGGAAAGAACTCGAGTCATGAATGTTTCTCTAGGGAATCGTTAGGAGACAGCAAGGACAACATCCCGTCGAGGGGCTGAAGCCTGAGTGTCAATTCTGCATGGAGCAGCTGTTTTACTTCGTCATGAAAGCGCGCCAACCAGCCGTCCTCACGGAGCCAGGACGCTGGTTCCTTAGCGACCCAATCCTGCTGATGCTGGTGGAGGCGCAAGTATTCGAAGCGCTGCGCTACCAGCCCGGGCAGAGTCGCAAAACACTGGCGCGTGTACTTTACGAATATAGGCCCCATGGCGATTTCCAGGGCAGCGACCTGTGCCAGGGCGTCGCTTTGAGAGCGCATCCGCTCTAACAGAACCTTTCGCAGCTGTGCAACACGCCGCTCAAGCTCACTTTGGTGGAGGCTGTAAAAGCGCTCGTAGCGGGCGATGGTCTCCGCTGCGCTCACGTTTTCAGCGCTCACCGTCGGTAGAGGAAAGACATTTCGTCCTGCGAGCGATAGCTCATCCTCGTCTGTGGCAAAACTTGCATCAATGGAGCCACGCATTGCCGCCCGGTGCTGATCAAAAACCGAGTCAACCCCTTCGGCGCTCTCGACCTGTTGGCTTGTGCTGACCCGGTCAAGTTTGGAGAAAAAATCGGACAGGGTGATAGCGTCGGAAATATCGATCAGATCAGCCAATCGCGTGGCAAACACGCGTTTTCCGGGCTTCGAAGACGCCAAACCCAGGTCAGCCAGAAGACGCACCAGGGGCGCCTGACCTACAGCTGAGATAGTTGTCCTGGACATGTTTCTGAGCACGACGCCTCATGAAGCGAACGCACAAGGCCCGCCAACAAGCAATTTACAGAGTAACCGTCAGCGAATACTGATCGGCCGGGGCAATCGACGACAGGGCAAACGGATCGACATCCGAGTGAGCCTGTCGCGAGAGGCGCGCAGGGTAGCGCATATTCGAGACGGTTTTAAGGGGCTATCAATGGCCCCTCGAACGCTGAGCACATTCCTTCAGATTTCAGCCCACGGCGGGGGTGGCCGGGAATCCAGATCTGCGAAGCATTCGCCACGCATAGCCACCAAAAAGCCTTTTCCGGAGCCAGGCTAACGGCGACTGGCGTCGATAAAGCGCGACAGCTCTGACCTTGTGGGCGGCGAACAGCCGGCTCGGGAAACATTAATTGCTGCGGCGGCACAGGCGAGATCCAGAGCCTCAGCCAGGGTCTCCGCATCGCTCGCCCCCTTTGATGGCTCGAATGCTCCGGTGCGATAGAGACTGGCAAGAAAGGCTGAGTGGAAGGTATCCCCCGCCCCCACGGTATCTTCCAGCCTGGTAACGGGGTAAGCACGTTTTTCAATAGCGCCCGCCTCTCCCGGAGCGCCATACAGAACGGCACCGCCGCCACCCTCGGTCAGGACCAAAAGACCATCGTCCATTTCCTCATGAAGCTGAACCGCCGCTTCACGAATAGTGCCCCCCAGTTCAAAAGCTTCGATATCCTCGTCACTTGCTTTAACGACGTCTGCAACGGCCATCAGGCTGCGAACGCCATCCAGATACTTTTTTTGGTCCAGACTACCGCGTAAACGAATATTGATATCGATACTGATGAACACACCACGTTCTTTCATCAACGTAAACAGGGCATTGATCTTGGGTAGCTGGCTCGGAGTGATCGCAAGGGACCCTGTGTGAAACACGCGTAGATCCCCTGGCAAGTGCTCAACAACTTCTTCGAGGCTCGTGTCCTTATCGGCGATTCCCTCACGATAGAGCCTGTAGGAAGGCTGCCCCTGATCATTGACGGTCACCAATGCCAGGGAGGTGGGGCACAGTGACCTGCGCTGGGACGGCACCACGACGCCCTCTCGCAGGAGAGAATCGCAAAGCTCCTCCCCAAAACGGTCATCCGAAAGCGAAGAAAGATAGCTGACAGGGATCTCCTGCCTGGCAAGGCCAATGGCGACGTTGTAAGGCGACCCCCCGAGATGCGGCCGATAAGCTCCGTCCTCACCGACAATGAGATCGATTAAGGCCTCCCCTAGAACAGCGACGCTCACGCTACCGCCTTCTCACGACGCGTGTAAAGCTCACGCTCCACCCGGTGCAGCGTGGCACGGTCGATCTGGTAAAACATCATCAAAGCGCCGCCCGCGAGAAAGTAGATCGCAGGCACCACGTTGAACATCAGTCGTATACCCGTCATGGCCTGCTCGGACTGAGCGGCGTTGGCCGTGAACCCGAACCAGGCAAGCATGAAGCCCGGGAGAGCCCCTCCCACGGCGGAGCCGAATTTAAGAGAAAACATCGATGCCGAAACCGTAAGGCCAGCGGTGTTCTTACCCGTTAACCACTCACCATATTCCGCACAGTCCGTGTACATGGAAAACAAGAGGGTGATCGTCACACCGAAGGTCAGAATACCCGCACTGTGCACCAGGGTGATCAACCAGAAAGCCTCCGGTGGCACCAGGTAACAGAGGCCGAGAAGAAACGCATGAATAATGCTCATTGCAAAAATAAGACGGTGTTTTTCAAAGCGAAGCGTGAGCCGCGGCGTGATAAGGGCACCGATCAGTTGGCCGAGTAAACCGCAGGAAGTCAGCACTGCGGTCTTATCGAAGATCAGGAAGACCAGCTGCCCCGAGTCACCAAGGTAGTACTTGACGTAGTAAACAATGGACGCAAAGCGCGCGACCAGCCCGACCACAATGAGAATTCCCGTCAGTACCAGAACAACCCAGGATGCGTTTTTCAGGAGCGCTGAAAAGTCCTCGCCGATGCTCGAATCATGGCGAGGCAATTGGACTCGCTCTCTCGTGCTGGCAAAGGTTATCCAGAAAATGACTACGGAGAGGATAGCGAACAGGACAATTGTCAGACGGAATCCCAGCAGCTCATCCCCATTACCGAGCATTTCCACAAGGGGAGTGGCAAAAGCGCCGACGCAGAGCGTGCCCAATGACGCAAACACGAAACGGAATTGCGTAGCCTTTGTTCGCTCTTCAGCAACAGGGGAAATCACGGCGAGGAGTGCTGAGTAGGGAACATTGATCGCCGTATAAGCGAGCATAATCAAGGTGTAGGTGACATAGGCATAGATGAGTTTGCCCGTGGAGGAGAGCTCCGGCCCGAGGAACAGTAGGTAACCCAGACCCGCATAGGGCACTGCAACCCACAACAAATAGGGCCGATACTTCCCCCATCGGGAGTGGGTTCGATCAGCGATGAGCCCCATGGCCGGATCACTGATCGCATCCACCACCTTGGTAACAAGAAGCATGGTCGCCGCGGCCGCAGGGCTGATACCAAACACATCGGTGTAGTAATACAGAAGAAAAAGCCCAAAGAACCCCATATAGAAGTTCGATGCCATATCACCCAGGCCGTAACCGACCTTCTCACGAAAAGACAGGGGCGCGGCGTTTCGCACGGCGCTCATCACACCGCCTCTCTGCTCGCTTCGGTCAGAGCACCAATCGTATATTCAAAGGGCTCTCCATCCAGTACGCCAGCAATCGTTGCGCGACGCTGAGCGAAATCAACGGCCAATCGGGCACTGCGCTCTCCGTGAGTCCAGGAAAGCACCAGGTGTTGCTCCGGCGAGCTTTCCACACAAAAATCGCCCTCAAATACCGGCAGAGAATTGCAGAGGCGGATAAGTGCAAAAAGCTCCTCAACCACGGGTCGATTGATCGCCGAGAGAAGCTCCTCCCGGGAATAATAGTGACGGTTAATATCCCTGCCCACGCCCGTACGCTCTACAAGGCCAAGATCATTCTCTCCGGCAAGGAGTCCGACGTAATATACCTGGGGGGTACCGGGTGCAAAAAACTGAATAGCGCGGGCGATGAGATAGTCGATATCGCTGCCACCCAGGGCGTCGTAGTAGGTCGAATTGACCTGGTAAATATCCAGATTAGACGCCGTATTGCCGCTGGCTCGTCTGCTCTTTCCGGCGGTTCTGTGGTGAATGCCTTCAACCAGGCTATCGATTTCATGGTCACTGAGGAGGCCGGGACGGTCCCCCGCCGCACCCACGTCAACAATACCGATGCCGTCGTGAGTATCCAGCACGGTCACGCAGTTGCGCGGCGCAATTCGAAGCCAATGCTCCAGAGCAGACACGTCGTTGGTGTACAAGCTGTGAAGCACCAGTGGTGGCAGGGCAAAATCATACACACGCCCTACTCGTTCTGCGATCTCGCATTGCACCTGATAGTGCCCATGAATCTCAACAAGGGTTTCCATGCCGAGGGTATGAGCTTCAGCGCCCAAAGCGGCGATAAAGTCATAGGTCTCGGGCAACATAAAGCAGTCGGTGCCCGGACGCTTGATTGCATATCCGGCAGCATCCAGCCGCACCTCTTTCACACCAGCCGCGGAAAAGGTCTCAAGAATGCTCTGCAGATACTCCTGCCCCGGGGCACTTTCTACGTTGATGTCCAGTTGGCTGGAACTGAACGTCGTCCAGAACTCATGGGTGCTGCCATCTGCCAGCGTCCTGGCTGTGAAGGGGACTCCCGGTCGCGGTCGATAAATCTGCTGCACCTTGGCGTCAGCAGCGTCGGGATCGAGGCTGCCGAATGCGTCCCCATAGCGGAGAAACAGCCCCCAGAAACGTGACGCGGTGCCGTTTAAAAGAACATCCTGAAACTGACTCGACTCCGACGACACATGGTTGACGATCATGTCTGCCATGACCGCATGTTCTGTTGCAATCGCAGAAACATCGTCCCAGGCACCCAACTGCTGATCCACGGCAAGATGGTCCGTGGGGTCAAAACCCGCGTCCGCCCCGTCAATAGGGTTAAAGAACGGAAGGATATGCACGCCGCCAAAGAGGCCGCTCAACTCACCGTCAAGCAAGTCTTTAAGCTTTTTGAGATCGCCGGCCAAACGGTCGGCATAGGTGATGAGCGAAACCCTGCGCATAAATCAAAGACCAGATTGTTCGTAAGTGAGAATAGGACGGTGCGCCGTCGAAACGCACCATCCAGCACCCCTGTCTAGAATCGGTAAGTGATACCGATGTTAGCCGATCGGCCATTGAGAGGACGAGCACGAATGAAGCTTCCTACCGCTGCCGATCCTTCTTCTGACTCCGTGATGACGAACTCATCCGTAAGATTGTTAACGTTGACGTAGGCTGTGAGGTCCTGAGTGACATCGTAGTTGAAGAAAGCATTTACCAGTACGTACGCTTCCTGCTTGAGGTCGTTATTGTCCTGCACGTAGTAGTCGGTTGATCCCTGCAGGACCAGGCCCGTCGCAAGACGCGCATTGCGGTACTCGGGGATCAGGGTATAGATGAAATCTGCCTGTCTCCGGGGAGTATTGCCGACAACCGCTGCGTTGGTGGCATCGTCAGTGATTTCAGCGTCCGTCCAGGTAATGTTGCCTCGTACCACGAAGCTGTCGCTAAAGTTAAAGTCACCCTCTAACTCAATACCATTCGCTTCATACTCACGGACAAAGGTTAAGCCGCTGGTAAGCTCCGCCTGCGTTTCCTCCGTTATCGTGTTGAAGAAGGTTGCAAAGGCTGACCAGTTTTCGCCAACGTGTTTGTAGCCAATCTCCAATTGCTGAACGTTGTCAAAGCCGTCGGTGGTCGACGTAAGACTGCCATCAGGACGCAAAGAACCGCCAACCTGTGTCAGTCGATCAGCGATCGCGCGGCCGCCATCGCTGTAACGCGCAAAAACTGATGACGCATCCGTCAGGAGAAACGTGCCGCCCACGGAGTAGGAGGTATTATCAGCGTCGTAGTTTACGTTGGTGGTTGCGGCATTGCTGGAGTTAAGAACCCGCACACCGCCGGCAATGAAACCGGCCGACGTGGCGCCGGGATTTTCCAACAACGCATCGCTATCGAGACGGGTAATTACACCACCGTCAACGGCGAACTGGCCTACGCTGCCATCGCCATTAAGGTCTATGGGGGTATTGCCTCCGCAACAGCCATCCAGACGCTGTCCTCTTGCTTCGACCTCATCGTGGCGCGCGCTAACGTCGAAACGCATGCGCTCACCCACATCAAAGCCCACGTTGATGTAAGGGGCAAAGGTGGTGTATTCGAGATCCCAGTTCCACGCCAGGAAGCTTTGCGTAAGCGCGCCATTGTCCGCAAGGACCACATCCACTGCGTTTCCATTTTCATCGATACCTGCGCCGTTAGCGAGATAGGTGATGTTCCGCGAATTAGAACCATCGAGAGTCTGCATACGCGTCTGCCAGCTATTCCAGGACGTTTTTATGGCCTGCTTCGAATAGTAGAGACCGCCGGATATCGCCAGACCGCTGGTGTTTTCCCAGCTAAAAGAAAGGTCATTAACAAACAAGCCAAGGTCGTGAATCTTGGTATCGAAAAGAAGATTGGTATAGGCGAGCTGGTCGCCATCCGCAGGCTGCCCATCGATAAGTGCGGTAACACCGCCAGAACAATCCAGCCCAACGCCAGCGACGCTTGCAGAGGCGCAAAGCTCTGCACCCTTATCTGCGATGCTTGCCGTGCCGCCGGCGAATCCGTCGGTAAAGGGCGCGATAAAGCCCCCCGAAATGTCAGATTGACGAAACTTGTTACGCACCGTCAGCTGATCGTTCAGCGACTTTTCAAACTCAAAGCCAAATGCCGACACCTTGGACTCGATACCGTCAGCAAGGGAGCGCCTGACGGGATTTCCAAACTGATCAAAGGTCGTAAAGTTGTTTGTCTGCTGCGACTGAAGGGTTTGCGAGCTGGCGTCATACCCGGGCACCGCACCGTAGGAATCCCCTCCTTCAACCAGCACAGGTGATGGCAGGTAGGTCGCAACCCGATCATCCAGATGCTTGGCATACAAACGCAGATAGCCATCCTCGAACTCTTTCGTGATGTTCGCCTTCAGCTGGCCACCATTTTCACCGTTGTACCCCGTATCACGGACACCCTCACCATCGCGAAAGAAGCCACCAACGTGGTAATGAATAGTGTCCGTCAAAGACCCACCGTATTCGAAGTCGGTGCGAAACTCATCGTAATCCAGTCCCATACTGACGCCGATGCTGCCGCCCTCTTCCTCACCGGTCTTGCTGATCATGTTGATGATGCCGCCGGGGGAGTTGCTCGCAAAGGTAGAGGCTGAGCCGCCACGGATACTTTCGATACGGGCAATGGTCCAATCGGCCCTCAGCCAGTTGTCGGTGTTACCAAAGTTGATGTCGCCGTATTCGAGAACCGGCAGGCCATCCTCGTGAATCTGCATGTACTTCGAGCCGCCCGTTGCGAGGGGGATACCACGAACCGTGAGATTAGCGTTACCGCCGCCTCCTGATGACTCGGCGCGAACACCCGGTAAGGCTCGAAACAGTTCCGCGGCAGAACGCGGTGCAAAGTCGATAAGCTCGTCGCCTCCCACGGAGCTCACGGAAACGCTGGCCTCGAGTTTCGTTGCACCACCGGCGGGCACACCGGTAACGATAACTTCTTCAAGAACGGTCTGTTCCTGTGCCTGCACCACGGCAGCGGGCAGCGCGGCAAGAGCAAAAGTGAAGGGAACGCACAGGGAGCGCGCGGTCGAATATTTTTTCATGGCGTTTGCCTCGTTTTAGATTTATGTGGCGATACCGGTGGTTTATGGACCGATCTAAAAAATGTAGAACAATGTGCAATCGATTGCAAGAAAAATATGCAATCGATTGTCATATTCGTAAGCGACTGTTATACAATGAATTTTTGTTGCCGCGAAAAAGCCTAAAAGGAAGCCTGTCTTGAATTCAGGGCGAAGAAAAAAAATTGCTAACCTGCAGGATCTTGCGGACCTGGCCCAGGTATCGCGGGCTACCGCGTCGCGAGCTCTGAACAACAATCCGAGAATTGCTCTGGAAACACGCCAGAGGCTGCAAGCCCTGGCACATGAACACGGTTACTCGATCAATCGGCGAGCACGGGACCTGCGCCTGCAGCGAAACAGCGTTGTCTCTGTGGTGTTCATGCTCGATATTCGCTCGCAACAGAATATGTCGGACCTTTTTTTTCTGGATATGCTCGGAGGCATCGCAGATGCCCTCGCTGCCAAGGACTATGACCTGCTCCTCGCCCATGCTCCCGTAATCGACGCCGCAAAGCTTGCCGATGGCCGCGCAATGACGCAGTCCGACGGCATCATTTTCATTGGACAGGAACGACAGCACGCGCAACTCAATGAACTGGCCGACAGCAATCGTCCCATGGTGGTTTGGGGGCATCCGGTGCCGGACAAGCGTTATGTGGTTGTGGGCAGTGACAACTACAACGGCGGCAATCAGGCGACCCGTCATTTGATTGATACCGGCAGAAAACGAATCGCGTTTTTTGGCAATACCGCCAACCCGGAGAATGCGGCCCGCTTTGAAGGTTATCGCTCCGCGCTGTGCGATAGAGGCATAGCTTTCGATCCGTCTCTCCACTTTGACGTGCCCTTCACTATGGAGAGTGCTCGCGACACCATTACGCAACTGTTGAGCGAGCGAACCGATTTTGACGCAGTGGTATGTGTATCCGATGTCGTTGCCCTTGCCGCGATATCAGCGGTGCAGAGACAAGGCCTGAGTGTGCCAAATGATATTGCGGTAACGGGTTATGACGATATCGGTCTGGCTGCTTACAGCAGCCCTACACTCACTACGGTGCGACAGGACATTGGTCGGGCCGGTGAACTTCTTGTTGAAACACTGTTGCGCATGATCAATGGTGAGGCCTGTGGCGACACAGCGCTCACCACAGAATTAGTGGTTCGAGAGAGTACGGGACAGGCTCAATCATCCTAGGGTTCTTTGCGCTGGGTAAGATGCAGCAGCCAGACCGGGTTCTCCCACTTATACACCTATCAGCCTTTCATCAGCCTGCCTTCCGCCTGCCTTCCGCCTGCCTTCCGCCTTCCTTCCGCCCCCCTTCCGCCTCCCATCAGCCAGGCGCAAGGGGCTCAGCCTATTCATCTGCTTAGCCCTGTTAGGCGTTTGCGCAATTGTTCATAAACGTCGCAAGATCGATGTCTTTACGGGAAATACCGCCAACGTCGTGGCTTGTGAGTTCTACTCGGACGCGGTTGTAGACATTGAACCACTCCGGGTGATGATCGTTACGCTCTGCAAAGAGGGCCACGCGCGACATAAACGCCCATGCGGCGTTGAAGTCCTCAAACTTGAACTCTTTCTCGAGTTTCCCGTTATCGTTCATTTCCCACGCAGCAGTAAAGCCGGAATTCAAGGACTTCAGTTCCTGGTCCAGCTCAGCGTCGAGCAACAGTTGGTTTCCCATGCTTTCTTCCTTTTATCTGTCTGTATATGGCTACAGGTATCTACGTATCCCGTGCGCCTCAGTGCGAAACAAACAGCGACCGGAATAGAATCCTGCTCACGGACAAAATAAGTCCCAAACACTGTCCAAAACACTGCCCAAAATACTGTCGGTAAAACAAATGGACTCTGGATACACAGTGACTAAAGCTTTATCTTGCGCAGTCTGTTCCCGCAAAGATTGATTGACGTTATGGGTAGAGCTTACCAAAACCGCAAAGAGTCCATGGCCAAAACCTCGGACCAAAAAGCCCGGGTGTACAGCAAGTACGCTCGCGAAATCTACGTATCAGCAAAAGATGGCGGCATCGACCCGGCCGGCAACCTGTCCCTGCGCAGCATTATTGATCGAGCCAAAAAAGATCAGGTGCCCTCTCATGTCATCGAAAAGGCCATCGACAAGGCCAAGGGCACCGGTGGCGAGGATTTCACCCTGGCACGCTACGAGGGTTTTGGCCCCAACGGCTCCATGGTCATCGTCGACTGCCTGACCGACAACCCCAATCGTACCTTCGGCGATGTACGGCAGTGTTTTAACAAGGCCAAGTGCAAACTGGGCAATAGCGGTAGCGTCAGCCACCTTTTTGATCACAACGCCATTTTTGTCTTTTCTCATAGCGATGAGGAGGCGGTGCTTGAAGCGCTGATGATGGCTGACGTGGATGTCAGCGATATAGAAAGCGACGACGGAAAAGTTACCGTTTTCACCCCGCACACCGAGTACTTTAAAGCCAGGCAGGCCATCATCGATGAATTTGGCGAAACCGAGTTCGAGCTTGATGAGATACAGTTCATACCGCAACTCACCACGCCGCTTAACGAGGAGGATCAGGCCGTCCTGGACAATCTCATCGATATGCTGGACTACCTGGAGGATGTGCAGAAGATTTACCACAGCGCCACATAAGCCCACGACGAAACCAGGTACCCTCTCCTCATAACTCCCCCATTGAGACCCTCAGCATGGCGCTCCTACCCTGTATCGTTAAAGAACCCGAGCTTCCGGCGAACGCTTCGGTTATCTGGCTCCATGGCCTTGGCGCCGATGGCAATGACTTTGCCCCCATAGTCCCCGAGCTCAAGCTGCCACGGGAACTCGCCGTACGTTTTGTGTTCCCCCATGCACCGTCAATCCCCATCACGATTAACAACGGTTATGTGATGCCCGCCTGGTATGACATTACGGCCTTGGACATTGAACGAAAGGTGGATTCGGCCCAGCTCATTGATTCGGCGGAAAAAGTTCGCCTGTTAATCGACCGTGAAGTCGACGCCGGCATTCCCAGTGAGCGCATCGTGTTGGCCGGGTTCTCCCAGGGTGGCGCCGTGGCCTATCAAACCGCTTTGACCCATATGCTGCCTCTGGCGGGACTGCTCTGCCTGTCCACCTACTTTGCAACCAAGGACACGATCACGGCAAACAGCGCTAACAAGGCGATTCCCATTAAGATCTGTCACGGCACCCTGGATCCAATGGTCCCCGTGGCGCAGGGCAAGGTAGCGCAGCAGCGTTTGTCCGATATGGGGTACACCGTGGAGTACAGTGAATTCCCCATGGAGCATGCCGTCTGCCCCGAGGAGATTGCGGAGATATCGGCCTGGTTACAAAAGGTGTTGAGTTAATATCAGCGCCGGCGCCACGGGATCATAGGGTTGGTGGTTTCCAATCGCTTACCGTCGCTTGCTTTTGCTTCCTTTTACCTGCTAACCCATCATCCACTAACCCCAAGCATCACTGAATTCCATTAATTATTGCTCCCCGTGAGCATCAAGGAACCCTATGAACTTCGTACATATCGTGGCCGTGATCTCTGTTCTACAGTTTTTCTATTTCGGCATTATGGTGGGGCGCGCCCGGGGAAAGTATGGGGTCGCCGCGCCGGCAACCTCAGGCCATGAGATGTTTGATCGAGCGTTCCGAATTCAGATGAACACCCTTGAACAACTCGTCTGCTTCTTGCCGGCACTGTTTCTCTCGGCGGTTTATTGGCCCGATGCTATCATCGCGGCGATTGGCGCTGTCTACATCCTGGGGCGCTTTCTCTATGGAGCGGCCTACGCCAAAGACCCGAGCAAGCGTGGCCTGGGCTTTGTTTTGAGCATATTACCGACCTTCGGGCTTTTGGGTGCCGCGGGGGTTGGCGCGTTAATGGGATAGTGTGGCACCTTCGCGATTCCATCAATGGCGCGTTTCTTCCCGTAGCTCATCCACCTGAACTGACACGGCAAGTTCCTGCATCACCTCGAGGGTTTCATCGATGCTTGCATCGTAGATATCGGCAGCGGTAAACAGGGAACCTGCCAGCAGGTAATCCGCCGCGCGATCGAGTTCGATCCCATGGCGCTTTGCCAGACGCTTCGTCATCCGCCGGAGTTGCTGAAAGAAGTCCTGCCCGATGGCAGCGTCCTGTTCTTTTGTCTCTTTCTTCTCTTTCATAGCAGTGGCTTTAACGGTGGACCTACTCCGACTCCAGGCGAGCCTTGGACTCATTGGCTGCTGCCCCGTAAATTCCCTTGGCCATCAGCGAGGTCTCGCCGGCCCTCCGGCGTTGGTAAACCTCTGCCCGTATCGCATGAATAGCGCCGTTCTCCGGCTCCGCGAGACTGGCCATCTCTACCAGGTGGCAGGCGCTGCGGATATCCGAGTCGCTCAGCTCCAGGGCACGGCTTGCCAGCTTCTGCGCACCCCCGGCAAGAGCAGAAAGCTCCTGAGATAATCGACTGTCTGCGGCAGGTTTGAGATTCGCCGGATTGCCGTCATACCAGCCACCATACAATCGCCACAAGTTGCGGATCACGAACTCCGGCTCGTCATAGGTCGGCGCAAGCCAGGGCTTGTCCGTAAGGGAGGTCGGTATCTTAATGCCGTGAATAATATCGCTGAGTCTTGCGCCCTCATTCATCAGCGCAAGGGTCTCGCCTACGAGATACTCCAGGGCACTGGCAACATCATCCAGCACCGAGGCGATACGCTCTTTCCCGCAAATCGGCAGGCCGTGAGCGGGAAGAAACAGCTCGGCCTCCATCGTCGCCATCTCCCTCAGTGCCTGCGCCCACTCTCGGGGGTAGCGCTGCGCCTTCTGTGGGTTGCCCGCATTGGGAAAGGCCCAGATAAAAAAGTCCCCCGCGCACATCGCCTGCCTGCGTAAAGCGCCGCCAGTCTCGCAGAGCATCAATATACACCCTGCCCTCTAAACCCCGCACGGCTGTCTGCGCAATGTCACCGGTACTGAAGTAAGTGTGTAAGGCCATGGTCAGGTCCACGGTCTCGGCAGCTTTGTTTCTCATGGTAAGCGCAAGGGACAGACTACGACCTACCGAGACCTGTAGCTGCAGTTGAAAAGCATGGGGCCAGATCGCGCGACTTTGCGCATCATCTTCCAGGGACAAAGTCACTACCGTGCGGCCATCGTCCTGTTGCTCCACCGCGCATAGGGTCCAGAACCGATTACGCGCGAAACCGTGAGATGGCATGTCTTTCTTCGGATGCCTGCCGAACCAGGGCCAGCAGATGGGAATACCACCGCGCACCGATGTACCTTCCGCGAAAACCGCTGTTTTGCTGACCCAGAGCAGATCTTCTTCACCCTCGGGCTGGAAGCTCAATACCTGGGCGCCGTGCACCGCAATGCGCGCCGTCGCATGGGGGTTACGGATGTCTAGCACCGGGTAATCGGGGGCGATATCCTGAATACTGACATGATCAGGAATCGCGAAGCGCTCACGCAGTAAAGCCGAGTTCATCCAGGCAGCGTCCTGTCTTTAGCACAAAGCCCCGGATTCCCGCACCTGTGCGCTCCCGGGGGCAGCATTGCGCTTTGGGAATACTGAGCCGGGCTCTACTCGGGAACCCGGGTAGCCTGCCAGGTACTGGCGCGCCACTGGCCTGCCTTTTGTTCAAACACGCCGGTATTCAGAAAATAGTCGACGGTACCGTCGGGAGATTCCGCCACCAGGCGAAAAGTCACCACCGCGATATCGGAATCAAGCAGATTGATGTTCACTTTATCAGCGGTGTAGACCGGCGTTTCAGCATTGGGCGCCGGAGGCTCTCCCATACCCTCGATGATGCTGGCTTTTCCGTAGCGCGCGCCGCTGGAACTGGTGTAGATGAGGTCCTCTGCCCAAAGACGCTGATGCACGGCCACATCATTCACCGAAGCGCCGGCCAGAAACTCATCAAGAAGGGCCGCCAGCTCCCCACGGTCGTCAGAGAACGCTGACGCGCTGGCCAGCAAAAGCATCGCTACCAGGCTTACCCACACTCGTCGGAACATTGGCCTATCCTCGCCGACCCGCGGCTGTTTTTGTCAGGAACGGGGATACTGCGATAGAAGCACTCACACCGCAACTGCTCAGGCAGTGCGCCGATTGCCGCTGTTGCTGCTGCGGCCGCGAGCGCCACCACCGCTGCCACGCCGGGCGTTCTGCCCTCCCGCGCCGGGGCGACCGCCACCCTGGGAACGGCCACGACCGGCCCCGTTACCACGACCACCACCGCTGTTCTGGCGCCCGCCACGGCCATTCTGTATAGGCTCAGCCTTGATGCTGGGATCGATCTCAAAGCCGGGAAGATAAACTTTCTCAATAGCTGAGCCCAGGAGCTTCTCGATATCGCGGAGAAGCTTCAACTCATCAACGCACACCAGGGATATGGCGTGACCCTCCTGACCGGCCCGAGCGGTGCGCCCGATACGGTGGATGTAGTCCTCCGCCACATTGGGCAGCTCGTAATTCACGACATGGGGCAGCTTGTCGATATCAATGCCCCGCGCGGCAATGTCCGTGGCAACCAGGGCTCTTATAGCTCCGGATTTAAATTCGGCCAGGGCCCGCGTACGCGCTCCCTGGGACTTGTTGCCATGAATGGCTGCGGAGCTTATGCCATCTTTACTCAGCTGCTCCGCAAGGCGATTGGCTCCGTGCTTCGTTCGGGTAAAAATAAGGACCTGCTGCCAGTTGCCTTCACCGATCTGCTGAGACAACAACTCACGCTTTCGTCCCTTATCGACGGGGTACACCCGCTGGCTCACGAGCTTCGTCGCGGTGTTCTGCGGGGTGACCTGGATCTGTTGGGGGTTCTCCAGAAACTCTGACGCGAGCTTTTTGATTTCATTGGAAAATGTCGCAGAGAAAAGAAGGGTTTGTCGTTGCTTTGGAATGACTTTCATCACCCGTCGGATATCGTGAATGAAGCCCATATCCAACATACGGTCCGCCTCGTCGAGGACGAGAATCTCGATTTTCGACAGGTCAATGCTCCGCTGCTGCACATGGTCCAGGAGACGACCGGGGGTCGCTACCACGACATCGACACCCTTGATGAGCTTCTGCTTCTGGGGATTGATGCTGACACCCCCAAAGATGACCGCTGATTTGAACGGCAGATAGGCACCGTAATCCCGAACGCTCTCATGGACCTGCGCTGCCAGTTCCCGCGTGGGAGTCAACACCAAAGCCTTGGGATAACTTTTCGCCGTACCCGGATACTTGTTCTGCAAGCGCTGCAGCATGGGCAGGGTAAAACCCGCCGTTTTACCCGTGCCGGTCTGGGCGCCGGCAAGAAGGTCGCTGCCTTCGAGTACCAGGGGAATCGCTTTTTGTTGAATGGGGGTGGCTTTGTCGTAACCTTGCTTTTCTACTGCGCGCAGCAATTCAGCCGAAAGGCTGAGATCTTTAAATAACACGTAATGTATTCCTGATTTTGTCTTGCAAATCGTCTGACTGACCTGCGCAGCGGCCCTGAAACAAGGTGCACCGTTTAGGCAGAGCTTCGGTCCAGACTGGGATTGCTATAGATGCTAGCGCCAGCAGAATGCGTGGGCTTAGCTGTGGCGCAGACCGAAGTACGCCTCGAAGGTGCGCACACTAACAGAGTTGGGAATAAATAAAAGCAAAGAATTCCGCCCCTGGCTCAGAGAAAACGAATACCGTCCGTCTCCAGCGTGATGATGCGTTGCTTATAGAGAGCGCCGATCGCCTGCTTGAACACCTTTTTACTCACGCCAAACACGGCGTAAATCTCCCGGGGCGGGCTTTTATCCGTCAGCGACAGGAAGCCGTCGTTTTCTTCCATGCGTGCGAGGATTTTGGCCGAGACTTCATCCATTTTGGTTCTACTGAAGCCGGGCTGGTTAAGGGAGAGATCAATACGACCATCATTGCGGATACGCTGCACAAAACCCGTCAGCACCTGCCCTTTGCGAACGCGCTGATAAAGCTCATTGCTGTAAAGCAGTCCCCAGCACTGATGATTGATAATGGCCTTGTAGCCCAGCTCCGTTCGCTCGGCGATCATTAAACTGACCTTTTGCCCCTGTTGCAGGGCGCTTGAGCTGTCGTCGATCCAGTGATCCACCCGCGTGGACCCTGCCAGTCGGCCCTGATTGTCGAGATACACCCTCACGAGAGTGTGGCTGCCTTTCTTGAGGGCATGCTGCTGCTCTGCAAAGGGGACAAAGAGATCCCGCGGCAAACCCCAGTCCACAAAAGCGCCGAGATCATTGACTTCGACGACCTCAACCCAGGCGACCTCTCCCAGCTGCGCAGCGGGTTTTTCCGTGGTCACCGCGGGCTGGCCGCTGGCATCAAGATAGACAAAAACCTCGAGACCATCGCCGGGCTCTGCCGTGTCGGGGCAGAGGCGGAGATCCATAGATAAACGTCCCCAATCCCCGCCGTCGAGAATGGCGCTGTGCCTGCCTATCTCAAGGATTTCCATCGTATGAAATCGACCGATTTCGCGACCCATGGTGCTACCCGTGCTTTCTGTTCAGGGCGCTATCCTAACCTATCGGCGGTTCCGGGTCGCCCGGAACCGGGCTTTACACCGACCCTGAAACGCTATTGTCAGGATTTACCCGCCCCCTGAAACTCCTGCACCGCCTTGAGCAGGTTTCGGATGGTGATCTGTCCGATGAGACGTCCATCCTCTACCACCGGACGCCGGCGCTTGTTCTGTCGCAGCATATCCTGAGCAACATCGACAACGTCTTCTCCCGGATGGGCCACGATAAGATTCTCTGCGGTCATGTAATCACGAACGGGACCGAAGCCACCCTTGTTGTAGACCGCGCTGAGTACAGCGCGCAGGCAATCCATCTCCGAAAGGACGCCCACCAGCTGATGATCATCCTCAACAACACACAATCCTGAAATTTTGTTGTCGCTGATGATGGTCATCGCCTCAAAAATACTCATATCCGGTTTAACCGTCACCGGGTGCATTACCATATAATCTCGCAAACTCACTGACTTCAGCATTTTTTTCCTCCCAACGCCCCTCGCGTCAACCTTACTAACATACGCCTCGAATCTGATCCATCAATAGCTGCGGCAAGATACCCAGCAGCAAGATCACCAGGATCAGGAACAGCGCGACGATACTCCTGGATAAATCCGCAGCTATAGCGTTCCTGCTTTCCCCAGGCTTCTGACTCATCTGAAAAATGACCGGAGGTAGCAGTAAATACCGATGGCACTTTCCAGAACCAGCGCGGCCAGAACAAGTCCCTCAGATCACTCTCATCAGCCTTATCTGCACCGTCGCTTCCAGGATTCAGGAGAGCAAGCAAAGCCTCTTGAAAAAAAAGATGCCAGGGACAAGCCTCAGCAAGGCTTTATCTCGACACGCTCATTGCCAAAACGAATCACCACTGTGACGCGCATTATTCCCATGGACTTTTCTCGACCCGTGCCCCGTACTCAATTAAGGTGGTGACTTCCCCATACCGCCTTACTACCGCCGGGCCAGCCTTCGGCGCGTCAGCTCTAATTTCAGGATTCCACCATTGATTTCCACCGCTAACATCACCATGCAGTTCGCTGCAAAGCCTCTCTTTGAGGACATTTCCGTAAAATTTGGCGACGGCAACCGCTACGGCCTCATAGGCGCCAACGGCTGCGGCAAGTCAACGCTCATGAAAATCCTCGACGGGAGTCTGACACCCACCTCGGGCAACGTATCGATATCGCCGAACGAGCGCCTGGGTAAACTGAACCAGAACCAGTTCGCTTACGAAGAATTCACGGTGGTCGATACGGTAATGATGGGTCATGAGGAACTCTGGGCCATCAAGGAGGAGCGGGATCGGATCTACTCGAACCCCGACATGTCCGAAGAGGACGGCATGCGCGTGGCGGACCTGGAGGTCCAGTTCGCCGAATTAGACGGCTACTCTGCCGAAAGCCGCGCGGAGGAAATCCTCACTGGTGCCGGTATCGCAAAGGAGCTGCACCACGGCCCCATGAGCGAGGTGGCACCGGGCTGGAAGCTTCGCGTGCTGCTGGCCCAGGCATTGTTTTCGGATCCTGACATTCTGCTTCTGGACGAGCCGACCAACAACCTGGACATCGATACCATCCGCTGGCTGGAAAGCGTGCTTAACCAGAGCAAGTCCACCATGATCATCGTGTCCCACGACCGGCACTTTCTCAACGCCGTGTGCACACACATGGCTGATATCGATTACGGTGAGCTGCGCGTGTATCCGGGGAACTACGACGATTTTATGACGGCTTCCACAGCCGCACGGGAACGCCTGCAATCACAGAACGCCAAGAAGAGCGCCGAGATCGCCGATCTCAAGCAATTTGTATCGCGCTTCTCGGCAAATGCCTCAAAGGCAAAGCAGGCAACATCCCGCGCCAAGCGTATTGAGAAGATCAAGCTCGACGACATTAAGCCCTCGAGTCGCGTCAGCCCCTACATCCGCTTCAAGCAGGAGAAAAAGCTTCACCGTCAGGCGGTGGTGATAGAGGACCTCGGCCATGGTTTTGACGAGGGGCCGCTGTTTGAAAACGGAAGTCTCATTCTGGAGGCCGGCGCCCGCCTCGCAGTCATTGGTGAGAATGGCGCGGGAAAGACCACGCTCCTCCGCTGCCTGATGGGGCAATTAGAACCCATGGCCGGTCGCATCAAATGGGCCGAGAGTGCGACCCTGGGCTACTGCCCCCAGAATACTAACGACGAATTCGACACGGACCTGAACCTCTTTGACTGGATGAGTCAGTGGCGCAAGCCCAGTCACGATGACCAGATCGTGCGGGCGACCCTGGGACGCCTGCTGTTTTCTTCGGACGACTTTCTGAAAAAGGCAAAGGTGTGTTCCGGCGGCGAAAAAAATCGACTGCTCTTCGGAAAGCTCATGATGATGGATAGCAACGTGCTTCTTCTGGATGAGCCCACCAATCACCTGGATATGGAATCCATCGAAGCCCTTAACCTCGCCCTCGAGCACTACGACGGCACCCTGATTTTTGTCAGCCATGACCGGGAGTTTGTCTCGTCTCTCGCGACGCGTATCGTCGATATCCGCGATGGCGAACTAGTGGATTTTCAAGGTAGCTACGACGAATATCTTGCCCATCAGGAAGCCCTGAGCACTACCGCCCTCGCTTCCTGAGGCAGCTTCAAATCAGGAATCGGGCTGAGCGGAACCCGAAGCTTCCCAGCTGAAGGGCGCGTATTCTGGTAAGCGCTGTTCGCTTTCGGGCGTCTTTTGCGCTTCCTGTCGCAGGGTAACGATATCCCTCTGCAGGCTGCTGCGGTAGCGCCAGACTTCGCGCCACTGCGCCAAAAACGCATCGCTTGCCCTCCCCGTCTCGTCCTCCCTGCGCATGGCAGGCACCAGGTGCTCGTAGGCACTTTGGAGGCGTCGCGCATTCCGCTCTTCGAAGGCAGCCACAACAGACGCCTGCGCAGGGGGCAGGGGCACAAAGGCTGGTGAGGGATTGGCCGCATAGGCCGCGAAATACTCTGCGTATTTCTCCAGGGGTACCGAATCGGCAGAGCCCCAGATATGCATATCCTCGCGATTGATCAGGCGCTCGCTTTGCGCATTGACGATCATCACCGTGGGCGTGGCGAAGTAATGCGCCTGATCAAAACGCCGCGTCACTTCGCGGAGGTCTTTAAAATAGCCCACGTCGATAAAAACCGTTTCATAATGAGCGTCTAAAACAGCGGCAACGGCAGGATCAGTGAATTTCTCGGCCAGCCCCCGACTGTCGTGACACCACTGGGCACCCAGCACCAGAAGCAGCAGCTTGTCGGTCTGTTTTGCCTTTTCCAAAGCACGCTGCACATCGGCCATGGGATCCTCCGAATCCACATAAACAGACCCTTGCGTGTCCGAGGATGCCTCTCCAAAAACAGAGGCCGGCATCATCGACATAAGGGCGCAGGAGAAGATCAGAAACAAAGTAGCAGTCAGTCGTTGCATTATTTTTCCTCAGGCACTACGAAAGGTGCTGATGGCGGCGACAAGGAGCAGGTAAACGATGAGCAGCGCCCCGGCAAACGCCAGACCGAAACCCAGAACACCAAAAAGGTTGCTTGCGCCGAGGGGATTGTCACCGAAGCTCAGGGCGCGACTACCGGCGGCATTGCCCGCCCAGTAAAAGACCGTATTTGCCCAGGCGATATAAATAAAACCCCAGGCGGTGATGTTGCGCATGCGATTGCTCAGGGGGATCTTGGGGAGGGCCCAGGCCACCGCCAGGACCAACAGCCCATTGCTCAAGCCACCGGAATGGGCACGGGCCCAACCCTCCGCCGTACCGTAGTAAGGCATGGCTACGATCTTGCCCGGATAAAGCTCCAGACCGCCGATGAGTCCGAAGCCCAGCATAAAGCCTGCAAACATGCTCATCACGATCACGAGAAAGGCGTTGCCAATCATCAGTTTCTGGAGTCGTTCCATTGTTTTTATCCCCCTGCTCCCCAACACTTACGAGGCAGTTGTTTGTGAACTCAATATCCGCTGCCAATAATGACACAGACTGGCGGTTCACAGAGGGACGAAGGTGTTGCGACAAATCCTGCTGTGTCAGCCTCTATCGCGCGCCCTGTCGCTCTTTCCGAAGAGACCGTGGCGAAGAGACCATGGTGAAGAGGCCGCGGTGAAGAGATCCCGATAAGACAATCAAAAGAATAATGGAGAGTCGGCAATGAGAACACAGAACACGGATTATCTGATTGTGGGCGCCGGTGCCATGGGCATGGCCTTCGCCGACGTGCTCATGCATGAGTCCGAGGCCACGATCACGATGGTCGACCGCTACCATCAACCCGGGGGTCACTGGAACCTGGCCTACTCCTATGTGCGCCTCCACCAACCCTCCAGTTTTTACGGCGTCAACTCCCGCCCCCTGGGTAAAGATCGCATTGACACCCGGGGCAACAACAAGGGCCTTTATGAGCTGGCGAGCAAGGCTGAGATCTGTGCTTATTACGACGAGCTTATGCGTGAGTTCCTTGGCACCGGCAGATTGCAATATTTCCCCATGAGTGAATACCGTGGAGACGGCAACATTCAGTCCCTCACCTCACCGGAGATACACCGCATTCAGGCCGGCACCGTGGTCGATGCCACATTTATGAACGTGCAGGTACCTGCGATGGCCGCCCCTGCCTACGCTGTTGCCGATGGCGTGCATTGCGTTGCGCCCAACGCTCTCACGACTTTGCGAGGCGAGTACGCGAACTACACGGTCATCGGCGCGGGCAAGACAAGCTTCGATGCCTGCCTGTTTTTACTGGATAGCGGCGTTTCCCCTGACGCCATCTCCTGGATAAAACCCCGAGAAGCCTGGCTGTGGGATCGTGCCTATGCCCAGGCGGGAGAGCTCTTTGAGGAGTCCATTCAGACGCTCTCCCAGATGCAGGTCAGGGTGGTGGCGGAATCCGAGTCCGTCGATGATTTCTTCGCACGGGCCGAGGCCGCGGGACTCGTCCTGCGCATCGACGAATCCGAGGCTCCCACGATGTTTCGCTGCGCTACAGTCACAAAAACTGAAATCGAGAAACTCCGCAGCATCAAGAATGTCCTGCGCCTGGGCCGGGTAGAACGTATTGAGCGGGAACGTATCGTGCTGGAGCAGGGTACGCATAACTATGGTGCACAAACCCTGTTTGTGGACTGCACGGCGGACGGTCTCGCCCGCCGTCCTCCGGAGCCTGTGTTTAGGGATGGCCGAATCACTCTCCAGTCTGTGCGGACCTGCCAGCAGGTGTTCAGCGCGGCGTTCATTGCCCATATCGAATTGTCGGAGAAGGATCAGGCTGAGAAAAATCGTTTTTGCACGCCCGTCCCCCACCCAGACTGTGATACCGATTATCTTCGCAATATGCTCGCCGATCTCGTTAACGGACTGGCCTGGCAAGAGGATCCAGCGCTGATGGCATGGATGAAAGCAGCGCGCCTGGATGGCTTCAGCTCCCCGAAAACCAGCGCGGAGGCAGACGCCGCGTTTATACAGGGCTTGCAGGAGCAGGGAATGATTGCTGCCGAGAAACTCATGGGTTACCTGAGCTGAGCCGGCAAACCGGGCTTTAAAAATTTAGTCCCGCTGTAACAGCGTCAGGGAGACATCTACGGTCACTGCCAGAGAGCTCACTGCCGCAACGCGAGCCCTACCCTCGGCAGACGCCCGAAAGAAATGCGGTGTCATCAAGAGAAGATCCGCGATGACCTCTTGATCAAGGTCTGCCGTTTTGAATGTGAGCGCCGCTCTCTCGCGCAGCGTAAAGCCTTTTGGTATATCGGAAGCAGGCCTTTGGGCCTTTAGCTGCGGATAGATCAGTTCCCGCAGTTCTCTGAGATGCTCGTGCCCCGTCTGGACCCGCAGGAGCAGACCGCTGCTCTTGAGTACGCGGGAAAAGGAAGGAAAATCCGGAAAGCCAAACATGTCCATAACAAGGTCAGCGGACGCATCCTCGAGGGGGATATTGCGATTACTGGCGACCAACCAGGTGCCGGGAAAACGCCGCGCGGCCACCTGCAAGGCCCATTTCGAAATATCGAACCCCAGGATCCCAGGCTCCGATAATCCCGCTGCCTGAACGCAATCACGAAGATGGTTCAGGTAATACCCCTCACCACAGCCCGCATCGACAACCAGACGGCTGGAATCAACATAGGGCAGTAGTAATTGGGCAATACCCTCTGCTACGGGGTAATAATGCCCCGCCTCCAGGAACCGATGACGGGCAGCAATCATGGGCTGACTGTCGCCGGGGTCTTTAGAGCGCTTGTCCTGCGCCGACAGCAGATTACAGTAACCTTGTCGTGCTCTATCGAAGCTGTGTTTGTTGGGACAGCGCAAGCTGTGGCTATCCCACTCCATGGGCAAACCATCCAGAGGGCAGCGCAGCGCCGGGTGATGTCTAAAGGGCATGACCGCTGCGTCCTCGCAAAGATCGCGGGAAAGGCCTCATAAAAAAGGCCGCCCCCCGCCATCAAGCCTCGACAAAGCCCTTCCAGGAGGCCATGTATTCAATGAAGGCCTCCCCGAGACCCTCCTTGCGCAGATACTCGGCGGTAACCGGATTCGAGACGGGTTGAAACGCCGGGTCAGACAAGACTCGTCGGGGAAAATCGTGATGCAAAATGGCTGAGCGGCCGACGACAGCAAAATCGGCACCCGCTTCAATGCAACGGCGGGCATCTTCGGCACTGCGGATTTTTCCCGCGGTTCCCAGAAGCACGTCCCCTCGATCCAGCTCCGTGAAGCACTCCAGTAAGGTCTTCCCCTCAAAGCCCTCTTCCTCGGGTTCCTTGAAGGAGTCCCACAGGGACATGTCCAGAAAATCGATGTTTCCCTCACGCATCAATTGCTGTGCCAGGTCCCGCATCTCGGCGAGGCGTATATCAAAACGCTCCGCCGACAGACGCACGCCCAGGAGGAAGTCAGCGCCGCATCGCTCTCGCACGCCATCGATAATTTCCAGGAGCAGTCGGCTGCGATTTTCCAGGGAGCCACCGTACTCATCATCGCGCAGATTGATAGTGGGACTCAGGAACTGAGCCAGTACATAGCCATGCGCGCCGTGGAGTTCCACGCCGGTGAAACCGGCTTTTTGAGCCCTCACCGCAGCGGCAATAAAATCGTCTCGCAAGCGCAACACCTCCTCGTGGGACAAACCCCGGGCACCGGTCTTTTCATTGTCGCTGGGGCAATGGGGCTGCTCACCGATAAGCGCCTCGGGCGACCGCATACCCGCATGATGAAGCTGCAGGACCGACACACTGCCCTCCGCGTTGATAGCGGCAGCAAGGCGACCCAAGCCTTCAAGATGCTCATCAGAGAAACAGCCCAGCTGGCCGGGAAACCCGCAGCCCACGGCCTGCACGTGGGAGGCGCAGGTCATGGTGAGACCAAAGCCGCCCTCAGCACGTTTGCTCAGCCAACGATACTCGTCATCACTGAGGGTGCCGTCGGAATGACTTTGGAGGTTGGTGAGAGGCGCCAGCATAAAGCGATTGGGCATGATGGCCCCGCTTTTAAACGTAAGGGCATCAGACAAAGAGGCCATAAAGCTATTCCAAGGAATGAGAGGGCGCGTATTTTGTCGGGAGAGACAAAGGCTGTACAGCCCCCGTAGGCGTCAATTTATGGCAGGCAGGGGGCCTCCGATCTGGTATCGTCGTTTTTTTAGCCTCCCCACCTCTGTTGCTGGCACGCCTCCGACCCCGAGTTTCTGTTTATGAAAATAACGCTGCGCCATACTACGAAAAACCTCTGTGGCATCGCCTCAGTCCTGGCGTTGCTCTATGGGTCCATGGCTTTTGGAAGCCCGGAAACCTGCGCTTATATCGCCGACGCCGATGCCCGACTGAACTGTTTTGACAGCTATTTCACACCCGAGGAGCTTCCCGAGGTCAACGCCGCCGGTGAGGTGGAACTCCTCAGTGAGGCGCTCCCGTCCCTGTCGCTCATCGAAGCCCGCATTGAGCAGGAAGACACCCTCACGGATCAGTGGTTCTCGATCACTCCTCACCATCCCAATTACATCCTGCCCATGACCTTCAGCAGCAACCCGGACTATTCTGATTTCGGCCCCCTGGAGGAGAGCTTCAGTGACTACGAGATCAAAATGCAGCTCAGCCTGAAAACACGTCTTGCCGAGGGCCTCTGGCGGGATTCGTCGGTGTGGGCGGCTTACACCCAGCAATCCTATTGGCAGCTTTATGCCGAGGATGATGCGTCGGCGCCCTTTCGGGAAACCAACCACCAGCCAGAGGTTTTCTGGCAGCTGCCCGTAGACTTCAAGGTGTTTGGCTGGAACGCCCGAACCACTACCCTGGCCATCAACCACCAGTCCAACGGCCGCTCGGAACCCCTGTCCAGGAGTTGGAACCGGGTTACCGCAGAACTCGCCCTCGATCGCGGCAACTGGGTGGTCTCTGCCAAGACCTGGGCACGCATCAGTGAACCGGCCGATGTGGATGACAATCCCAATATCGAGGATTACATGGGCAGGCTCCAACTGGGTTTGGTGCACAAACGCGAGCGCCATACCGTTGCCATAGGACTGAAAAACAATCTCAGTAGCCCCAATCGCAGCGGCCTGGAAGTGAATTACACCTTCCCCCTGTTCAAGCGACTCAAGGGATTTGTTCAACTCTACTCCGGATACGGGGAAAATCTTATCGACATGGAGAATTACAACAACCGGATCGGCATCGGCATCGCTTTGACGGACTGGTTGTGAGGGCGGTGAACGAGCCAGGGCACGCAGCAGCGCAATTTAGTGCGGGCTCTTGAGTCCATAATTTGCTATGCTGGCTGGCCGAAAATTGTGTCGAAAACATAGTGAATCCCTAGTCATGGCCAAGAAACCCCTTAGAACTGCCGGCAAAAAGAAACCCCCGGCGGCGGTAGAGACCTCCTCCTCCCTGGAAGATAAAGTGAAGGCTTTTCTGGAAGCCGGCGGAGAAATCGAGCAGATCAAGTCCGGCGTTAGCGGCCAGGCGAACATGGCAGCACCCAAGGCAAAATCAGCGGCGAGCAAAAGCGCCAGCTAACACTGCCCGGGGGCCATCGCTGTATAACGATGAGTACAGCGATGAGTCCAGAACGCAGCGCCAGGATTAACGAGGCGTCCACTGCAAGCAGAAGACAGGCATACCGATCACACCGCTGAGGCGCTGAACACGCTCCAGCACGTGTTCGGCTACCCGGCATTCAGGCCGCCCCAGCAGGAAATTATCACCACGCTTCTCCGCGGGGAGGACGCCCTGGTCATCATGCCCACGGGCGGCGGCAAGTCCCTCTGCTACCAGATACCGGGCCTCCTTCGCGAGGGTTGCGCCATCGTTGTCTCGCCCCTTATTGCGCTGATGCAGGATCAGGTAGAAGCGCTGCAGCAACTCGGCGTGCGCGCCGCCTACCTCAACTCCAGCCTTGCCCCCGAGGAGGCGCGGTCCATAGAGCAGGACTGGCTCGATGATCGTCTGGATTTGCTCTATGTCGCTCCAGAGCGCCTCCTGCAACCCAGGATGCTTGCCCTGCTGGATCAGATGACACCGGCCCTCTTTGCCATCGACGAAGCTCACTGCGTATCCCAGTGGGGCCACGATTTTCGCGAGGACTATCTGCAGCTCAGCGCACTTCACGAGCGCTATCCCCAGGTACCCCGCATCGCCCTTACGGCGACGGCAGACGCGCGAACGCGACAGGAGATTGCCGAGCGGCTGAATCTAACGACAGCGCGACACTTCCTCGTCAGCTTTGACCGCCCGAATATCTGCTACCGCATCGCCCTCAAGGACAATCCCCGGGGCCAGCTACTGCGCTTCTTGCAGAATGAGCACCGGCATGATGCGGGCATCGTTTACTGCCTCTCGCGTAAACGCGTCGACGAAACCGCGCGCTGGTTGGTGGATCAGGGCTTTAAAGCCCTTCCTTATCACGCGGGACTTCCCGCGGACACCCGCGCCGATCATCAACGGCGGTTTTTGCGGGAGGACGGCATCATCATCGTCGCCACCATTGCCTTTGGCATGGGCATTGATAAACCCGATGTACGCTTTGTGGCGCACCTCGACCTGCCAAAAACCGTTGAGGCTTATTATCAGGAAACGGGGCGCGCAGGTCGCGACGGCCTGCCGGCCAATGCCTGGCTGGTGTATGGGCTCCAGGACGTCATTACCCTTCGTCAGATGCTCGATCAGTCCCAGGGCAGCGAAATCTACAAGCGGGAAGAGCAACACCGCCTCAACGCCATGCTGGGTCTCTGCGAGGTCACCAGCTGTCGACGGCAGGCACTCCTGGCGTACTTTGATGAACCCCTGGAAAAACCCTGCGGGAACTGTGATAGCTGCCTGAACCCCGTAGCCACCTGGGATGGGACAGAGGCGGCCCAGATGGCCCTTTCAGCGGTTTACCGCACGGGCCAGCGCTTTGGCGTCAACCATCTCATCGATGTGTTACGGGGCTCTGAAAACGACAAGATCTTTCAAAACGATCATCATCAGCTACCTACCTTCGGCGTGGGCAAGGGCCTGGATACACGGCAGTGGAAATCGGTTTTTCGACAACTGGTTGCCCGGGGATTACTGAGCGTGGACATGACACGCTTCGGCGCCCTCTGCCTGCAGGAGCCCGCGCGTGCCGTACTGCGAGGCGAGGTTGAGGTGCTTCTGCGCCAGGACCCCAAGGGCAGCAGCGCTCGTCGCACCACAAAAAATGTACTGCCCGAGCACATCGATGTCGGTCTCTGGGAGGCCCTGCGGGAGTGTCGTCGACAGCTCGCGGAGGATCAGGGCATACCGCCCTACATCATTTTCCACGACCGCACCCTGCAACTCATCTGCGAGCAGCGCCCCGCCAGCGTCGCAGAATTTGCCGCCATCTCCGGCGTGGGTGACCGCAAGCGCGATAAATACGCTGCGGCATTCCTGGCGGTGGTTAAAGCGAACTGAGGGAACTCGTGATCCTCAACGGAAGCGTCGACAACTCTCAATAAGCCGATCGACGTCATCGTCGGAAACGTCCTGATGAAAGACCCAGCGTGTGCCCGCTGTGCGGATACCATCGCTTTCGAGATGCCTCGCCAGGGACTCCACATCCGTCGCGGCATCGAGCATCACCATATTGGTCTGGGGGGCCGCCTGGAGTGTGAAGGCGGGAAGGCTGGCCAGGGCATCCGCCACGCGCCGCGCCTTGTCGTGATCTTCCCGTAAACGCTGGACATTGTTTTCCAGCGCATAGAGCCCCGCCGCCGCAAGAATCCCTGCCTGGCGCATGCCTCCACCCAGCATCTTGCGCCAGCGCCTTGCGCTGCGGATTGCGTCCTCGTCACCGACGAGGAGAGAGCCCACGGGACAGGCAAGACCTTTGGACAGGCAGATAGATACCGTATCGAAGTACTGACAGATCTGAGCCACGGGTACGTCCAGGGCTACCGCCGCATTAAACAGCCGCGCGCCATCAAGATGCCGCTTGAGACCCCATTGCCGGGTCAGCTCGCTGTAACGCTGGAGATAATCAAGGGGCAATACCTTTCCGGCCTGGGTGTTTTCCAGGCACACGAGTCGGGTGATGGCAAAATGCGCATCATCGGGCTTGATGGCTTTTTCCACGGCATCCAGAGGCAAAGACCCGTCCGCGGCAAAGGGCAAGGGGCAGGGCTGTATACCCCCCAGTACCGCCGCGCCGCCGCCCTCATACATATAGGTGTGCGCCGTGTGCCCCACAATATACTCATGCCCTCGCCCGCAGTGACTGAGGAGCCCCAGGAGATTGGACTGGGTGCCCGTGGGCGCAAACACCGCAGCTTCCTTGCCCGTGAGTGCCGCAGCGAAGCGTTCCAGCGCATTAACCGTGGGGTCTTCGCCGTAAACATCGTCCCCGGTTTCCGCCTCCCCCATGACCTCAAGCATTGCCCGGGTGGGTTTGGTGACGGTGTCACTACGCAGATCAATCATGAAGGAAGAGGCTCGCTGTCAAAGAGGGGCAAAATAGTAAACGAAAAACTATCGACCGCGGGCACGGAACCGGTTTTACTCTGGGGGTAGACTGGCCACCGGGGCTCCGATCTTTTGCAACGCCCCCAACCACGGAGGTGAATAGCACATGAAATGGGACACAAATCGACGCACATTTATTCAGGGGGCCGCCGCCGTGTTGGCGAGTCAGGCCCTCCCCGGCGCTGCGGACAGCGGCCCGGATAAAAGCTATGAAGACATGCTGGTTATCGATGCCCTGTGCTTTGGCAAGGAATGGGGAGAGGAGGTTTTCGCGGCTCTTCGCGCGGCGAATTACTCGGGCATCATCGAGAGCCTGCCGCGCAAGAACCTGCAAACGGCGATTGATGCGCTCCTGGACTGGCGAAAGCGTATTGAAAATCACAGCGACCAACTGATGTTCGCTCTACAGGCAGAAGATTTTCGGCGCGCAAAGGACTCCAAGCGCACCGCCGTGATGATGAACTTTCAGAACTCGACCATGCTCAACGGTGACGTTGATAACATCGATGCGCTGTACGCCCTGGGCATGCGATCGTTTCAACTCACTTACAACTTCCGCAATCTCGTGGGTGATGGCTGTCTGGAACGAACCAATGCGGGGCTCTCGGACTTCGGCCTGGAAGTGGTGGAGCGCATGAATGACACCGGCGTGCTCATCGACCTCTCCCACTGCGGCGATCAGACCACCCTGGACGGCATCGCGTTTTCCCAGCGACCCGTAGGTATCACCCACACCATGTGCGATGCCCTGCGCAGTCATCCCCGGGCTAAAACCGATGAACAGATGCGAAACTGCGCGGAGAAAGGCGGGGTGATTGGCATGGTGGCCCTCGGCTACTTCGTCGGCCCCGATCCCGGCGGCGACACCACCATCGAGCACTATGCCGACCATATCGAGCATGCAGTAAATGTCGCAGGCATAGAACACATCGGCATCTCTACGGACTATCCGCCCCAGGGCATTTCCCCCTGGGCCACCTATGAGGAGTGGTTTGTTCCGCGTACGGGTTACTTCAAACCCAGCTACGAGCTCCGCTGGCCGCCCTGGATTCCCGCCCTCGACACCACCGACCGCTACCGCAACCTCATGGCGGTGCTGGAGGGCCGAGGCTGTGCCTCGAAAGACATTGAGCGCCTCCTGGGTCTCAACTGGCTGCGCCTCCTCGGTGATACCATCGGTTAAAACACACAAAAAAAATAACAGGAGAAAAACCATGCAAGGCGTAAAAGATAAGACCGTGATCCTCACCGGTGGCGCCGGCGACATCGCCAAAGTCGCGGCCCGGCGCTTCGTAGACGCGGGCGCCAAAGTCATGCTCGTCGATCTGGATGAGAGTAGTTTGCGGGACATCGCCTCCGAATGCCGTGAGGATGACCTTCGATACACCGTCGCCGATGTCACCTCAGAGACCGATACGGCGGCCTATGTCGCCGCCACGGTAGGGGCATTTGGCGGTGTGGACGTGCTCCTCGCCAACGCCGGTGTGGAGGGCCCATCCGCCCCCGTGAGCGAATTCGACCTGCAGAGCTTTCAGAAGGTGCTTGATGTCAACGTGATGGGGGTTTTCCTTGGCATCAAGCATGTCTTCCCCGTCATGGCTGCCGGTGGCGGTGGCAGCGTCGTGATCACCTCCTCTGTGGCAGGCGTCAGCGCCACGCCGGGTATCTGTGCCTACGGCACCAGTAAACACGCCGTTATCGGACTCATGCGAGCCTGCGCCAAAGAGGGCGGCCCTCAGAACATCCGGGTAAACACCATAAACCCGTCTCCCGTGGAGGGACGCATGATGCGTTCCCTGGAATCGGGTCTGATGCCCGAAGATCCCACGGCACAGTACGAAGCGATCAAGTCCGCGATCCCCATGGAGCGCTACGCGGATCCCGAAGACGTCGCAAACCTGATGCTGTTTTTAGCCAGCGAGGAGAGCCGCTTTCTCAACGGCGCCACCTATATGGTCGATGGCGGTATGACCGCCTAGATTTGTAAAGGACACCATCATGCCCGAAGCCAGCTGCCACTGCGGTGCGATTACCATCGCGATTACTGACCTACCGGACACGGTCACGGCCTGCACCTGTTCCATATGTAGACGCTATGGCGCGCTTTGGGCCTATCTTGATGATCAGAGCGCATCGGTCACTGCGACTCCCGGCAAGCTGGTGTCCTACGTCTGGGGCGACAAAGGCATCGCCTTTCAGCACTGCGCCCATTGTGGCTGCATGACCCACTATGAATCCCTTATCGATGAAGCACCCCGGCGCGTGGCAGTTAATGCCCGTATGCTGTCTCCGGACGTCACGGCACAGCTGACCCTGCGCACCTTCGATGGCGCAGAAACCTGGCAGTACATCGACTAAGCCCACAGATAGCAGACCCACCGTCGCCACTATGCACTGTCAAAGCACAGAGACACGCCTCCTGCGAACGCAACGGCCATGACCGGGCATCCTGTTCTATACAGCTTCCGACGCTGCCCCTATGCCATACGCGCGCGTATGACGCTGGCCTATGCGGACGTCCCTGTGGAGCTTCGCGAGGTGCTTCTCAAGGACAAGCCCCCGGCGATGCTCGCGCTTTCGCAAAAAGGCACGGTGCCCGTTCTGGCTCTCCCAGACGGCAGGGTGATTGATGAGAGCATCGATGTTATGCGCTGGACTCTTGGTCATAGGGACCCGAACGCCTGGCTGACTCAAGGGGACTACGGGGATCGCGACCCACTGATAACAGAGAATGACGGTCGCTTTAAAACCTGTCTCGACAAGTACAAGTACGCCGACCGCCACCCGGAACACCCGCCTCACAAGTATCGCGAGGAGGCCTGCAGCTTTTTGCGAGAACTTGAATGGCGGCTGTCGGAGGCTCCCTGGCTCGGGGGACAACAGGAAGGCTTTGCGGACATTGCGATCTTTCCCTTCATCCGCCAGTTTGCCGGCGTCGACAGGGCCTGGTTCGACGAATCACCCTACCCGCATCTTCGTCGCTGGCTGGACAGCCTTCTGGATCACCCGCTGTTCAAGGCGGTGATGGCCAAGCATCCCCCGTGGACGCCGGGGCAAACCCCTGTGATTTTTCCTGAAGATACTTAAGTAGTCGCGCCAGGCTCAGCTCTCGCGCCACTCCAGCCGAATACCAAAGGTCCTGCCCGGCTGCAGGGGTGCCACATCATCTGCAGTGGAGCGGTATTCTTCGTCGAGGATATTGCTGAGGAAGAGCTCGGCCTGCCAGCGCCTGGCCACACGCTGGGTGAAGCGCGCGTTCCAGATCACCGCCGAAGCCAGGGGCAGCTCATCTGCGCCAAACTCTTCCCGGGACTCCCGGTAACTCAGGTCACTGTAAAAGCCACGCTGCTCCTGTTCCCAGCTAAAAAAATACCGAAGGGAGGGAGGATTGAGGTCCGCCAGGGTATTGCCCTCATCGTCCTCGCCCTCCTGCCACTGATAACTGAGCCGGTGATGCACGACGCCCGTCTGAAAACCCACATCCAGTTCCAGGCCTTGGATACTTGCGCCATCGAGGTTGCGATAGGAGACGAGCTCCGGTCCCACAGGGTATCGCTCGATGTAGTCCTCCAGATCGCTGTAATACACCGCAGCGCCGGCCTTCAGCGTTGACACCAGAGGTGCAAACTGTAGCGCCAGCTCACCGCTGCGTCGGGTTTCCGCTTCCAGGTCCGGATTGCCGAGCACCTCGCCCCGAGGGGTTGTACCGTTGAAGTAGCGCTCACTCAGGCCGGGAAAACGAAAGCCCGAGGCCAGCTCGCCGCGCAGCGTCCAGCTGTCACCCAGGCCGTAATCCACGGCGGCGCTCGCGGACCACTGTCCATCGGCGTTACTCTGCGACCTGGATGACTGGTCCATATGGTCGTAGCGCATACCGCCGCTGATTTCCATGGCGCCCAGGCGCCACTGCTGGTCCGCAAAGAGTGCGACGGTATCCTCCTCCCCCCTCACCAGGGCCTGCTCTATGAGCAGCGTGCCATCCGGGGTGAATTCTTCATCGTCAATGGCGACGCCGCGCCGACCGACCCACTCTGCGCCGACGCTACCCTCGCCGGACAACAGCCGGGTATTGGCCTGAAAAAGACCGCCCACGGTGTGTGCCCGATAGCTCGTGAGGTTACGACGCTCCCCGACACGCTCGACATCTGCCTCCCAGTCCTGCAAATGGTGGTACGCGCGGATAAACCAGTCACCGTCAGCGCGGAGCTCCAGCTGGGTCACGGAGTGATCGTCACTGGGGTAGCTGCTGATTCTGCGTTCGGGAAACAAAGCATTGCTCTTGCCGACATCCCGGCTCACGCTGCCGAGCCAACGATAGTCCAGGCTCAGAGAGCCCAGTTCACTACTCCCCGTGACGGTAGCCGCCACCTGCTCAAACGCAGTATTCAGCTTGCGACCGTCCGGCGCATCGCTATCTTCCGCTTTGCGGACACTCAGGCCCGCGGACAGCCCGCCGGGATTACCGCTGAGCGCCGTCAGGGCAAATTGCCCGCCATTACTGGCGCCCTCGGCCCGGAGGGACCGCCCCTCCTCGATTCGGGAATCAAGGTTGACTACGCCCCCCATGGCGCCGGATCCATATAAGGTCGACGACGCTGACTTGTTGACGGCAACCTGAGCAATAAGATCCGGGGGCACAAAAGAGGCAGAATTACCCGCGCGTCGATCTGTGATGATCGGTACGCCATTGAGCTCCGTCCGGACCCGCCAACGACTGAAGCCGCGGATACTGTAAGCCTGAAACAGCCCACCCTGACCATTCAGACTGACACCGGGCAACTGCTCAAGCCAGTCACCGACGGTACGGTTCATCGACACCTGCTCATCAAAGGCAATCAAGTCCGTCGTTCCCGCTCCCAGCGATGGGAGTAAAACGTCGCGGCGACCAACGACTCGCACCTCCTCCAGCGTGCCAGCCTGCGGCAACGCCGAGGCAGGCGACGCGAGGAAGGCGAAGGGAAAGATGAACAGTGGATATAAAGGTATCGCGGTCGCTGAGCGCGTTAGAAACATGGTGATAGAATAACTCGTCAAATTCAGGGTGCGACTGTACGCATTCAAGCCTCGGACTTAAACCCTCGTGCAGCTAAAGACCAGAGCCAATGGCTAATTCTCCGGGCGATGTAAAAGACCCTGCGCGGCTGTTGCGGCTTGCCACCCTGGCCTCCGTGGCAACAGCCTGTCTGCTCATCAGCGTCAAGCTCTTTGCCTATCTTCAAAGCGGTGCCGTAAGTCTGCTGGCATCGCTTATGGACTCCCTGATGGATGCGGCGGCATCCCTGATCAACCTCATCGCCGTGCGCTACGCCCTCGCCCCCGCTGATAAAAACCACCGCTTCGGTCACGGCAAGGCAGAGTCCCTGGCGGCATTGATTCAGGCAGTGTTTATTCTGGCCACCAGCGCTTTTCTCATACATGAGGCACTCCATCGACTGTTGTCGCCGGTACCGATGCTCGCGGTCAAACCGGGCGTTATCGTGATGTTGATGTCCCTGGTGATTACCGCATGTCTGATTGTTTTTCAGGGCTATGTTGTGCGCCAAACGGGGTCCACCGCGATTCATGCGGACTCGGTTCACTACCGGGCCGACTTACTCAGTAACGCGGCCACGCTGCTGGCATTGCTGTTGGCCGGCCAGGGCATCCTTCAGGCAGACCCGATTTTTGCGTTACTGATCGCCGGATACCTCCTGGTGTCCACGCGAGAGATACTTCGCCAGGCACTGAACGAGTTACTGGATCGGGAGCTCCCAAAAATGGATCAGGAACGGATCACCGGCATTGCCCTTGCGCATCCGGAGGTAAGGGGAATGCATGATCTGCGGACGCGGCAGTCGGGGCGCACGTCTATCATCCAACTCCATTTGGAAATGGACAAGAATATCTCCCTGGTGGCAGCCCACCACATAGCGGAGGAGGTCGAAACCGCGATTCTTGATCATTACCCCGGCGCGGACATCGTCATTCATCAGGATCCTGAGGGTGTTCCTGAAGTACAACGCTGGCACACTGACGATTGAGCCCGTCTGGGCCCTGGCAAGGACCGGGACAGCGGCCCCTCCATCACCACAATAGTAGGAAACGTTTTCACTATGGAATACAAAAAACTCGGTAACAGCGACATTGATGTCAGCCTCATCTGTCTGGGCACCATGACCTTTGGGGAGCAGAACAGCTACGACGAAGCCGCCCAGCAGATGGATTACGCCGTCAGCCAGGGCGTGAACTTTTTTGATGCTGCTGAGATGTACCCTGTACCTCCCCGCGCGGAAACTCAGGGCGAGACCGAGAGCATCATTGGCCGCTGGCTGGAAAACCGGGGTAAGCGCGACGATCTAGTCATCGCCACCAAAGTCGCGGGGAGAAGCCTGCCGGGCGGCGACTTCGACCATCTCCGCGACGGGCCGCGCCTGTCCCGGGAACACATTCATGCAGCCATGGACAGCTCACTGCAACGGCTAAAGACGGACTACGTGGATCTTTATCAGGTGCACTGGCCCGAGCGCATTACCAACTTCTTTGGCCAGTTGGGCTACCGTCATCGGGCTGATGATGGCATTGCCATCGAAGAAACGCTTTCCGCACTGGGAGAACTGGTCACTGCAGGCAAAGCGCGTACCGTCGGCATCTCCAACGAAACGCCCTGGGGCGTCATGGAGTACCTGCGGGTCTCCCGGGAAAAGAACCTGCCGCGGGTGCAGTCCATACAAAACCCCTACAGCCTTCTCAATCGGAGTTTTGAGGTCGGTCTCGCTGAAATGGCTATCCGCGAAAAGGTGGGGCTTCTGGCTTACTCGCCCCTTGCTTTTGGCATGCTGAGTGGCAAATACCGCGGAGGCGCCCGCCCCGCCGGTGCCCGGCTGACGCGTTTCGAGCGTTTCAGCCGCTACAGCAACGCGCAGTCCGAAGCCGCCACCGATGCCTACGTCGCTCTCGCGGAAAAAGCGGGTCTTGATCCCTCGCAAATGGCGCTTGCCTTTGTCAACAGTCGAGAGTTTCTCAGCAGTAATATTATCGGCGCGACCACCATGGAACAGCTGCGTACAAACATTGCGAGCGTGGATCTCAAACTTGATAAGGAACTCCTTCGGGAACTCGAAGCCATCCATCAGGCTTACCCTATCCCCGCGCCCTAGGCGCCGTTGGCGATTGCACAGCTGGGAGCTTTGTTCTAGCTTTGACGCAGGGGAGCAGCGCCAGCGTCAGCAATTGGCAGAGCCCCGGGAACTGCAGATCTGTTTTCAAGAGCCGACGTTAACAACATCAGCATTCGCATGAGCAGTAACACCAGCGACAGACGCCTATCGACAAGGCGCCCTGGCGTCAGACAGGAAAGAACGGAGAAAAGAGTATGGCAAAGTCCTTTGGCCTCGACAGCTTTCTGGTTCGGTGGCTGTTTGCCGTCGCGCTGGTGTTTGGCACCTACAATCCCACGGCCTTCTCTTACGTTGGGTGGCTGCGCTCGGAGAATTTTGCCTTCGGGCCCCTGCCGGCATTGGTGGGCGTCGCCCTGATTATCGCCTGGCTGGTTTATCTCCGGGCTACCTTCAACTCCCTTGGATGGCTGGGTATTGCCCTGGGGGCTGCGTTGTTTGGATGCATGATCTGGCTCTTTATCGACCTGGGACTGTTGAGCACCCAGTCCACGGGCGCCCTGACCTGGCTGGCCCTCTTGCTGGTTTCCCTACTGCTGGCGGCGGGGATGTCCTGGTCGCATATCCGACGGCGCCTCAGCGGCCAGCTCGACGTTGACGACGTGGAAGACTGAATCAGCAAAGCGATAAATCAGGCAAAAAAAAACCCGGAACCACAGGTTCCGGGACAAGAGCGGACATGCCATGGGGATGCCCGCTGGGGTCGAAACACCAGCCGAGGCTGGCTTGATACTTAAGCAGGCTTACTTAGCGTAGCTGACCTTCTGCTCACCTTCAGGAGAGGTCAGAGCAACGCCGTCGCCGGTCGCGAGGCTGCTGGCGCCTTCACTGCTCACGGAACAGACAATCACCGTGTTCTCGCCGTTTTTGGGATTCACCATCAGGCGGAGGTGCGTCTCACCGGCACTGCGCTTGATGCTGCGCAGACGGGTGCGGGTGTTATCGCCGTAATAGGCATTGATGTCTGCCTTGCACTGCGCGAGGTTTTCACGGTCCTGTTTGGCGGCAAACGCTGACACGGCGCCGGTGGCAAGAATAATTCCGATGCTGGAAACGAGAATCTTCTTCATGGTGGAACTCCTTCATTGATGACGGAGATCACTATAGTCGCTGCAAATATGAAGCGGAATATCCGCTATTGACTAGGCCTGCTGCAATTTTGCAACAGCGTCTTCGTCCCCACAACAGCTGTCGAAGTAGGGACGGAGCAGGGACAGCTCTTCCGCCAGAATCTCACGCAAGATGCGCATGCGCGCCGAAAGACGCAGATCCTTATGCGTCAGAACCCACAGATCAAGATAGTGATGCACATCTTCTCCCGGCACCCTGACCACTTCCGGGTGGTCCCTGAACATCGCACAGGCGGCGAACATCATACCCATCTTGGCTCGCACGGCCTCTACCTGGAGAGTAATAGCGGAGACGGCATGCCTGACCGGCAAGTGACCGTTTTTGCAGACTTTCTTCCAGGAATCATCGTAATTGTTACCGTGAAGACCGATCCAGTTAAGGTGACTGACATCCTCGGGGTTGTCGGGGTTGAGCAGATCCCGATGCACGTAGGCTGAAGCCGTCATCGCCGATATTTTGCGCCCGATGAGGTTGTCTGGCGGCGAGGTTCCCGTAAGAAACACGCGGATAGCGATATCCGCTTCGCGCCGCCCCAGGTCCAGAGCGTCGGCGCTACTGATCACCTCCAGATCAATACCCGGATAATCACTGGCAAACTGGGCGAGCCTCGGCATCAAGACGTTAAATCCACTGGCAGGGGGGAGCGTCAGACGGATAGTCCCCTCTAACTCCTGATCGGTCCCGGTAACCTGTCGCTCCGCAGCGAGCATGAGCTCTTCCACATGCTCCGCGGTGGGCAGGAGGTTCTCTGCCGTCTGCGTCATACGGTAACCTTCAGGGGTTCGATCAAAGAGGCGCGAACCCAGATCCCGTTCAAAGTCATCAAGACGGCGAGTCACCGTAGAATTGCTCACACCCAGAAGCTGTGCCGCGCCCCGGGCTGAGCGTTTCCGCGACAGCGCCAGGAGAATTTTAAGATCATCCCAATCCATGGTGCTCAGGGATAGGTCGCGGAAAAGGCGTCGATAAAGGCGCGCATTTGATCATCGGGCAGCGCGTTGATGCCCGCCGCCGCAGCACGACCACCGCCGGTATCAAACTGACGACAGAGGGTATCCGCATCCCGTTTGTCCGCGAGCGGTGCGCGAACACTCACTAAAAAGCCTCCTTCGGGTTTGCGGGTGAACACGGCATGGGCGCGCTGGGGTGTTTGATTCGCCAGGGAGTTGCCGAAAACGCCACTCACCCGCCGCGCCCAGGGCGCATCGGGTAACAGGTAGAGCGCCGCGGAATCACTCTCCCACTCCGGCGAGATCGCTGCCGCCTTACTCATATCACCCTCATAACCCTGCTCCAGCTTGTCAAAACTGGCGCTCGCATCCTGAACAAACTGCCGGGGCTCCGCGTAGCCATGCATCAGCTGATAGAGCTCTGCGGGATGAAAGTGCAGATCTCCCAGCATCGCGCCATAGCCGTTGTAGTTCACGTAGGTGCCGAGGCGCTTGTAAAGATCCACGGTGTCAGTGTCCAGATCCAGGGTGCGGGCCACGGCCCTGGCACTGTCATCGAGATTATCGCCAAATGCCCCGACCACGGCCCAGTGCGCATAGGCACCGCGGAGATGTCCATTCACAAGGAGACTGGTGCATACATCGGGTGCCGGATTGATCAGGGTCTCAAGATTGGGGTGCCCGGGAATCTCTCCCGCGAAATGGTGATCGCAATAAAAAACGTGGGCACCTGCGGCGAGGAGCGCAACCAGAGGCTTACGGTTTTTATCGAGGGACACATCGAGCACCGTCACTCTGTCCACCGCCTCTGGATCCAGACCGTCCAACAGCTGAATGTCGCGCTTTACACCGGTAAGGAGCTCAGCGTCCAGAGGCATGGCCTGACGCAGCTGCAGCAGCGCACAGATACCGTCGGCATCGCCATTAAACACATCAAAATTTTTCTTCATGGGACCAGTATGCCGTGAGTGAGGCGGAGGGTCGAGACGGGTATGGCAGCGGACGAGCCCCGGCCCACAGGGGGTAAGCTGACCACAAAAGTCGCCGCGGCTTTATACGTCGATCGCTGCCGCCTTGGGAAACAGCTTTTCGACGTTGGCGACTTCGCTGTCCGTGGGCAAGGCGCGACGCTTGCCTGCACGACCCTGCTTCACCCAGATATGATCGTGACGAATCTCGTGGTTGGCAAAACCGCTCACAGCCTCGCGAAGCACTTCAGTGATGCCCTGACAGTCCATGGCATCACAGCGCAGCATCAGCTCCTTGAGCGCTACCGCCACCTGACCGTGGGAGAGGCATTCCTCCTCGGCGCGCATAATCATGGGATGACCCGTGCCGCTGACGGAGGTACCCAGGAGCAGTTCCTCGTGGAGCTTCTCGCCGGGCCGCAGACCAATGAAATCGATATCCACGGCGTCATATTTATCCCGCCCGGTACCCACTTCATGGCCACTGAGACGAATCATCCGTTTGGCAAGATCAACGATGCGCACAGGCTCGCCCATATCGAGAACAAAGACATCGCCACCGGTTCCCATGGCGCTTGCCTGAAGCACCAGGTGAGCAGCCTCCTGAATACTCATGAAGTAGCGGGACACCTCGGGATGGGTCACCGTCACCGGTCCTCCCGCCTCGATCTGCTCCCGAAACAGCGGTACCACAGACCCGGAGGAGCCCAACACGTTGCCGAAGCGCACCATGCAGAATCGCGTGGCACTTTCTTCGCCGGCCAACCCCTGGAGAATCAATTCCGCAAAGCGCTTGGATGCGCCCATGATATTGGTGGGTCGCACGGCTTTGTCCGTGGAAATCAATACAAAGGTCTCGACCTTTGCCAGACGTGCAGCCTCCGCCGCATGCCAGGTACCGAACACATTGTTGGCAACGCCCTCCGCCACATTGTGCTCCACCATGGGCACGTGCTTGTAAGCCGCCGCGTGGTACACGGTCTGCACCGCAAAGGTTTTGAAAATCATTTCCATGCGCCGCTGGTCCCGCACGGAGCCCAGGAGGCAGAAAATATCCACGGGTCGCTGCTGGCGAAGTAACAGTTCCTTAAGCTCCCGCTCGATGCGATAGAGCGCGTACTCCGAGTTATCCAGAAGCACAATCTGCTTGGGACCCGCTTCGAGAATCTGGCGACAAAGCTCGGCGCCAATGGATCCCCCCGCACCGGTCACCATGACCACCTTGCCGGTAATGCAGCGATCAATAAGCTCAGGGTGAGGAGGCACGGGGTCGCGACCCAGAAGATCATCCAGGTCGATGTCCTGAATCTGACTGACCATGGCGGCGCCGCCGACCAGCTCATTAATCTTGGGCACCGTGCGCACATGCACCGGCAGGCCCACGAGAGAGTTGATGATTTCCCGTCGCCGTTCAGCGGACGCCGAGGGTATTGCCAGCAGCACCTGGGTAATCGCGTGCTGCTCGATAAGACGTTCGAGATCCTTCGGCCAGGCAACCTGCAAGCCGTTGATGACCGCATGCTGGGCCCGGGGGTCGTCATCGACAAACGCGACCACGCGGTATTGATCCCCGTGGTGCAAAGCGGTGAGCAGTTGACGTCCCGACTCACCCGCCCCATAAATAAGCACGTTTTTGCCACTGGAGCGCAGGCGCGCCTGATAGCCCGCCCGCACAATCAGACGCGAACCACCGATGGTGAACATCGCCATGGCCCAGTAAACGAAGGGCATGGAACGCGGGACATCCGCCTGGGTGAAAAATATGGCCGCGCCCAGGGCCAGGGTGGAATAACTCACGGCCTGGATGATGGTCCAGATCGCCTGCTGCCCCATAAAACGGATAATGGCGCGGTACAGCCCCATGCGCAGAAACACTATCGCGCTCGCCAGCATTGTCAGCGCGGCGCAGAATAGCTCTACACTGCCGGGCGGCTGCGAAAAAGAGGCGAAGGGATAACCGAAGGCAACAACGAGGGACAGAGCCACGAAGCCCATATCCACGCCAAGCACCATGGCCTGCTTGACGTTGCGAGGCACTTCGACAATGCGGAGAGTCAACTGAACGGCAACGTCCACCGCTGCGCGCACTCTCTCCACCAGGTTTTGGGCCGGTTTATTCAATCGTTTTTGTCACTCCGCGCTGGTTATGCGCATGTCGGCTTTTGTTTAAACGCTTAAAAACGCTTCTTTAAAAAACACTGTATTGGGTGCCGACTTAAGGACCGAAGCTTACTGTAAACGGCGCAATTTCGCTATGAGAAAGAGTTGCGGGAATAATCCCAGGACCAGTAACGTCCATTGAGGCCAGGAGCTGAACTCCGTCATCAGCGCCAGGGGCAATAACCAACATCCGTGAAGAAGTAGCAGCGCGCCATCAACCCGCGCATGGGAACCCCAGTGACGCGCCAGACGCTGATAGCAGTGACGGCTATGGGCCTGGGTCAGAGGCTCGCCGTGAAGCGCCCGCTCCACCAGCGTGATACCCGTATCCAGGAGAAAGGGGCTCATTAGCAGGAACCAGGCGACGGGGGAAAGATCGCCGCCCTGCCAGGTCCAAAGCCCCAGCCAGCCCATGAGAAATCCCGCACTCAGGCTGCCCGCATCCCCCATAAACAGTTTTGCCGGCGGCCAGTTAAAAAACAGAAATCCACCGTAGGCGCCGGCCACAATCACACAGAGCGTGACAAAGTCCTCCTCGGCACCCCCCGCTATACCGAGAACCGTCATGCCCCCGGCCACCAGCAGCGTTTGCAATGCCGCAAGGCCGTCGATGCCGTCCATAAAGTTGGTCAGGTTCAACAGCCAGGCAAAGGCGAGAATCAGCAGCGGCCATGACCATACCGGCATCGCCGAAGCATCACTACAGGCCAGCACGGCGACAGCGGACAACAACAGAAACACCGGCATGCGCAAAGCGACGGGCAAGGCCCGTCGATCATCCCAGGCACCGATGAGGCAGAGAAGGATCAGGGCGCCGATCATCACGGCCACAGCAGGATCCGCTGCGATAGTCCCCGACAGCTGCGCAGCAATAAGGCTCAAAACAACCGCTGCAACAATGGCGAGACCACCGGAACTCGGCGTTACCACGGCGTGGGCACTGCGATGATTGGGCTCATCGATCAGTCGCCAGCGTCGTGCGAGAGGCAGGTAGGCCGCCGTTCCCAGGAGGCAGAGGAGCATGGCCATTAATCCGAGACTAAGGGGCATCAATGGAGACCCCCAGACTGGATTCAAAATTCAGTCGAGGATGAAACCCCAGGGCATCAAGCCCCGACGACGGGTAGCACTCGTCCCCGGTCATGCGCGCCCAGGTAGATCCCCGAGACTCTCCCCGTATGCCATCGAGCAGCGCACAGGCGGCTTTCCAGAAGAGGGCCGGCGGCGACGGACACCAGGGCTGAGTCTGGCCCGCCGCGCAGAGTGCCTTGTGCAGTCTCCGGGTACTGTAGCGCTCGCCATCAGTCACCGTGACCCGGGTCTGCTCCCTGAGCGGCGCGTTCTTCAGGTGCGTTAATAATGCCAGCAGATCAGCCAGAGCAATCATACTCCGCTCCCCGCCGGGAGGCGGCGCGGGCAGGTGAAGACGGGTCCAGCGACGCAGCCAGCGCAGATGCCCCGGAGCATCCTCGCTGTACACCAGCGCGGGCCGCACAATAATCAGTTCTGTGTCCGCACCCTGACAGCGGGCTTCCAGACCGGCTTCGGCCAGCGCCTTGGATTGAGCATAGGGGTTACGGGACTCCGCGAGAGGCAGGAGTTCGCCCTCGCTATCGCGCTCGGCCGCCCCAGCTTTGACGCTGCTGATAAACACAAAACGCCTCACGCCTGCGGAGAGGGCTTTGTTTGCCAGCGCCAGCGTGGCATCCACATTGACGGCCTGATAATGACCCACATCGCCCTGCTGGTGAGCGATGCCCGCGAGGTGGAAAAGAACATCCACCCCCTCCAGCGGCAGATCCCAATCCCCGGCACCGAAGTCACATTGGTAATGCGTACCGGACGCCAAAAAAAGCGGCGGGGAGCCGGGGCGGGTTTGCGCGCTCACGGAGCACCCACTCTCGAAGAGGGCCGACAGCAGTCCCCGCCCTATGTATCCGTTAGCTCCTGTCACCAGGCAATGCACGCCCTGCACTCTCCATCAACCCCAGCGAAACGCTGCGGCCGAATGGTGCGCGTATGGCGCCAGGAAATAAAGGGGGCAGTGCCCCCAAGACTTTACCGCCGCCTACTGAAGTCGGAGCCGTTGCCGGTTACGTTCCACCGTCGCCGCACCGATTCCTGTGACTTCCGAGAGCTCGTCGATAGATTCAAAGGGACCGAACTCTTCCCGGTAGCGCACAATGGCTTCTGCTTTGCTGCCACCGATGCCCGTAAGCCCCTCTGCCAGTTCCAGGGCCGTAGCACTGTTGATATTGACCACAGCGCTCTGCTCCTCAAGCTTTTGTTCTACGACTACCGCCTCGGCGACACGCATTGCCTCTCCTTGGACCTGCACCTGCGCCTGCGCCGGCGCTACCGGCAGGCAGAGCTGGGCTGCAAAGGCGGCCACCGCCAACAAAGGCAGACTCCGGCTACGCCCCGGACAGCGTTTAAAAGGCCCCTGGCCATTGTTGAAACCGATTGCGGTGGTGCTTATCGCACGGTCTTGGGCTCTTTCCTGAGCTCTTTCCGGCAAAACGGCGAAGAATGGTAAACGATGGGTATGTGTCTCTTTCACGGTGTGACCTCCTTGTCATCGCGTGATTTATGGGAATGTGACCTCATGGAGTCGCAGCGCAAACGTCCGCGCCAGACCAGCCCCTGGGGCCACCGCAAAAAGAGTAGCAGCGATTCACCGCACCGCGGCTGGACTGACCGCATCGGGCTGAACTTCACCTTACAAAAGACATTTGGTCCAAGAAGCGACCCGGGCAAACTGCACTATGGATCAGCATAGGACTGCTCCGGGGCCATAGGTGGGAGCAAGGCGCTGTGTGGCCGGGCTCCACCCCGGGACGCTACAGGGAGGCGTTGATTGCCCCGAGAGCAGCGGCAGGATCGTCGGCCTGGGTGATGGGTCTCCCCACTACCAGATAGCTTGCACCGGCCGCTATCGCTTGGGCCGGGGTGAGGATCCTCCGCTGGTCGTCCGCGACAGCACCCGCGGGACGAATGCCCGGCGTCACCAGTGCAAAGGACGTACCGAGCCTTGCTCGCAGCGCCGCGGCTTCCCGTGCCGAGCAGACAACCCCCTGCAAGCCGCAATCCTTCGCCAGCGTTGCGAGGCGCAGTACCTGCTCCTCGAGGGAGTTCCCGTATCCCAGCTCATCAAAATCACCGGCATCCATGCTGGTGAGCACGGTGACGCCGATGAGTAGCGGTGGCTTAGCGCCGCCGGCAATGGCCTCCACAGACGCCTCCAGCATGCGACGACCGCCGCTGACATGCACGTTGACCATCCAAACCCCCAGGTCCGCGGCGCTGCGCAGAGCGCCGGCAACGGTATTGGGGATATCGTGAAACTTGAGATCCAGGAACACCTCAAAACCCATGGACTGCAAACGCTCTACAAGCCCGGGGCCCTCAGCCGTAAACAACTCCTTGCCCACCTTGAGGCGACAGGCCGTCGGGTCCAGAGCAGATGCCAGTTCCAAGGCTGGCGCCATCTCAGGATAGTCCAGGGCTACGATCACCGGAGACTCAACACGACTCATGGGATTACTCCGTTTCTGCTGTGCGTATGGTCCTGAAGGTGCCCCAATACTTGCAGCCAGGACAGAACCACAGGAGATGGCGGGCGGAAAAACCGCAATGATCGCAGCGATAAGCCGGGCGAACTTCAATGAGGCGATCCAGCAAAACACCCAGCATCGCCAGGGAGTCGCCGGGCGTGCCGGGCTTGTCTTCCTGCTGGATGCGAATCAGACGAAGAAGACCTCGCAAAGAAGGCGCTTCTGCCAGGCGATGCGCCAGAAACTCATGCGCAGCATCGTTGCCCTCGTCCCGCCGGATGTCATCGGCAACGGCGATCATTAGCGGTGTGGACGGGTGCTCATCAAGGCAGCGGCGCAGATAGGCCGACAGGGCGTCCTCCTCGCCCAGCGCCGCGTAGCATTCGCGCAGGGCGGGTATGGCTTCCGGCAGAAACTCCGCGTGCTGCTCCACAACCCGGGTCAGGGCTTCGATGGCCGGGCGATGATTACCCGCAGCACCCTCAATTCGTCCCAGCTCCAGGGAGGCCCGGGCGCAGGCCGGGTCGCTGCGCAAGGCCTCTTGCAACATCGCCCTGGCATCATCGCTGCGGCCCTCCTCCGCAACTTCAAGAGCCAGTTCGCAATAAAAATGTGCCAGTTGCACGGGAATGGGCTGGCCGGACAGTTGCGGTGCCTGCGCTTCTCCACCGAGGAGGCTGCGCTTGGGGAGAAGCGCTTTGGCTTCGTCAATGGCCCGCTGCCACTCGCTTTCCGAGCGATAAATCTCCACAAGATACAGACGGCTGATGTCCCGCTGCTCGTCGGACTCCTTCACCAGGTCCTGCAGCAGCGTTTCCGCCCGGTCTAAAAGACCGGCGGATATATAGTCTCGGGCGAGCTCCAGGTGAGCAATATGCATCTGGGATTTGGGCAGATTAGGGCGCGCCAGGAGGTTCTGATGTATGCGGATGGCCCGATCCACCTCACCGCGGCGTCGAAGCACATTCCCCAGGGCGATGTGCGTCTCCAGAGTCTCGCTGTTCACTTCCAGGGCACTGATGAACTGATCAACGGCGCCGTCGGGACGTCCGTCAAGGAGATAGTTCAGACCACGATAATATTGACTGGGCGGAAAGGGCACGGCCCCATTGGCGCCGCTAAGGCTGCGGCGACCTAACCACCATCCACAGGCCACTGCCGAGAAGAGGAGGAAGAAAACCAGCGCGTCATTCACGCGTGACCAGGCCCTTTGCGCGCAACCGGTCTATCTCTGCCTGGGAGTTTGCGATCTGCCGTCGCGCAGCCATGAGCCGGGCCCGGAGTCGCAGCACCGCAAAGGATGAAAGCAACAGTCCCAGAAAGCCCCCGAGGGCCAGGGCACCCAGTACCCACAGCGCCAGACTGCGGGGCGGAAGAATCATGAAAAGCACATCCAGGGGCACCGGTTCCGCATTCTGCAGCGCAAAGAGCACCCCGACCGCTGCCATGGCAACGGCAATCATCAAAACCAATAGTTTTCGTAAAAAACCCATCAGAGGCAGACTCAGAGACCTGCCTGAAGGCCAAGATTCACCCGATCTCTGAGCTCCTTGCCAGGCTTGAAGTGCGGAACGTACTTACCCGTGAGCTCCACCGCATCACCGGTCTTGGGATTCCGACCCCGACGAGGCTCCCGGTAATGGAGGGAGAAGCTGCCAAAGCCCCGAATCTCGATCCGCCCCCCGGAACTGAGGGAGTTCGACATTTGTTCGATGACCGTTTTTACCGCCAACTCCACATCTTTGGTGGAAAGCTGTGTTTGCTTCAGGGCGATGGCTTCTATGAGTTCACTTTTTGTCATTCGGGGCGATCCAAAACTATGATCAATCAACTATCGCTCTCCCGGTTGGCCTGGCGCGGTGAAACTCTTTTCACCGCAACCCTCGCAGCCCCCGCGAGAACCTCTCCAGAGCCATTGTGTACGCTTCCACAAAATCACGCAAGCTCCTATTTTTTATGGAAAATTTACACTTGGCCGTCAGACCCGGGACGGTCTTATGTCTGATTGACCACCCCGCAGACAAAAAAAAAAGGACCCCGAGGGGTCCTTTGATCGTCACCCGCCCGAATACAGGCGGGCGATACCAGCAGATTACTGACCGCCCATCTGGGCCTTGATCAGATCACCGATGGTACCGGGCGAAGATGCCTCCGCCTCGTCTTTCAGAGACTTAACGGCTTCTTTCTCGTCGTCGAAGTCCTTCGCCTTGATGGACAGCGCTACGCCGCGGTTTTTACGATCAGCGGAGATGATTTTGGCTTCTACCGTATCACCCACCTTGAACTCACTGCGTGCGTCTTCAACACGCTCACGGCTGATGTCAGCAACCTTGAGAATACCCTCAACTTCCTCCGCCAGCTTCACGGTCACGAACTTGGGATCCACTTCGATCACTTCGCCCGTGACAATGCTGCCACGATCGTTAACAGCGATGTAGTTGCTGAAGGGATCGTCTTCCAGTTGCTTAATACCCAGGGAGATACGCTCGCGCTCAGGATCCACAGAAAGGATGACCGTTTCGATTTCATCGCCCTTCTTGTAGTTGCGAACGGCTTCTTCACCGGTCTCATTCCAGCTGATGTCAGACAGGTGAACCAGTCCGTCGATATTGCCCTCGAGGCCAATAAAGATACCGAAATCGGTAATGGACTTGATCACGCCGGAGATACGATCGCCTTTGCTTGCACCGGAGGCGAATGCGTCCCAGGGGTTCTGCTGGCACTGCTTGATACCCAGAGAGATGCGACGACGCTCTTCGTCGATATCCAGCACCATGACTTCCACTTCGTCACCCAGCTGCACTATTTTGGAGGGGTGAACGTTCTTGTTGGTCCAGTCCATCTCGGAGACGTGTACCAGACCTTCAACGCCCTCTTCGATCTCGGCAAAGCAGCCGTAATCTGTAAGGTTCGTTACCTTGGCCATAACACGGCTACCTTCGGGGTAGCGACCTGTGATCTCGACCCAGGGATCTTCACCCAGTTGCTTGAGACCCAGAGAAACGCGGTTACGCTCGCGATCAAACTTGAGCACCTTCACGTCCAGTTCCTGACCGACTTCCACGATCTCGGAGGGATGCTTGATGCGCTTCCATGCCATATCGGTAATGTGCAGCAGACCATCAACGCCACCCAGGTCAACAAAGGCACCGTAATCCGTGAGGTTCTTGACCACACCTTTAATGGACTGTCCTTCCTGGAGACCGGCGAGGAGAGCGTCACGCTCTACACTGTTGGCCGCTTCCATAACCGCACGACGGGAAACAACAACGTTGTTGCGCTTCTGATCAAGCTTGATCACCTTGAAGTCCAGCTCTTTGCCTTCGAGGTGCGCGGTGTCGCGCACGGGGCGTACATCCACGAGGGAACCGGGCAGGAATGCGCGAATCGTATTAACGTCAACGGTAAAGCCACCTTTGACCTTGCCATTGATGACGCCCTTGACCACTTCTTCAGCGGCAAAGGCAGCTTCAAGATCTTTCCAGGACTCTGCGCGCTTGGCTTTTTCCCGGGACAGCTTGGTTTCACCGAAACCATCTTCCACGGTCTCCAACGCGACCTGGACCTCGTCACCGATACTCAGGCTGCATTCGCCCGCAGCGTCAATGAACTGCGCCCGGGGAATCACACCCTCGGACTTGAGTCCCGCGTGAACGGTGACCCACTCGTTGTCGATATCGATGACAACACCGGTGACGATGGCGCCGGGCTGCATATCGACGGTTTTTAAACTTTCTTCAAAAAGATCAGCGAAGGATTCGCTCATTACACAAGTACCTGTTAGTTGGGTTGGCGCCAGGCGCCTGCCGCTTCTCCAGCAGAAACGACTCCAGTTTCAATAAAGCCCCGGTGAAACGGTGCTGGATCAAGTTTCACCAAAAGCCAAAAACCTACCATTGAAGGTTTCAGCGCAGAGCCCTGAAACCCTTCGAAAACACTGTCGGGGAACATCGGCTGAACCCTAACTGACAAGCTCCCTCAGACGTGCTTCCTGAAGGACGGTATCGAGCACCGAATCCGCCGAAATGCCTGTACTATCAATGACTAAGGCATCGTTAGCGGGCACCAGGGGAGACTCCGCTCTGTTCCGGTCGCGTGCATCCCGCTCCTCGATGGTCTCGAGAAGGCGCGCGAGAGTAACACTTTCGCCTTTGGCCATCAACTGACGATGGCGCCGTTCCGCACGGGCCCGGGCACTCGCCGTGAGGAAAATTTTCAGGGGCGCATCGGGGAACACCACGGTACCCATATCCCGGCCATCGGCAACCAGCCCCGGCGCCACAGCCATCTGTCGCTGACGCGCCAGTAATGCCGCGCGAACCTCCCCCATGGCCGCCACTTTCGAGGCGGCGGCGCTACAGCTTTCGCTGCGAATGGCGAGGCTGATGTCCCTGCCGTCAAGAAGCACCTGGGTAAGCCCTTCCGCCGCGGGCACAAAGCTGAGTTTCAGATGCCGGGCAAGCTCCGCGACGGCATCGTCATCACTGAGGGGGATCTCATCCTCGAGGGCTGCCAGTGCCGTGACGCGATACAGGGCGCCACTATCAAGCATGTGCCAGCCCAGCTGACTCCCGAGGCTGTAGCACAGCGTCCCCTTCCCCGCCCCCCCGGGTCCGTCGACGGTGATGACCGGCACGCTCACTCGCCGCCATCCCTGGATGCAATCTGCAGCCCCAGCCCCCGGGTCAGAGCGTCAAAATCAGGAAAAGACGTGGCGACATGATCGCAATCCAGGATCCGGATCTCGTTTTCCGCCCGCAGGGCCGCCACGGCAAAGGACATGGCAATACGATGATCGTGAAAGGTCCTGATGGTGCCGCCGGAGATGGGCCCGCCATCAATGATGATGCCGTCATCGAGGACCTCATTGCTCACCCCGAGGGTCGTTAAACCCTCCGCCATGCTGGCAATGCGGTCACTCTCTTTGACACGAAGCTCCTCAGCACCGCGGAGCACGGTTCGACCCTCGGCACAGGCGGCGGCGATAAACAGCACCGGGAACTCGTCGATAGCCAGGGGCACAAGGTCTCGGGGGATATCAATTCCCCTGAGCGATGCCGAGCGCACAAAAATATCCGCCACGGGTTCTCCCCCGACCTCCCGCTCATTACTCAGGGTGATATCTGCCCCCATGAGCTTCAGAATGCTGATCACGCCGGTGCGGGTGGGGTTAACGCCGACATGAGTCAGGAGTAATTCCGAGCCCGGCGCAATACTCGCTGCCACCATGAGAAAGGCAGCAGAGGAAATATCCGAAGGCACGTCGATCTCGCAGCCCCGCAACTGCCCGCCGCCGCGGAGACTTGTCACACCGTCCCGCGACTGGAGCTCATAGCCAAAACCGCGGAGCATGCGTTCCGTATGATCCCGGGTAGGCGCCGGCTCGGTGACGGAGGTTTCCCCCTCGGCAAACAAGCCTGCCAACAGGACGCAGGACTTGACCTGGGCGCTGGCCATGGGCAAATCGTAGTGAATACCCCGGAGGCTGGATCCTCCGCTGATTTTGAGGGGTGGCCGCCCCCCATCCCCGGACACAATGGTGGCCCCCATGCGGGTCAGGGGCGTTATGACCCGCTGCATGGGGCGGCCCATGAGGGATGCATCGCCTACCAGTTCACTGGAGAACTCCTGCCCGGCCAGGATGCCGCAAAGAAGACGCATGCTCGTGCCCGAGTTCCCCATATCGAGACGGGTAGACGCCTCCCGGAGCCCCCGGAGACCTACGCCCCGGATACGCATGGCACCTTTTCTGGGGCCCTCGATTTCCACACCCAGGGCACGGAAAGCCGCAACGGTGGCCAGGGCGTCCTCCCCCTGGAGAAATCCTTTCACCGAGGTTTCCCCCGTGGCCATGGCACCCAGCATGACGGACCGGTGAGATATGGACTTGTCGCCGGGCACCCGGGCTTCACCGTGAATGCTGCCGCCGGGAGCTACCAAAAATTCCACGATTTACTTACTCCTCTGGGCTCCGGGGGACCCACACGGTCCCCCAGGGGTTTAGTCGGCGACCCGATCACGGGCAGCCAGGTCTCTGGCAAATTCATCCCGGGCGGTCTTGGCAGAGCGAAAGGTGTTTTCCAAAGCTCTGCCATCGCCCGCGGCAATGGCATTACGCAGGGTGCTCAGGTGCTCGCAAAAATCATCCAGAGCCCCAAGAAGGGCATCCCGGTTGGCCATAGAAATATCCCGCCACATCACCGGATCACTGGAGGCAATGCGGGTGAAATCCCGAAACCCCCCCGCCGCAAAGCGAAAAATGTCATCGCGAATGGGGGACTGTGCCAGGGCGTCCACCAGGGCATAGGCGAGGACGTGGGGCAAATGACTGGTTGCTGCCAGCACGCTGTCGTGCTCCTCCACATCCATGGACTGCACCGTCGCGCCCGCGGCGACCCACAATTTTTGCACCAGCTCCAGCGCCCGGGAATCCGTGTTTGCATCGGGCGTGAGAATAACGCGATGACGCTCAAAGAGCGCTGCGTCGGCGGCGGCCACGCCGGAGCGCTCGGACCCGGCGATGGGATGACCGGGGACATAAATAGCTGCACCCTCAGGTGCGGCCGCCACCACGGCGCGATAAAGATCGCCTTTGACGCTGGCAACATCGGTCACGCAACGGGCGCTGCCGGGGTTTTGAAGCATCTCCAGAATGAGTGCTTCGCAGGCCAGCGTCGGCGTGGCGAGAACGGCAACATCCGCCGCATCCATGAGTGACCGGACGCTGTCCGCTGCGCCGTCGATAACGCCCCGTTCCAGGGCTTTCTCCAGGGCTTCGGGATCGCGATCCCAGGCAGTAACCGTCGCTGCAAAACCCGCTTTTTTCAGAGCCAGGGCCAGAGACCCGCCAATGAGCCCCATCCCTACAAAACCGACCCTGTGCCCTGTATCAGTCACCGAGGGGATTCAGAGCACGCCAATGGGATAGGAGCCCAGAGGCTTGAGGAGGATGGACTGCTCCTCAAGCTCTCGCATGATCTCCAGCACCGCAGGGTCCTGAACATGCCCCTCGAATTCAATGAAGAAAACGTAGGCCCATTTTTCTGTACGCGAGGGACGGGTATCAATTCGCGTGAGGCTTACGCCATGGCGGCGGAACGGATCCAGCAGGGTAAACAGGGCCCCGGGTTTGTTACGACTGGACACAACGATGGACGTTTTATCCATGCCGCTGGGAGGCACCTCGCTGCGCCCTATGACCAGAAAGCGCGTTGTATTGTCGGCGGCGTCTTCGATATGTTCCGCGAGTACATCCAGCTGATAGACCTCGGCAGCCATGTCGCCGGCGATGGCCGCAGTGCCGGAATGCTCCGCCGCCATGCGGGCCGCCTCCCCGTTACTGCTCACCGCCAGGCGCTCGGTCTTGGGCCAGTGCGCATCCAACCAGTTACGACATTGAGCCAGGGCCTGTTGGTGGGCGCAGATTCGGCTCACCTCCTCCATCTTCGTTCCCGGGGCCGCCATCAGGTGATGACTTATGCGCAGCTCGACTTCCCCGGCGATTTTCAGGGGTGAATCGATAAAGCTGTCCAGGGTGTGACTGACCATGCCCTCCGTGGAATTCTCCACCGGAACGATGCCGTAGTTACAGTGACCGGATTCCACTTCGGAGAACACCGTGTCGATGGTGACCTGGGGAACACAGATCGCCGCATGCCCGAAATGTTTGAGCGCCGCGGCCTGGGTAAAGGTTCCCTCAGGTCCGAGATAGGCAACCTGCAGGGGCTTTTCCAGCGCGAGACAGGCGGACATGATTTCCCGGAACACATGGGCCACCGTGGGACCTTCGAGGGGCCCGCTGTCACGCTCCATGATCCGGCGCAGCACCTGGGCTTCCCGCTCGGGACGGTAATACACCACTTCCTGGTCGGACTCGCCCCGGGCGCGTGCGGCCTGCACCTCATCGAGCTTAATCGCCGCAACGCGCTGGGCACAGCGGGCGCGCTCTGCGATGAGGGCCTGAATCTTTGCATCCACGGCGTCAATGTCCGCCCGCACCTGCTCTAAACTGCGATCGTCGCCTTCATCGTCGCCCGGCGTCCCGGTAATCACATCATTGCTCACGACCACAGAGCTCCACAGCATGCGGGCGTTCGATGGGGAGACATAGGCGGTGAACAGGACATAGGCTTCGTCAGTCGATTAAGCGTGCTTGCGCTCAAAATCCTGCATAAACTCGACGAGAGCGTCCACCGCTGCCTGGGGTATGGCGTTGTAGATACTGGCCCGCATCCCCCCCACGGAGCGATGCCCCTTGAGATTCAGCAGCCCCGCAGTCTCGGCTTCTTTAAGAAAGACCTTGTCCAGCTCGGCATCTGCCAGCGTAAAGGGCACGTTCATCCAGGAGCGATCGGCGACGGCGACGGGGTTGCCGTAAAAGCCGCTTTCGTCGATGGCGGCATACAGGCTGGTGGCTTTTTTGCGGTTGCGCTCGGCCATGGCAGCCAGACCGCCCTGGGCCTCAAGCCATTCAAATACCAGACCCGCCAGGTAAATAGAATAGGTTGGTGGCGTATTGAGCATGGAGCCAGCCTTATCCGTGACTTCCCAGTTCATCATGCTCGGGCAGCTGCTCAGGGTGCGCCCGTAAAGCTCTCGCCTCACGATGAGAATCACCAGGCCCGCGGGGCCGATGTTTTTCTGGGCACCAGCGTAGATAACGTCGAAATCATCAACGGCGATGGGCCTGGAAAGCAGCGTTGAGGACATATCCGCGACTACGGGCGCCTGACTCTCGGGCACCCAGTGAAACTCGATGCCATCGATGGTTTCGTTGGGCGTAAAGTGCAAATAAGCTGCGTCGTCGGCGCTCGCCCAGGATTCCTGTTCGGGAATCGCGCAGGGCAGTTCTTTTGACGCGGCGGCCACCTCCACCACGTCGCCATAGCGACTGGCTTCAGCCATGGCTTTTGCCGACCACTGACCTGTATTGACGTAGGCGAAGGGTTTGCCGACGCCACCGAGATTCATGGGTACCCCCGCGAATTGTGACGTTGCGCCCCCCTGCACGAACAGCACGGCAAACTCATCGCCAATGCCCAGGAGACGGCGCAGCGAGGATTCCGCCGCTTCTACGGTGCTGACGACCTCGCCGGAGCGATGGCTCATCTCCATGAAGGACATGCCCGTGCCATGCCAATCGAGCATTTCCCCGGCGGCACGCGTGAGGACCGCCTCGGGCAGGGCTGCGGGGCCTGCGCAGAAGTTATAGGGCCGGTGCATTAATCGTCACCGCTCTCAACGGGGCTTTCCGATGCATCATTGTTGTCGGAAGCAGGGTACTCGTCCACCGAAGTGCTAACTGAAACTGCAGCACTGTCGTCGGCCGCCGCGGCCACTTTATCGCCCTCCTCACCGCTATCGACGATGCGCTCCACCCGTACCAGGGTTTCGCCTTCCTTGGTGCGGATAATGCGAACCCCCTGCGTATTGCGTCCCAGTTGTGACACCTGGTCGCACTGGGTCCGCACAAGGGTGCCCTGGTTGGAGATCAACATAAGCTCATCGCCACTGAATACCTGCAGAGCCCCTACCAGACGACCGTTGCGCTCGGAGCTCGCCATGGCGATGACGCCTTTTCCGCCGCGTCCCTTGGTGGGGAAATCATCAACGGTGGTGCGTTTACCGTAGCCGTTCTCGCTCACCGTCAACACGGTGCCGCGGGCATCGGGCACCAGCAGGGAAATCATGCGGTGACCATCGGCGAGATTAATCCCCCGAACGCCACGACTTGCACGGCCCATGGCCCGCACGGCACTCTCGGAGAAGCGCGTTGCCTTGCCTTCGCTGGAAAACAGCATCACATCCTGATTGCCGTCGGTGATCGCTGTTCCCACCAGAACGTCGTCTTCGCCGAGCACGATGGCGCGCAGCCCCGCAGAGCGCGGCGCAAAACTCGCCAGATCCGTTTTCTTTACATAGCCCTGAGCCGTGGCCATAAAGATAAAGCGGTCATCCGAGTGCTCTTCCAGGGGCAGGATTGACGTCACACGCTCCCCTTCATCCAGCTGCAGCAGATTCACCATGGGACGACCCCGGGAGGAACGTCCTGCAACGGGAATCTGATACACCTTGATCCAGTAGACCTTGCCGAGGTTGGTAAAGCACAGCAGGGTATCGTGGGTGTTGGCGATGAGCAGGTGCTCGACAAAGTCCTCGTCTTTTACGGACAGCGCGGCCTTGCCCATGCCGCCGCGACGCTGCACCTGGTACTCCGCCAGCGGCTGGGTCTTGGCGTAACCACCGTGGGACAGAGTCACCACGCGGTCTTCCGGAGTAATAAGATCCTCGGCGGTAAGATCTTCCTGGGAATCACGGATTTCCGTACGCCGCTCATCGCCAAACTCCGTGGCGATTTCCTCGAGCTCCTCACGAATGACCGCAAGGAGTCGCTCCCGGTCCTGCAGAATGTCCAGCAGATCGGCGATTTCAGCCAACTTGTCCTGATACTCCTTGAGGAGCTTTTCGTGCTCGAGGCCCGTGAGTCGATGGAGGCGCAAATCGAGGATCGCCTGGGCCTGCGTCGGCGATAAGCGGTACTCGCCGTCGTGGAGTCCGTAGAAGGGCTCGAGCTCATCGGGGCGGCAGGCTTCCGCGCCAGCGCGCTCGAGCATGCTCGTGACTTCGCCGGGCAACCAACGCTCGGCAAGGAGGCTCTCCCGGGCTTCCGCAGGGCTTGGGGACGCTTTTACCAGCTCAATAACCTTGTCAATGTTCGCCAGAGCGATAGCCAGACCTTCAAGAACATGCCCCCGCTCCCGCGCCTTACGCAACAGAAACAGGGTGCGCCGGGTGACGACTTCGCGGCGGTGCCGCAAAAACGCCTCGAGAATCTCCTTGAGATTCAGCACCCTCGGCTGACCGTCGACCAGGGCCACCATGTTGATGCCAAAAACGTTTTGCAGCGATGTCTGCGCGTAAAGATTGTTGAGTACGACGTCGCCGATCTCACCCTTGCGCAGCTCGATCACCACACGCAGGCCGTCTTTGTCCGATTCGTCCCGCAGCTCGCTGATGCCCTCAAGCTTCTTTTCTTTAACCAGTTCGGCGATGCGCTCGATGAGCCGTGCCTTGTTCAGCTGGTAGGGAATTTCATGAACAATAATTGTGTCCCGACCGGTCTTTTCGTCGGTGATGACCTCGGCTCTCGCGCGCACGTAAATGCGCCCACGACCCGTGCGGTAAGCCTGCACGATGCCTGCGCGACCGTTGATGATGGCGCCCGTGGGGAAGTCCGGTCCGGGCAGATAGCGCATGAGATCGTCGATGGAGATATGCGCATCGCCAATCAATGCCAGACAGGCATTTACCACTTCCCGGAGGTTGTGAGGCGGGATATTCGTGGCCATACCCACGGCGATACCGGCGGACCCGTTAACCAGCAGATTGGGCACGCGCGTAGGCAGAACCGCGGGAATTCGCTCCGTGCCGTCGTAGTTATCGACGTAATCGACGGTGTCCTTGTCGAGATCCGAGAGCAGCATGTGGGCAATCTTCGACATGCGGATTTCGGTGTAGCGCATGGCAGCCGCCGAGTCGCCGTCCACCGAGCCAAAGTTGCCCTGCCCGTCCACGAGGGTGTAGCGCATAGAAAACGGCTGCGCCATCCGGACGATGGTGTCGTATACCGCGGAGTCACCGTGGGGATGATATTTACCGATGACATCACCCACGACCCGCGCGGATTTCTTGTACGGCTTGTTCCAGTCGTTGTTCAGCTCGTTCATCGCGAACAAAACCCGACGGTGAACGGGTTTGAGACCATCCCGTACATCGGGCAGCGCTCGCCCGACAATAACGCTCATCGCATAATCGAGATACGACTGCTTAAGCTCGTCCTCAATTGTGACGGGAGAGATTTCTCTCGCTAATTCACCCATAAATCGCCTTGAAGTGGTAGTCGGTCGGTGGTGCTGTCTGGTGGTGCTATGAAGGGCGCAGGACGGGAACCGTCAGCCCTCATAAACAACCGCCGAGTATACCTTTTTGCAGGGCTGCAAAGCTATGCCCCGCTGCGTGCCGGGGACCATCGCCGGACGGGCTTCCCGGGGCTCAGCAGCGGCGGCCGGGCACGTTATAATCCCGCCCTACGCCCACCCCTGAAGCCCGACGCGCCCCTGAGATTACGCCTATGAATCCGTCCTCATTTTCGGCAGACCTTATCGTTGTGCCCGGCTGGATAATCTCTATGGCATCGCGGGACGAGGTCCTGAGAGACCACGCCATCGTTGTGGAAAAGGGCATTATCAAAGCCCTGCTCCCCGTGGGGGATCTCCCGGAGAATTGCCCCGTAGAGCCCATCAAACTCCCGGACCATGCAGTACTACCGGGGCTGGTGAACGCCCACGGACATGCCGCCATGACGCTCCTGCGCGGTTTTGCTGATGACCTGCCCCTGATGCCGTGGCTGGAGAACCACATCTGGCCGGCAGAGACCGCTCACGTCGGTGAAGACTTCGTGCGTGACGGCACATCCCTGGCCATGGCGGAAATGCTGCTCTCGGGCACCACCACCTTCAGCGACATGTATTTTTTCCCCGAAGTTGTGGCAGCGCTGTGTACGAAGAGCGGCATGCGTGCCCAACTCACCACACCGGTGTTCGAGTTTCCCACGGCCTGGGGTGATGGCGCAGACGATTACATCAGCAAGTCCCTGGCCCTTCGGGATGACTGCAAGAATCTGGACCGCCTGAGCATCGCCTTCGGCCCCCACTCACCCTACACCGTTGCAGAATCCTCCCTGGAAAAAGTGGCCCTGTATGCGGCTGAGCTCGATATGGGCGTACATATTCATTTACACGAAACCGCGGGAGAAGTTCTCAGCGCCGTAGAGGCCACGGGTGAACGCCCTGTGGATACCCTGCGACGCCTGGGTCTTCTCGGGCCACGGACCCAGTGCGTGCACATGACTTCCATCGGCAGTCAGGATATTGCCAATCTGGCGGAGACCGGTGCACAGGTTGTCCACTGCCCCCAGCCAAACATGAAACTGGCTTCCGGTACCTGCCCCGTCAGCGAGCTCCGGGCAGCGGGCGTCAACGTAGGACTGGGCACCGATGGCGCCGCCAGCAATAACGACCTCAATCTCTTCAATGAAATGCATAGCGCCGCATTGCTGGCAAAACTCACGACGGGGGACCCTACGGTAATGTCCGCGTATGACACGCTGCACATGGCTACTCTGGGAGGAGCCAAAGCCCTGGGTCTTGATCAGGAGATCGGGAGCATTACGCCGGGTAAGCAGGCGGACTTCATTGCCATTGATCTGTCTGCGCCGTCGACGCAGCCGCTTTATAATCCCCCGTCGCAGATTGTTTACGCCTGCACCGGCGCTGAAGTTACGCACAGCTGGGTGGCGGGCGAGGCCCTTATGCACGAGCGTAAACTTCTCACCATTGATGTCGATGACACGCTGGCGCGGGCGAAACACTGGCGACAGAAAATCAGCGCTCAATGATTCAACAAGCGGACTTCCAAAGACTATGACCACGACCCAAAGCCTGAACGTAGACGACGCCGAAATTGCAAAATTCGAGGCCCTCGCCGCGCGCTGGTGGGATATGGATGGGGAATTCCGTCCCCTCCACGAAATCAACCCCCTGCGCGCCAACTGGATCGATGGACATTCGCCAGTGGCGGGCCAGCGTCTTCTGGATGTCGGCTGCGGGGGCGGCATTCTCGCGGAATCCATGGCCCGGCGCGGTGCAGACGTGACGGGCATCGATATGGGCGAGGGCCCCCTGTCCGTCGCGCGCCTGCACCAACTGGAATCCGGTGTGGACGTTCACTACGAACGCAGCACCGCAGAAGCCTTCGCCGCAGAGCACCCGGAGCACTTTGATGTGGTCTGCTGTCTCGAGATGCTGGAGCATGTGCCCGATCCCGGCGCGGTCATTCAGGCCTGTGCGGACCTCACCCGCCCCGGCGGCAACCTGTATTTCTCGACCATCAATCGCAACCCCAAGGCTTTTTTGTTTGCCATCGTGGGGGCCGAACACATCCTGAGGATGTTGCCGGCGGGTACCCATGAATATGAAAAGTTTATCCGCCCGTCGGAGCTGGCCCAGGGGCTGCGGGACGCGGGCTTACAGCTGGAGAGCATGACCGGTCTGACCTACAACCCCCTGAGCAAGCGTTATCGACTCAATCCCAATGACGTTTCGGTGAATTTCATGGTCCATGCGAGCAAGGCCGCGTGAAGCACCCCGGAGCGGGTCTGCGCGCAGTAATCTTTGATCTCGACGGCACCCTGGTAGACACCGCCGATGACTTTATTCCCGTGGTGCAGCAACTGCGTGAAGAGTTTGGCCGCGCCCCTATGGATGCGGAACGAATCCGCTCGAGTGTGTCCAACGGATCACGGGCACTGGTCACCCTGGCGCTGGATCTGAAGGAGGGCGATGGGGACTTTGAGCCCTGGCGCCAGCGATTGCTGACCCTCTATGCCGGAATTCTCGGCAGCCATGCCCGCCTCTACCCCGGCATCGAGGCATTGCTGGAGAAGCTTGAGGGAGACAGGATCGCCTGGGGCATCGCCACGAACAAACCCCGGGAATACACAGAGCCCCTCCTCGCGACGCTGGGCCTGAACCCCCGCAGCGTGGTCTGCCCGGATGATGTCACCCACGCCAAACCGCATCCCGAGAGCCTCGAGCGGGGATGCCGGGAACTTCATAGCGCCGCCCATGAAACCGTTTACCTCGGCGACCACCTGCGCGATATCCAGGCGGGACAGCGGGCGGGGATGTTTACCATCGCCGCCGCCTATGGCTATATCGAACCCGGGGACAGCGCCGAGCGTTGGGGGGCGGACGCGATTGCCGCGCGCAGCGAAGATCTCCACACACTTTTATTCCCCGATGCGGAGCGCCGCTATGCCTGAGCCACAGACGACGGAACAGCAGACCGTGGGGATTGCGATTCCCGATAACTATCAGCCGGACCCCACTGCCCTGGCGGGGAAAACCATTCTTGTCACAGGCGCCAGCGATGGCATTGGTCGCAGTGCCGCCATGAGCTATGCCGCCCATGGCGCGACGGTGGTGCTCCTGGCGAGAAACGTAGAGAAACTTGAGTCCGTCTATGACGCCATAGAAGCGGCGGGCGGCCCCCAACCCGCTGCCATCCCCTTTGACCTTGCACAGGATACGGAAGAGGCGTTTATCGCCCTGGCTGATGTTATCGAGGAGCAACTGGGCAGACTCGATGGTCTGCTTTTAAATGCGGGAATACTCGGTCAGCGGCGCCCCCTGGAACAATCCGCCTGGAATGACTGGCGGGACGTTATCCATCTGAATGTCCACAGCCAGTTTCTTCTGATTAAAAGCCTCATGCCCCTGCTCCGCCAGGCACCCCGGGCATCCCTGGTGCTGACCTCATCGGGAGTGGGACGTACGGGACGGGCTTATTGGGGCGCCTACGCCGTCTCCAAATTTGCCACCGAGGGTATGATGCAGGTACTCGCCAGCGAAACGGAAAACACCAGCGATATCCGGGTCAACTGCATCAATCCCGGAGCGACCAACACGGCCATGCGCCGCGCGGCCTACCCCGCCGAAGAGCCCGATAGCAATCCCTCGCCGGAAGCGATCATGCGCAGCTATCTATATCTGATGGATGACGCGAGTGTGGGCTGCAGCGGCTGCAGTTTTAACGCCCAGTAAATGCCTAGGCGCGGCTGCGCCCCTTGTTTTTTACGGGAGCACTCTCCCGTTTGCCGGAGCCGGGTTTGCGGGACCGCGACGGCTTGCGACTGCCTTTATCGGGGGCACCGGTCTTGTCTCTGGCGGATTTTGCATGCCTGTTGCCGCGCACACGCCCACGCTTTCCTTCCATGCGCTTGTGCTTGCTGCGATCCTCCCGCGACGGTGGCTCCACGTCTTTGGCCTGCATCCCGGCCATACGGTACAGACCATTAATTTCGTTGGGCGCGAGCTCCTGCCACTGCCCTTTTTTCACTTTGGAAGGCACAAACAGATCGCCGTAGCGCACCCGTTTGAGTCGCGACACCGTGAGGCCCTGGGATTCCCACAGGCGACGCACCTCGCGGTTTCGTCCCTCCATCAGGACCACGTAGTACCAGCTATTGATGCCGTCGCCGCCGCCGGATTGAATATCCGTAAAACGGGCGACACCGTCTTCCAGCATCACGCCTTCGAGCATGGCCTTCAGGTGATCTTCCGTGACATCTCCCATGACCCGGACCATGTATTCCCGCTCGATGTTTGCGCTGGGGTGCATGAGCGCGTTGGCAAGTTCACCATCGGTGGTAAACAGCAGTAATCCGGAGGTGTTGTAATCCAGGCGGCCGATGGAGATCCAGCGCCCGGACTTCACCTTGGGCAGCCGCTCAAACACCGTACGTCGACCTTCAGGATCCTTGCGGGAGCAAACCTCACCCGTGGGCTTGTGATAGAGGAGGCAACGGGTCTTTTCCCCATCGCTGGCTACGAGGGGCCGACCATCGACTTCGATGCGCTGGGCGGCGACCACGCGATCACCGAGTCGCGCGGCCTTACCGTCGATGGTGACACGCTCCTGCTCGATCCAGCGCTCCATTTCTCGGCGGGAACCCAGCCCCGAGCGCGCGAGAACCTTTTGCAGCTTTTCGCCGTCTTTTGGCGCGCTGCTCTCGGCCTTCCCCTCGCTTTTGTCAGCCTTGGCCATGCGTCGCCTGCTCCTGGCCATCAGCATCGGCGGGCTCCTGAGAATCCTCCGAATCGACGGCTATCTCGTCCATGGACTCCGAGGACTCACCGGCAGTAACGGCATCCTCGCTGTGGGGCTCATCCTCCCGGGAGGACTCATTCTCCTGAGAAGATTCGCCGTTCGCAGCTTCGGGCAGGGGCTCACTGAACCCCAGCTCGGCATTGAGCGTTTCCAGATCGCGGATGTCTGCCAGGGCGGGAAGCTGGTCGAGACTCTTCAGGTTGAAGTAGTCGAGAAAATCCCGGGTTGTGGCATACATGGCAGGACGCCCCGGCACATCACGATGCCCCACGACGCGAATCCAATCCCGTTCATGCAGTGTGCGAATGATGTTGGTGCTCACCGCCACCCCGCGAATCTCTTCAATCTCGCCCCGGGTAATGGGCTGGCGATAGGCCACAAGGGCCAGGGTCTCCAGGAGCGCCCGGGAATACTTCTGGGGACGTTCCTGCCACAGCCGGCTCACCCAGGGGCTGAGCTGCTCCCGCACCTGAAGACGAAACCCACTGGCCACGTCCACCAATTCAAAACCACGACCCTCGCAGCGCTCTCCCACCTCCGCCAGGGCCGCCCGGATATCTTCGTTCGCCGGCCGCTCGTGCTCCTCAAACAGAGCCCCGAGCTGCGCAACGGTCAGGGGTTTTCCCGCCGCCAACAGTGCCGCTTCAATAATCTGCACCAGTCCCGTGCTATCACTCATTCCGCACGCCCCTTAACGTGTATCGGCCCAAAACTTTCCGTCTGAACGATCTCAACCAGCGACTCTTTAATCAGCTCCATGATTGCCAGAAACGTCACCACCACACCGAGCTTGCCCTCCTCAGCAGAGAACAGGGAAACAAAGGGAACAAACTGCTTGCCCTGAAGCCTGTCGAGCACCTGGGACATGCGCTCCCGTGTGGACAGCGCCTCGCGCTGCACCTGATGGCTTTCGTACATCTGCGCCCGCTTAAGCACATCAGAGAGCACCAGCAGCAGTTCGCGCATATCCACATCCGGGGCGGGCCGCTCCTGCTCCACGGGCGGTGGCGCGGCACTCGCCACCCAGGTATCGCGCTCCATGCGCGGCAACTCTTCGATATCCTCTGCTGCTTTCTTGAAGCGCTCGTATTCCTGGAGACGACGGATGAGTTGGGCCCGGGGGTCTTCCTCATCGTCCTCTTCCGTGGTCGCCCGGGGCAGAAGCATGCGCGACTTTATCTCCGCCAACATCGCTGCCATGAGGAGATATTCCGCGGCGAGCTCAAACTGCATGGCATCCATGAGGTCGACGTAGTGCATGTATTGCTCGGTAATCCGCGAGACGTCGATCTCGAGAATGTCGAGATTCTGGCGACGAATGAGATAGAGGAGAAGGTCCAGGGGGCCCTCAAAGGCCTCCAGAAACACTTCCAGAGCCTGGGGCGGTATGTAAAGATCCTTGGGCAGCTCCGTGACGGCCTTGCCCATAACCACGGCAAAAGGCATCTCGGACTGGGTCGGTAAGTCCGGACCTACGGATGCAGGGCCTGGGGGCGCTATTTCTTGAGTGTCGTTCGTCACGGAAGTACCTTCAAAAGATCCCGCAAGTATACCTCAGAGGGCCTGAAAGGGCCGGAAAAAAGCCTCACAGCGCCTCAAAAGGTGCGGGATCCCCCTTCCCTGCGCGAAGCACCATGGGCTCCTCATCCGCCAGGTCCACAACCGTGGTTGCCTCCATACCGCAGTAACCGCCATCGATGACCAGATCCACCTCATGCTCCAGTAATTCACGAATCTCATAGGGATCGATGAGGGGCAGCTCATCTCCCGGCATAATCAGGGATACGCTCATCAGAGGCTCCCCGAGATCGCCCAGCAAGGCCTGGGTGATGGCATTCTCCGGTACACGAAGACCGACAGTTTTGCGCTTTGCCTGCATGAGGCGTCGAGGCACCTCCGTGGTTGCGCGGAGAATAAAGGTATAGGGACCGGGCGTGTGCTGCTTGAGTAGGCGATAAACGGAGTTATCCACCCGGGCGTAGGTGGCGATTTCTGACAGATCGCGGCAAACGAGGGTGAAATTATGCCGGTCGTCGAGCTTGCGAATGCGGCGAATGCGATCCAGGGCCCCCTTGTCGCCGATGTGACAGCCTAAGGCATAGGCCGAATCCGTTGGATACACGATAACGCCTCCCCCACGGACAATGTCCGCCGCCTGGCGGACGAGGCGGGCCTGGGGATTATCGGGGTGTATCTGGAAGAACTGACTCATGGAAGTCCGCTCCGCGCGACCTTGGGATTTGTTTTACAATGCGGCCCCTTTGGGACTGCGCGGCATTCTAGCACTGCAGACCGGTCTGGCGATTGGCATGAAACAACTCCTCGAATTTATTCCCATAGCTCTGTTCTTTATCGTCTATCAGCTCGATGGAGAAACCCTCACGTTGGGGGGTTGGCAACACGAGTTTGACGGCATCTTCAGTGCGACGGCGGTGCTCATCGCTGCCACGGCGCTGCAGGTGCTCATATCCCGGATTGCCAGTGGATTCTGGGACAAGCGCAGCCTTTGGACATTTGTGGCCGTGGCCGTGTTCGGTGGCGCCACGCTGATACTCCGGGACCAGACCTTTATCCAATGGAAACCGACGATCTTCAACTGGGCGCTGGCCCTCGCCTTCGGGATTTTTCATTTTATTGGGGATCGCAACCTCCTCGAACGCACCCTCGGTGCTCAGCTGGAGCTACCCAAAGCCGTATGGGCAAAACTCAACCTCCTGTGGATGAGCAACTTTCTCATCGTGGGCGCCCTCAACCTTTATGTTGCCTATGGCTACAGCGAAGCGTTCTGGGTCAGCTATAAACTGTACTCCGCCATCGGGTTTACGCTGCTGCTGACGGTGCTCACCGCCGTACTCGTGAGCCCGCACCTGCAGGCGGAAGAGCCGGCAGCGAATACTGACGGCGACTAACCGGAGCTTTTAAACCATGTACTACGCCATTTTCGGTACCGACGTTCCCAACAGTCTGCCTCTGCGCATGCAGGTCCGTGAGCAGCACCTGGCCCGTGTCCAGGTTCTGGCCGACCAGGGCCGGGTGCTCGTGGGCGGACCTCATCCGGCCATCGACAGCGAGGACCCCGGTGAAGCGGGATTTACGGGCAGCCTTATCATTGCCGAGTTCCCGTCCCTCGAAGATGCCCGGCGCTGGGCCGATGAAGATCCCTACAGCACCTCCGGCGTATTCGCCAGGGTCGACGTCAAGCCCTTCAAAATTGTCATCCCCTAGGCACCGCAATATGCAGCTATTCCACCCACAATCCACCAAGAAGGAATCACCGTGATCCGCGCTATTCTGATCCTGCTGCTGAGTGCAGGCTCCCTCGTCCACGCTCAGGAATCCCGCTACATCAGTGATGAAGTGTTCGTCGTCCTGCACGCAGGGCCCGGCTCCAATTACCGCTGGCTGGGCAAACTCATTCCGGGCACGGAGCTCACGGAGAAACGCCGTTCCACCGACGGGAACTGGGCCGAGGTAGCCACGGCCCGGGGTACGGAAGGCTGGGTACAGGCGGAATACCTGTCTACGGAACCCCCCGCGCAGGTGCGCCTGCCCGCCGTGGTGCGGCAGCTCGAAGAGGCCCAGCAGGAATCCGCTGAACTTCGCAGCAGCCTGGCTGAGCTTCGAACGGAGCAGAGTGCCGTGAGCGCCCAACTGGCAAAGAGTAATGCCGAGCTTCAGCAGGTCAGCGAGGAGCTGGCACAGCTTCGTCAGATTTCCGGAAGCGCTGTGGAAACCGCAGAAAACAACCGTCGTCTCGTGGAAGAGTCAGCCACCATGCGCACCACCCTGGACACCCTGGAAGCCGACAATCAGCGTCTCCAGGATCGCGTGCGCAGCAGTGCTTTTATGGACGGTGCTTTCGCGGTGCTCCTGGGCGTCATCATCACCCTGGTTGTACCCCGCTTGTGGCCCAAACGAAAAAGCAGTTCCAGCTGGGCGTAAAATCGCCTTTGCCCCCGTTGACCAAGGAGAATCCATGATCGTATTGCCCCGTTTTTTCCACCGCGCCCTTGCAGGGATGTTCTTGAGCGTGGTCGCCGCTGCCACGTTGGCGCAGTCGTCCTCGGAAACGCCCCTGCCCAACCCCCAGGTGGTGATCACTACCAACGTTGGCACCATCACCGTGCGTCTGTTTCGTGATAAAGCGCCTTTGACCGTGGAGAACTTTCTCAGCTACGTCGAAGACGGTTTTTACGACGGTACGATTTTCCATCGCGTGATTCCCAACTTCATGATTCAGGGCGGCGGCCTCACGCCGGACATGGTGGAAAAACCCGTGGGTGACCCCGTAGTCAATGAATCCAAAAACCGTCTGCATAACGTCCGGGGCACGCTGGCTATGGCGCGCACTTCGGATCCGGACTCTGCGACGGCTCAGTTTTTTATCAACCAGCGCACGAACCTGCGTCTGGACTGGCAGCCCGGTGCACCCGGATACACGGTGTTCGGAGAAGTTGTCGATGGCATGACGACCGTCGATTACATCAGCACCTCCCCCGTGCAGGCCATCGGGCCCCACGGCAATGTCCCCATCGAGCCCATCATCATCACCAAAATCGAGCGTAAGAGCCTCCTGTGATCGCTCTTTCGGTTAACCTCAACAAGGTGGCCCTGATCAGGAACTCCCGGGACACGTCCATACCCGACGTTCCTGAGCACGCTACCCTGTGCATCGACGCCGGTGCCGATAGCATTACCGTGCACCCGCGCCCCGACCAGCGACATATCCGCGCCGACGACTGCCGGCAACTCGCCGCCATGCTCACCGTTGAATTCAATATCGAGGGCAATCCCTTTGCGGGATCCCGGGCCAGCGACCGCAAGGGTGTCAGTGATTACCCGGGATTTATGGAGTTGATTCGCGAGCTACGCCCCGCCCAGTGCACCCTGGTACCCGACGGCGATGCGCAGCTGACCTCCGACCACGGTTTTGACCTCCACGCCCAGGCGGATGACCTAGAGCCGGTGCTCGCTGAGCTGCGCGCCCTGGGGGTGCGAAGCAGCCTGTTTATGGACCCGGTGCCCGGGCAGATGGCCATCGCGGCGAGCATAGGTGCCGACCGAATAGAGCTGTACACCGAGTCCTTTGCGGAAGCCGTGAGCTGCGGACGGGGTGTGCAGGAATGCTTTGAGCGCTTTCGAAAAACCGCGGACGCAGCCCTGGAGGCAGGTCTTGGCGTCAATGCGGGGCATGATCTCAACCTGCAGAATCTGCCTGTTTTCCGCAAGCTCCCGGGTCTCATGGAAGTATCCATCGGTCACGCGCTCACGGTGGACGCCCTGCGCATGGGAATGCCCGCCGCCGTCAAGGCGTACCGGGAGGCACTCGCGGGTTCGTGAACACGCCCCCTGCCCCCGAGGAGACGTCCGGGGATTCCCAGGAGCTACCTCCCTACATCGTTCCTCACAGCCCGGAGCCCGTCAGAGTCATTTATGTTGACGAGTCGCTCCTGCTGATTCGCAAGCCGGATCTGCTCCTGTCGGTGCCGGGTCGGCACCCCCTGAACCGCGACTGCATGATTACCCGGCTGCAGGAACACTACCCCGATGCCCTGGTGGTTCATCGACTGGACCTTGATACCTCGGGGATCATGATGGTCGCCCGTGGAAAGACCACCCAGGGCGCGCTGTCGCGGCTGTTTCAGGAGCGCGCAGTGGATAAGCGCTACCGGGCCTGGGTGGCAGGCTCCGTGTCCGATGATGAAGGAAAGATCGAGCTGCCCATCGCGAGAGACTGGGAAAACAGGCCTCTGCAGAAAATCTGCGCCGAGACTGGGAAGAAGTCCCTGACCTATTTCAAGGTCCTTGACCGACAAAACGGCAACAGCCTCCTGGAGCTACAGCCGGCTACGGGACGCACCCACCAGCTACGCATCCACTGTCGGGAAATGGGCCACCCCATTCTGGGTTGCGACATGTACGCGCCCCCCGCCGTTCTCGGAGCTGCCCCACGCCTGATGCTCCACGCCACGCGCATTGCCTTCCCCCATCCCGTCAGCGGACGAAAGCTCGTGGGACACTGCCCGGCGCCGTTTTAAACCCTGGCGACCAAAGGCCGCACGCAAAGCTAGAGATAGCTGCACCAGTCACTCCAGCTTCCGCCATAAAGCCACACATCATCGCGGCCAAGGAGTGCGAGAGAAAGGACATTGACGCAGGCAGACACCCCGGAGCCGCAATACACCACCAGGGGGGAGGCATCGAGGGTCTCTCCCCAGAGCTTACGCAGGGCCTCTGCCTCCAGAAAAGCCCCATCCTCGTTGCTGAAACTCTGCCACGGCAGATTGATGGCGCCGGGAATATGCCCGGCAACGGGATCAATGGGCTCGTGCTCGCCGCAATAGCGTTGCGCCTCCCTGGCATCCACGACCGCTGCCGCCTGCGCCTGCAACTCCGCCAGCTGCCTGCGGTCGCAGCAGCCGGGCCAGGCGTTAGGTACGGTTGGGGCAACGACGGTGTTCCCCGGTGCAGCAGCGGTAGCGGGGTCTTCTCCGCGGGCGAGCCAGGCACTGTACCCGCCGCTCAGGAACCGCGGTTCCCGGTACCCCAGGGCTCGCATCATCCACCAGCACCGCGCTGCAAAAACAAAGCGGGAATCATCGTACAAAAGCACATCCGTGGCGTGATCAATGCCAAGCTCTGCCAGGGTCTGGGCAAATACCCGGGGGGCTGGCAGTGGATGCCGGCCGCCATGTTCCTGTACCGGTGCAGACATGTCCCGGGCGAGATCCAGATACTGCGCCCCGGGAATGTGTCCGGCCTCGTAATCCCGACGACCGGCGGCGGGGTCGTTCAGCGCAAACCGGCAGTCCAAAACCACACCCTCAAAATCTGCGACCGCGGCCGCCGTAAGAAATCCTGTCATCGCCTTGCTCTCCCTGACCAGATGTCACCCAGGCCTCCATCACAGCACCGGGTGCCTGTGTGCGCCCTTAAAGGTGCACTATACTTTGGCACAATACCCGGGCCCATCAGGCCAGGGCCGCAGCATAGAAGGATTAACCTCAGTGGTCAGCAGCAGCCGCAGCGATGCTTCGCTGGTAATCATTGCAAAACCCAATCATTCCTCCAGCTGGCGCACTAACAAGCTCGCGCTGCTGGCGGTCTCCGTGCCGTCCCTGGGCGCGGCCATTGGTTTTACCGCCCTGGGTGCCTGGCCTGTTCTGCCCTTTGCCGGCGCAGAGCTCCTCGCCCTCGCAGGGGCGCTCTATTACGTCAACTGGAAGCTTGAATACCGCCACGTCATCACCCTGGATGACAGCGTGGTGTCCATCGACAAGGGCCATTACGCACCCAAGCGGCGGTGGCGCTTCAAACGAGATCAGGTCGCTCTGGCAATTACTCCCGAAAAACATCCCTGGGAGGGGCCCGGTCTGTCGGTTCATGGCAATGAGGAAACGGTCAGGGTGGGTGAATTTCTCAACCGCGATGATTGCCTGTCACTCATGGCGCTGCTGCGCAAAGAGCTTCTCGTGAGAACCCACAGCCCCATGAGCCGCATCAAGCTGTAACAGCCCTCACATAGCGTAAGTCAGCGCCCATTATTCAGGCTTGAGCAAGTAGCTTGCAGGCTTGAGCATTCAACGCAGGCCCGCGATTAAATGGATTCAAAGTCGCCGTGACGTCCCAGACCACGGCTGAACCGCACGGCACCGCGGCGCGTCTCACCGCTGTTTACCACGGCTGCGCCGCCGGCAAATTCCCGGGACAGGGCATCCTCCTCGCTGAGAGACCACTGGGCCTGGGCGCTCGCCCGGTCAGCACGCATGCAGGCCTGGGGAAAGGCAGTGAGTTCTTCCGCCAGCGCCAGAGCAGACGCCAGGGCCGCGCCAGGCGCTGAGACCCGGTTCACCAACCCTATGTCCAGCGCTTCCTGAGCACCCACGGGTCGCCCCGTGAGAATCATGTCCATGGCCCGGGACTCACCGATGAGCCGGGGCAGGCGTACGGTGCCTCCATCAACAAGGGGCACGCCCCAGCGCCGGCAGAACACTCCCAGCACCGCTTCGGGGTCCGCTACCCGCAAATCACACCACAGGGCAAGCTCCAATCCACCGGCCACGGCGTGCCCCTCCACCGCGGCAATCACCGGCTTACTCAGCTGCAGCCGGGACGGACCCATGGGACCATCGCCCGCTGCATCCATGGCGTTCATGTTTTCACCGCTGGCGACGGCCTTGAGATCCGCACCCGCGCAAAAAGTGCCGCCTTCGCCACAGAGCACCGCGACGTCCAGGGCGTCATCACGCTCAAATTCCTTGAAGGCCTCCGCCAGCAATCCTGCCGTTGGTCCATCAACGGCATTGCGGCTATGGGGCCGGTTGATCGCGACCTTCAGCACTCGTCCCCGGCGCTCCACTAACACGGTCATCGTCTTTTCTCCTGCTGAGTTAGCGCCAGGGACACTCCTTTGCGCACGGTGGACCATGCTACCCTTCGCGCTTTTATCAATCGACCCAAACTATGACTTCTGAATCTGGCAACATCCCGGGGATCCGCGCGGGCACTGGCGACAGTAACAGCCAAAAAAGTCGCTCGGATAAGGACGGCAAGGACAGCAATGTCGGCTTTGTCAGTCTCGGCTGCCCGAAGGCTCTGGTGGATTCGGAGCGGATCCTGTCGCAGCTGAAACTGGATGGCTACAACATTGTGGGCAGCTATACCGATGCGGAGCTCGTGGTGGTCAACACCTGCGGCTTCATCGATAGCGCCAAGGAAGAGTCTCTGGCAGCCATTGGCGAAGCCATTGCCGAGAATGGACGGGTGATTGTGACCGGCTGCATGGGTAAGGGAGCCGATGCGGAGCGCATCCGCGCAGAGCATCCCAAAGTGCTTTCCGTGACCGGGCCCGCTGCCTATGAGGAAGTGGTGTCAGCGGTGCACGACTATGTTCCTGCACCTCCCCCCAAAGACGCCTTTACGGACCTGATCCCCGCGTCCACCGTGCGCCTCACACCGCGCCACTACGCTTACCTTAAAATTTCCGAGGGCTGCAATCATCGCTGCAGCTTTTGCATCATTCCCTCCATGCGCGGCGATCTGGTGAGCCGTCCTATCGGCGATGTCATGGACGAAGCGGAAGCGCTGGTTCGCTCCGGCGTACGCGAGCTCCTTGTCATCTCCCAGGACACCAGCGCCTATGGCGTGGATCTGAAATACCGCACGGGATTCTGGCAGGGCCGCCCCCTGTCCACCCGTATGGAAAGCCTGTGTAAGGCCCTGGGTGAACTGGGCGTCTGGGTACGGCTGCACTATGTCTACCCCTACCCCCACGTGGACAAGATTATTCCCCTCATGGCGGAAGGCAAAATTCTGCCCTATCTGGATATCCCGTTTCAGCACGCCAGTCACGCTGTGCTCAAGCGCATGCGTCGTCCGGCGGCCACGGAAAAAGTACTCCATCGCATTCACAACTGGCGTAGCCAATGCCCTGACATCACCCTGCGCAGCACCTTTATCGTAGGTTTCCCCGGTGAGACAGACGCAGAATTTGAAGAGTTACTGGACTTTCTCGACGAGGCCCAGCTGGACCGCGTGGGATGCTTCAAGTATTCCCCGGTCACCGGAGCCGCGGCAAACGAGCTCGCCGATCACGTGCCCGAAGCGCTCAAAGAGGAGCGCTACGAGCGGTTCATGCTTCGACAGCAGGCCATCAGTGCGAGGCGCCTTCAGGAGAAGGTCGGACGGGAGATTGAGGTCCTTATCGACAACGTGGACGCCGACGGTGCCGTCGGTCGCTCCAGTGCCGATGCGCCGGAAATCGACGGGCGGGTGCATATTCCCGGCGCATCGGATCTCACACCCGGCGACTGGGTCCGGGGCACGGTCTCCCATGCCGATGAATACGATCTCTGGATTGACTAGGCACTGTGAACCTGCTGATCGTTGAAGCAGAGGAACTGGGAGCCAACAATGAGTTAGAGCTCCGGGGCCGCCGCCTGCTGCACCTCAATACGGTGCTCAAGGTGCAGGCCGGCGATAATGTTCGGGTAGGACAGTTAAACGGCAGCATCGGTACGGGCACCGTGCGCAGCATAGGGGAGGATCTTGCCGTCATTGATGTATCCCTGGATCAGCCGGCCCCGGCACCTCTCGCGCTTACCGTCGTCATGGCGTTACCGCGTCCGAAGATGCTCCGACGCATTCTCCGAGGCATGGCGGAAACCGGTATCAAAGAGATACATCTCATCAACAGCTTTCGCGTGGAAAAAAGCTATTGGCAGAGCCCCCTGCTTCAGGCACCGGCGCTGCGGGAGGCGCTGCTCTCGGGTCTGGAGCAGGCCATGGATACCGTCATGCCCACGGTTCACCTGCACCGGCGGTTTCGTCCCTTTGCCGAAGACAGTCTCCCGGCCCTTTGCGATGGCTGCGACGCACTCCTGGGGGATCTTGGCGCGGCGGAGGACTACCCCGCCTCCCCCTCATCACCCAGCCTGCTGGCCCTGGGCCCCGAGGGCGGATTTATACCTTTTGAACAGGAACTCATTATCAACGCCGGAGCGCGACCCGTGTCCCTGGGTCCTCGCATGCTGCGCTTAGAAACCGCGCTCCACTGTGCCGTGGGACGACACCTGGGGGGGCATGGCGACCCACGGTCCCGATAAATGATCGGTTCGGCCATCGTGCCACTTCTTGACAGGGATCAATGTCGAAGCGCCTGCTATTTCCTAATTTGGGCTTGAGGGGTTTGCGTCTTTACTCGGTGCCGGCTCCGATCTTCTGTGATTCGACAGCCGCCGGCTCACTTTTAGAGCGACGGTAGCCGTCAGGGAGCGAGGAAGGAATATGTTAAGTGTTGCAGAAATTATGACCCCTCAGCCCTATACGCTGGGACCCGATGACAGCCTCCTGGATGCAGCATCGCTTATGCGAGAGCACCACATCAGGCACGTACCCATCGTGGCCAACGATGGCAACGTCATCGGGGTGGTTTCTCATCGTGATGTGCTCGCGGCCAGTGATTCCCGGCTGGTGCATCAAGACTTGCAAAGCAGTGCCAAGGAAAATTACGTCGCTCTGTCTGCGGTCATGACGTCGCCGGTGCAAACCGTTACGGAAGATGCGGAACTCCGGGCGGTTGCGGGGTATCTGCGCAAACAGCGCCTGGGCTGTATGCCCGTCACCCGTGATGGGGCCCTCGTGGGCATCATCAGCGATTCAGACTTCCTCGAGGTCGCCATCGCTCTCATGGAGCAACTGGAGATGGCGGAACCCGAAGAAGAGTTCTAGGGCCCGGACGTCAGGCGACGTCCAGTCCGATGGGGCAGCTGACCCCCGTTCCACCCAGTCCACAATAGCCGCCGGGATTTTTGCTCAGGTACTGCTGGTGGTAGTCCTCGGCATAATAGAAGGGCCCGGCCATCTCCACTTCCGTGGTGATATCCCCATAACCCGCAGTCTTCAACTGCTCCTGAAAGGTCTTCAGGCTGTCTCGCGCAACGCCGAGCTGCGCCGTGTCCGAGGCGTATATCGCGGAGCGGTACTGGGTGCCCAGATCATTACCCTGGCGCATGCCCTGCGTGGGATCATGCCCCTCCCAGAACTGTCGCAGGAGTTCATCAAGACTGACGCGCTCGGGGTCGAACACCACTAACACAGCTTCCGTATGCCCCGTCCGTCCCGAGCACACCTCCTCGTAGCTGGGGTTGGCGGTGTGCCCGCCGGCGTAGCCCGCCGCCGTGGTATACACGCCATCCAACTGCCAGAAAATCCGCTCCACGCCCCAAAAACAGCCCATGCCGAAAACCACCTGCTCCAGGTGCTCGGGAAAGGGACCACGCAGAGGCGCGTCGAGAACATGATGACGCTCTGCCACGGCCATGGGTGTGTCCCGCCCGGGCAGCGCACTGTCTGCGGTGGGAAGGGCGTGCTTCTTGCGCAATTCAAACAACTTCACGACTGATCTCCATGCTTGTTCTGAACAGCCCCGGCAAAGTGGCTATCACTTCGCTTGGAGCCCTGTCTCCAAGGGTATACCATTCTCGCATCATGTCGGTTCACTTCCACGATGCCCCGCACACCCGCTAAGCAGGCCAAGACCCGCGACGTGCAGGCGTTCTTGCAGCGGGCGCGAAACGTGCAGCGCTTCAGCGCGGGGCAATCGAGACTCATATTCGCCATCGATGCCACGGCAAGCCGCCAGGCCACCTGGGATCTCGCCTGTGATTTACAGGCGAATATGTTTCAGGCCACCAAAGATTTAGCCTCCCTGTCCATTCAGCTGGCGTACTATCGCGGCATCGGCGAACTGCAACTCGAGTCCTGGCAGAGCGACACCGCCGCCCTGGCGCAGCGCATGAGTCGCGTACAATGCGCCGCGGGCCGCACCCAGATCGGACCACTTCTGCGCGCCGCTTTGAAGCAGCAGTCCCGCGCAAAAGCGGAGGCCCTGGTGTTCATTGGCGACGCCGTGGAGGAGAATACCGCCATCCTCCAGGATCTCGCGGGCCAGTGTCGCCTCCAATCCCTGCCGCTGTTTATTTTTCAGGAAGGCTACGACCCGACAGTAAAGCACTGCTTCCAGACCATGGCGCGCTTAAGTGGCGGCGCCTACGAGCATTTCGATCAGAGCAGCGCCAGACGATTGCAAGAGCTCCTGGGCGCTGTGGCCCGCTATGCGGCCGGGGGACGAAAGGCGCTGGAAAACAATCCCACCGCGGAATCCCGGCGCCTTCTTGAGCAACTGAAACGCTAGTTTCCCTAATAATGAGAGTGCTATGCCCAGACTGATGTTACTCCTCGCCGTCGGCGCGGTTGCCTATATTTTGCTGCGACGGGTCGCTGCCATGCCGCCCCATCTCCGCCGCGGCGAGTATTTCAAGCTGGGCCTGGGCGCGGCGGTCGTGGTAGTCATACTGCTCACGCTCGCCGGCAAGATGCATTGGGTAGGCGCAGCCATCACGGGTTTTCTGGTGTTCGCGCGCCAATCCCTGCCCCTACTCCTCCGTCTGTTTCCCATGCTGTCATCACTGAGATCTCAAGGTGCCGGTGCAGCGCAGCAATCAACGGTCACGACACGCATACTGCGGATGCATCTCGACCACGAAACGGGCGCGCTCTCCGGCGAAGTGCTTGAGGGCCCTCACAAGGACTGGCGTCTCGAAGAGATGGATCGGGAACAGCTCGATTCCCTGCGGGAATATTGCGAAAATGAAGACCCGGAATCCTTGCAACTCCTTGAGGGTTATCTGGAGCAACGTTTTCAGGGCGAGGCTCGGGAGGACGCAACACAAAAACCGCCTCCGAACGGCGCCATGAACCGCAAGGAGGCTCTGGAGATACTGGGACTTGATGATGATGCCGACGAAGGCGCCATCGTCGATGCCCATCGAAAACTGATGCAAAAACTCCATCCTGACCGCGGAGGCTCAGACTATCTCGCCGCCAAAATCAATCAGGCAAAGGATTTTCTAATCGGTAAGTGAGAACCCGGGGCACAGATCCAAGCGCAGGAGGCGTTTGTACCTGCGATAGGGGGTTTGCCACGACGGTATGTTTTTCACCAGGTGGTTTGCGTAGCAGACGACAACACAAGCAGAAGGAATCTCAGCAGCATGAGCGATGAAGTATTCGTCATCCAAAATCAGTTAGGGCAGTTCTGGACCCGGTCGGGAGAGTGGGTGGACGGCCGGGAGCCCCAACGCGTTTTGAAGACCAAACACCGCGATGAGGCCGTCAATCAACTGGTGGAGTTGAGTGCCAAGGATATCGACCTTCGGGGAGAGGTTCTTGCCTGTGAATTGGATGAGCGCAAGGAGCCTGTTATCGAGGCAAGCTCCCACCAGACACCTACCCTGGCCGACAAGGCAGCCGAGAAGGCGGCGGAAAAAGCAGCCGAAAGAGCGGCAGCAAAAGCTGCTGAAAAAGCAGCGGAAAATGGCGTCGAGGAAGAGAAGGGCGAGCAGGAAGAAACCTCGGAGACCGCATGCGAAGCAGCGGATTCGCAACCCGAAAACCGCGATGAGGAACCTCCCCGGAGCGCCGTGGTCTGAGGCCTTACACGGTTCTACAGGTGCTCGGTGGCTGCCAGGTAGCCGCTTCAGAGCCCGGGAACCCGCAAGGAAGTTTGCACCGCCAGCTTGAAACATGGGGACTGACACCCCATCTATGAAGCAGTGGGTTGTTCCGAGATCCCGGCGCTCGCTGCTGTTCGAGATTTCGGGGTGACATCGCCACGCTTTCTGCGATCACAGCGATCACAGCGCTCGAATGCGGGATTACAGGTCTTTTCGGATTTTACAGGTAGAAAGAGATGCGCATACTGTTGTTTCTTGCCACAAACTTTGCCGTTCTGATCCTTGTCGGGACGATTTTCACCCTTCTGGGTTTCGAGGGCATTCTCGCGGAAAATGGCGTCGACCTGAATCTCAAGGCGCTGCTGGTGTTCTGCGGCCTTTTCGGTATGGGCGGATCACTGATTTCCCTATTCCTATCCAAGTGGATGGCCAAACGCGGCACGGGCACCTACATCATCGAGACGCCGCGCAATCGCGATGAGCAGTGGCTCGTTGATACCGTGGCAGAGCTTTCTAAAGAGGCCGGCATCGCCATGCCCGAGGTGGGTATTTTCCCGTCGGAGGCGCCAAACGCCTTTGCCACGGGCTGGAACCGCAATGCAGCCCTGGTGGCCATCAGCGCCGGCATGCTCAAACGTTTCCCGGCAAATGAAATCCGGGCGGTCATCGGCCACGAGATCGGTCACGTGGCGAATGGCGACATGGTGACCCTCACGCTCATTCAGGGCGTAGTGAACACCTTCGTAATGTTCCTCGCGCGAATCATTGGTCACACCGTTGACCGGGTGGTTTTCAAAACCGAGCGGGGCTACGGCATCGGCTATTTTGTGGTTTCCATTGTTGCCGAGATAGTCCTCGGTATTCTCGCGAGCATCATCGTTTTCAAGTTTTCCCGTTGGCGGGAGTTCCGCGCTGACAAGGCCGGCGCAACCCTTGCAGGTCGCGGTGACATGATCGCGGCCCTGGAACGACTGCGGGGCAATCAGGAAGTCTCTCAGGATCTTCCCGGTGAACTCACGGCCTTTGGTATCAGTGAATCAGCGAAGCAGGGTTTTAAAGCCCTCTTCAGCTCCCACCCCCCCCTTGAACACCGCATCGCCGCCCTGCGCAGCGGCGCCTGACAACGACGTTTTTCCATGAAAGACGTTTATCCACAAAAAGAGGCAGACGACCATGAGTGATGTTTCCAGCCCCAATGCCAGCTCCAGCGCCTGGATTCGTTGGCCGGGCTACCTTGCCTGGTTTTTTCTGCTGATGTTGGCGCTTTCCGTTCTTATCGTGCGTAGCGGAAACTGGCAGCAGGGACTGCTCATTTATGCGCTCGCAGGCTTGCTGAGCATACTGGTGCTGGCGTTCATGGCCGTGCAAAGCCTCTTGCCGCGCTGGCGGGGAGAGCGCATGGACATTTTCAAACGGGCGCTGCCGGCGCTCCCGGGTGCTGTCCTGCTCCTCCTCGCAATGCAGGGACGAGAGGTGCCGCCGATCCACAATATCAGCACGGATCTTCAGGACCCTCCCGCTTTTGAAAAAATCGCGGACCTTCGCGGCGACAGCAGTAACCCCCTGGCCCTGACGGAGGATGTCAAGGCGCAGCAGCGCGAGGCCTATCCCGATCTTGGCACCATCGAAAGTCCCCGCTCCTACGCAAGTAGCTACAATCTCGCCCTGACCACTGCACAGGATCTGGGCTGGGACATCGTGCGCGAGGATCCCACGGGCGGTTTCATTGAAGCCGTGGACACCACCGCGATCATGCAGTTCAAGGATGACGTGGTGATTCGCGTGCGGACCAATGAGACCGGTAGTCTCATCGACCTTCGCTCCGTTTCCCGGGTCGGTGTGAGTGATCTGGGGGCCAATGCCAAGCGCATCCGGGATTTTATCTCCGCTTTCCAGGCGGCCGCCGGTAGCTGATCACCATGCTGCGCCGCCTCCAGCAGCTATTGTCTGCGCTACGCCCTGCTCTCTTCGGTGGCCTGCTGACGGTTCTTGTCCCGGCAGCGGGCGCGGTCCAGGCGGAGGAAGCCGTCGACTATCTCAGTTTTGCCACGGAAGACGAAGCGAACAGCACAGAGATCTTCAGCAAAGCCAGTCCCGCGGTGGTTTATGTCACGACGACGACGCTGCGTCGCCGAAGCCGATTTTCCATGGATGTCATGGAGATTCCCCGGGGCTCGGGATCGGGCTTTGTCTGGCATGACAGTGGCCTGATAGTGACCAATTATCATGTCGTCGCCGACGCCAGTCGGATGCAGGTGACCTTGCAGAACGGCGACAGCTACGCAGCGGAACTCATCGGAAGCGCCCCGGAAAAAGATCTCGCGGTGCTCCGTCTGCTGGATCCGCCGTCGGATCTCACCACCCTGCCCCTGGGGGATTCCACCGAGCTGTCCGTGGGGCGAAAAGTCCTGGCGATAGGCAACCCCTTTGGCTTGGATACCACGCTGACCACGGGCGTCGTCAGTGCCCTGGGAAGAGAAATCCGCGCCCCCAGCGGCAGACAGATTCGTGGCGTTGTACAGACGGATGCCGCGATCAATCCCGGAAACTCCGGCGGCCCCCTGCTCAACTCCCTGGGACAGCTTATCGGCGTAAACACTGCAATTTACAGTCCCAGCGGTGCCAGCGCCGGTATTGGTTTTGCGATACCCGTCAATACGGTGCGCGAGGTGGTGCCGCAACTTATCAGCTATGGCCGCATCCTTCGTCCTATCATGGGGATTGAACTGGCCAGCGATCGCTGGCGCCGCCGTTACGGTATCAAGGGCATTCCCGTGGTCCGGGTGTTTCCCGGGCTCCCCGCAGCGGAAGCAGGTATCCGGGGCATTTCCCGGGGCAGCCGGGGTGATTTATTGCTCGGTGACATCATCGTTGCCATCGATGGGGAGACCATCAATAGCCACGACGACTACCTGTCGCTCATGGAACGCCACAAAGCGGGTGATACGGTCTCTGTAAAAGCCCGCCGCGGCGATCGGGAGTTTGACTTTGAGGTAGTGCTCACGGAGTCGCAATAGGGAGTTGCCACGGAGTTGCGACAAGGAAATACCGCAAACAGACGGTGATGTCAGAGTGATGGATGATGGTTCCTAGATCGCCGCGCAAAATACCCTGATGCGCTTGCAGGCACGTTTCAAAACCGAATGATTCTGCGCCAAACCCAGGCGAACGAAGTTCGCAGCGGAGGGGCCGAAGGCATCACCGGGAATGACTGAGACGGCCTGCTCCGTAAGTAGCTGCTCCGCAAACGCCTTGCCATCGAGTCCCGTAGCGCTGACGTCACACATGACAAACATACCCGCATGGGGCCGGCTGCAGCGGATGTTTTTCACTTTCCCAAGCTTATCCAGCACATAATCCCGACGCTTGCGATACTCATCCCGCATTTCCCGCACATACTGCTGATCATTCTCCAGGGCAAAAGCACTGGCGTCCTGAATAAACTGCGGACTTCCAAAAAGAGTGGCACCCGCGTAACTCCCCAAACGCAGAATCAGGGTAGGCGGTGCCACAACCCAGCCGATACGCCAGCCGCTCATGGCATGGGACTTTGACAGACCGTCAATCATCACAATATTCTCCAGAGATTCTGCACTGGCCCGGGCGGATACGTGCTTTCCCTCGTAGCAGAACATGGAATAAACCTCGTCACAGACCAACCAGATATTGCGCTCGCGACAATAGTTGGCGAGCTCCCTTATATCGGCAGCGGGAATGATTGCCCCCGTGGGGTTGCCCGGCGTATTGATAAACAGCACCCGCGTCTTGTCGCTGATGGTGGCTTTCACAGCGCTGACATCCAGGGAAAAACCGTTCTGTACCTCCAGGGGAACCGTGCGGACCTTAAGATCAAGCCCCTGAAAAATCGGCACATACCCCACATACATCGGTTCCGGCACAACGATCTCGTCACCGGGATCCAGTAAGCAGGACAGCGTGGCGTAGATGGCCGAGGTTGCCCCGGGAAAGATCGCGACCTCATCGGCATTGCAGGGGTAAGGGGACGTTCTTGTCTCGAGGTCGGCAACGGCACGACGCAGCTTAATTTCGCCCAGGGACGGTGAGTAGTGGGTTCGACCCACGCGCAGATGGCTTACCGCATTATCAATAATCGGCTCTGGCGTTCTAAAATCCGGATCGCCTACAGACAGGAGGATGACGTCATCGCCATTTCGCTGCATCTCCAGCGCTCGGTCGTGCACGGCCCAGACGTCGCTACCGTCGGCGGAGAGGCGCTCAGTGATACGTGCGTAGCGGGGGGTAAACATAGGGGTATAACCTGAAAATAAGGTCGCGAAGTATAGCGCAGCAGTGCTCTCAACTCGTACCGGGCCCATGCTAATCTTCTCCGGTAAATTGGACCCTCGTGGGATCAGCGATCAACGGGGGCGCAACAACGGCGTAGCAAGAGCCTGAGAAAGGATAAAAAGCTTGAAAGACAAAAAAAGTGCGGTGCGATGGCTGCTCCTGAGTCTGTTTTTATTGGTGATGGCGGTTATCCAGTTTATTCCCGGAGAAAGCACGCCCGGAGCGCCTGAATCACCCTCGTCACCCGCCTCCCCCATGGACGCACGATCCGACCATAACACTGGCGACGCAACGCCCTGAGCTATGGATATCAGTTACAACCCAGAGATTATCGGCATCGTATTGGCGGTGGTGTACCTCGGGGCGATCCTTAGTGCCATCGATGCCATACTCCAGGCGCGTACTGCCCAGGGCTCCATCGCCTGGGTGGTCTCATTGCTCACCCTGCCCTACGTCAGCGTGCCCCTATACCTGGTCTTCGGACGCAATAAATTCGACGGCTACATTCAGGAACGGGAGCAGATAGAAGCCCGGGCAGAATCGCGCCTGCAAATTCCCCGAAGTGAACTCTTTGATTTTCAGGCGAGTGACGCGTCCGCTGCCTTTTACCGCAGCCTTCATCGTCTGGCGAGGCTCCCCACGGTGCGGGGGAACACCGTTGAGCTTCTCATTGATGGCTACAACACCTTTGACAGCATAGAGGCCGGTCTTCGGAGCGCCGAGCGTTACGTTCTTTTTCAGTTTTATATTATGCGCGATGACGCCCTCGGCAGACGCCTGGGCGAGGTTCTGGCAGCCAAGGCCCGGGCCGGCGTTCGCGTCCATCTCCTCTACGACGAGGTGGGATCCCGAGGTTTTGACAAGACCACACTCTATCGCCAGCTCGAGGACGCCGGCGTCGAACTCGCAGCCTTTAACACCACCCGCGGGCGACGAAACCGTTTTCAGCTCAACTTTCGCAACCATCGTAAAGTCGTTGTGGTCGACGGTGTCACCGCATGGATAGGCGGTCACAACGTTGGCGTGGAATACCTCAGTGAAGACAAAAAACGCGGCCCCTGGCGAGACACCCATGTAAAGATTCAGGGTCCTGCAGTCATCGGCGCGGAACTCACCTTCGCGACGGACTGGCTATGGGCGCGGCGGGAGCAGCTGGACCTCAACTGGGAACTGTCCAGAGACGCAGGGGGGCCTTGTTCCGTGCTGCTGTTTCCCTCGGACCCGGCCAGCGAGTTTGACGAGGCCGGCCTGATGTTTCATCAGGTCATTACCCAGGCCCAGGATCGCATCTGGATCGCCAGTCCCTATTTTGTTCCGGACCGCGGGATTATTGCGGCGCTACAGCTGGCAGCGCTGCGGGGCGTTGATGTTCGGGTGATGATACCCGATAGAGCTGATGGTCCCGTGGTCGGCCTGGCAAACTGGTCCTTTACCCGGGAGCTGTTGCCCGCGGGGGTTGCCGTCTACCGCTACGAGCCCGCCTTCATGCACCAGAAAGTCCTATTGCTGGACCGAGAGCTTGCAGGCGTCGGGACGGCTAATTTTGATAACCGCTCCTTCCGGCTGAACTTTGAAATCACGGCGCTGGTTCACGACTCGAACTTTTGTGATGAAGTGGAAACCATGCTCTTGAATGACTTCGATAATTCACGGCTGGTGACCGCCGAAGAGCTGGCGGCTAAACCGTTCTGGTTTCCCCTGGCGATTGCCGCCGCGCGGCTGATGTCACCGGTTTTATAAGTCCTTTTGAGAAGGCCAGGCCCGCCGGTCGATATCCAGATCTGAAAAATCATCGGGATTGAGGCGGGGAGCCTTGCCCGCGGCGAGCTGATCGTCATAATCCCGTAACAGTCGCAGCGCTAACTTGGACATCCACAGCAGGCCGATGAGATTCACCACCCCGAGAAGCCCCATGGTCAGATCGGCAAAACCAAACACCGTGCCCAGATCCTGAGCCGCTCCCCAGAACACCAGGCCGAGTACCGTAATTCGGAACACGGCAAACAGCTTGCGGTTCGATTCACTGAAGTAATTCAGGGCATTCTCGCCGAGATAGTAGTTATACATGATAGAGCTGAAGGCAAACATCACCAGCGCGATACTCACGAAGCTCCCACCCCAGGCACCAAGATGCTCCGCCAGGGCGCTTTGCGTGAGAGCCACTCCCGAAACGCCCGCATCGCCGGGTTGGTAAACATCCGAAAGCAGAATGATCAGCGCCGTACAGCTGCACATGACGATGGTGTCGATGAACACGCTGAACGCCTGCACAATCCCCTGATTGGCGGGATGGGGAACAAAGGCGACGGCCGCCACATTGGGCGCACTGCCCAGACCCGCCTCATTACTAAACAAGCCGCGCTTGACACCCTGCATGATGGCCACACCGATACCGCCGCCCAGTGCCGAATCGAGACCAAACGCGCTGCTGACAATCGTGGCAAAGGCCGCCGGAACCTCCTGAATGTTGATACCGATAACGAGGAGAGCGCAGGCGAAGTAGCTTACCGCCATCACGGGTACAACAATCTCGGAGACCGCGGCAATGCGCTGAATGCCTCCGAAAATCACAAAACCCAGAAATACGACAAGGGCCAGACCGCTCGCCCAGGTAGGCACCCCGAAGGATACATCCAGGGACGTGGCAACCACATAGGACTGCACCGCGTTGAATCCAAAGCCAAAGGTGATCAATAACAGCAGCGAGTAAATGATCGCCAGGCCCCGCTGATTGATGCCCCGGGTCAGATAGTAGGCGGGTCCCCCCCGAAAACTGCCATCGGGTTCATAGCGTTTGTACAGCTGTGCCAGGGAGCATTCAAAGAAACTGGTGGCCATTCCCATGAGACCAATGACCCACATCCAGAAAACGGCGCCGGGTCCCCCCAGGGTGATGGCGACGGCGACGCCGGCAATGTTGCCACCGCCTACGCGACCGGCCACGCTGACCACCAGGGCCTGAAAAGAACTTACGTGCCCCTTTTCGTGATGTAGCGCAGAGCCGAGTACGGCGAACATGCGGCCAAAATACCGGAACTGCACAAACCGGGAGGCGACGGTGAAATAGAGACCGATGCCCACCAGCATAACAACCAGCACCTTGCTCCAGAGAAGATCGCTCAGCATCGCCAACATGGGGGTTCCCTGTGCTTAATCCGTAACGCCTAAAACGAAGATAACCAGCAGTGCCGGCGGTACGACATAGCGGATCAGAAAGTACCAGATCGCATAACCCGTCTCGCCCAGGGTGGTGAACTCTTCCCGGGAAAACTCCCGGCGCATAAACCAACCCGCGAAAATCGCGATGAACAATCCACCCAGGGGCAACAGTATCTGATTGGAAAAGTAATCCGCCGCATCATTGAAGTTCCGATCGCCCAGACGCAGCTCATCCATCACGTTATAGGACAGAATGCTGAGAATGCTCAGCACGGCGATAGAGCCGACGACAATCATGGCGCTCTTGTGCCGGGAAACGCCGTAATGTTCCTCAATCCAGGCGTTCACTGATTCCACCAGTCCCACCATGGAGGTGATGCCCGCCGTAGCAAGCATGAGGAAGAACAACACCGCGAAAATATAGCCGCCGGGCATCTGGGCAAAGGCCACGGGCAGCGTCTGGAAGATCAAACCTGCGCCGGCGGCGGGATCAAGTCCGTAGTTAAAGACCGCGGGAAAAATCACCAGACCCGCCAGCAGTGCCACTCCCGTATCCGCGATCACGATAATCAGCACCGACTGGCTGATGGAAATACTCCGGGGCAGATAGGAGCCGTAGGTCATCATGCCGCCCATACCCACACCGATGGAGAAAAACGCCTGCCCGATGGCGGCCAGTACCGTTGCGAAGCTCACCTTGCTGAAGTCCGGCGTAAACAACCAGGCCACGGCCTCACCGAAACCACCGGCAAAAACGTTGAAACCTGCCAATGCCACCAGCAGGGCAAACATCAGGGGCATCATAATGGTCACGGCTCGCTCGATGCCGTTTTTGACGCCGGCAAAAATGATCAGACCGGTAATGGCGAGACCCGCCAGGGTCCAGAAAAGCATGCCCCAATTGTCGCCGAGAACCGCGGTGAACTGCGCCTCGGCATTCAGGGCGTCGACATCGGCAAAGCCCGTAGTGATTGCCTTGTACAGGTACCAGAGCACCCAGCCCACCACCACGGAATACACTATTTCAATGGTAAAGGCGGCGAGCAATCCCATGCCCCCCACCCAGCGCCACTGGGAGCTGCGCCCGCTCTCCCTGGCGACATTGTCCATGGCAATAGGCGGAGCCGCATCGCCCCGCCGCCCGATCATCAACTCGGCCATGAGGATAGGCACCCCGATGAGGAAGGCGCAGCCCAGGTAAATGAGAACAAAAGCAGCACCACCGTTCTCCCCGGTGACATAGGGGAAGCGCCAGATGTTGCCAAGGCCGACGGCAAAACCCACCGAGGCCATAAGAAATGCAAAGCGAGAAGTCCAGTGCGAATGAGCACCGCCGGCAGCCGCCATAGTAAAACTCCGAACGTGGGTCAGCGTCGCAGTCTACACAAAAGCGTGCGGCGCTTCAGCCAGCTTGGGGAGGGAACACACCGCCCGATACGATACCCGGAATCAGGAAAGGGGCCGGGTGGCAGCACGCAACCAATCGCGGTCGTCAGTATGCTCCAGACGCTCCATGATCTCTTCAGCTACCCGGAGGTGGTAGTCATCAATCCACTGACGTTCTTCAGGGCTCAACAGGCTGCTATCAATCAAACGTCGGTCAAAGGGCACCAGGGTCAGGGCGTCAAACTCCAGCATGGGAACTTCCCCGGACGCCGTCTCTGCCTCGCGAACGACACAGAGATTTTCGCAACGGATGCCAAAGGCCCCATCGCGGTAGTAACCGGGCTCATTACTCACAATCATGCCCGGAGCCAGGGGAGTTCTATTCCATGCCTTGGCAATGCGCTGGGGGCCCTCATGCACACCCAGAAAGGCGCCCACGCCGTGGCCCGTCCCGTGATCGTAATCGCGCCCGGTCTGCCACAGATGCTGTCGCGCCAGAACATCAAGGTGCGTGCCGGTGGTTCCCCGGGGAAAGCGCGCTCGATCAAGGGAGATATGTCCCTTGAGCACCAGGGTGAAAAGCTCACGCATTTCCTGGCTGGGTTCGCCGATGGCAATGGTGCGCGTAATATCTGTCGTGCCGTCGGAATACTGCCCGCCACTATCGACCAGATACAAACTGTCGGGAACCAGGGGCGCAGGAGTGCTATCGAGGTGGTTGTAATGGCACATGGCCCCGTTGGCCGCGGAGGCAGAGATGGAATCAAAGGAAAGTTCATGGAAGTGCTTTCCCTCGGCCCGAAACGCTTCCAGGCGTTCTGCTACCAACCCTTCGTCGTGATAGCGGCCCGCGGCAACTTCGCCGTCGAGCCACGCGAGAAAGCGAATTTCAGCGACCGCGTCGCGTCGGTGAGCTTCCCGGGCACCGGCCACTTCCACTGTGTTCTTGCAGGCCTTGGGCAACAGGACGGGATCCTCTCCCGACAGCAGCGTTGCACCTCCCTCTTCCAGACACTGCTGGGACCAGGCGTTCGCCGTCGTGGGATCGGCGAGAACGGTTTTTCCGGCGTAGCCCGAAAGCACGCGACCTGCCTCATCTTCGGCAATGATGGAAACGCCGGGGCCCGTGTGCTCATGAAATCCTTCGGGGATTCGCCGCTCATCGACGAGCAACTGCACATGGCCATTGGATTCAAGAAGCGCGCAGCCAAGGAGCACGGGCATGCGGGGCACATCGCGGCCCCGGACGTTCAATAGCCAGCTGATGGAATCCGGTGCGAATATCAGCGCTGCGTCCGCACCCGCCTCCGCAACCGCTTTACCCAGGCGCTCCCGCTTGCTCAGACTGTGCTCTCCCGTGAAAGACTCCTCTAAAAGCAGTGCCTCCTTGATCAGGGGTGCGGGTCGCGTGGTCCAGCAGCGGTCGATGGGGTTATCCGTGCTGAGCACAATCTGGATATCCGCCTTGCTCAAAGCTTCTTGCGCTTCCCGATACCAGTCGAGGGTGCACATCCGGGGATCGATCAGCACCTTGCTCCCCGCCGCGAGATGTTCGCTCAGCCACTGCAGGGGCGGCTCTTCCAAGAGCTGGCGATACTGGTACTCCTCCCCGTCGACCTGCCGTCGCACCTGCACCGTGTAGCGTCCATCGGTAAAAATCGCTGCATCGTTCGCCGTGACAATCGCCATGCCCGCGGACCCCGTGAAGTCCGTCAACCACCGCAGACGTTCGTTGTGGGCGGGAATGTATTCCCCCAGATATTCATCGGCCCGGGGGATACACAGGGCATCCACACCGCGACGGGCGAGTTCTTCTCGCAGGGTGGCGAGCTTCGCTCTTTGATCTGTGCCGCCCAGGGCTGCCGGTGCCGTCATGATTCAGACTTGCTCGAAGTCTTCTTTGCCAACACCACAGTCGGGGCACAGCCAGTCTTCGGGTACATCCTCCCAGAGGGTTCCCGCGGGAATGCCATCATCAGGCCAGCCCTCGGCTTCGTCATAGATCAGGCCACAGACAATGCATTCAAACTTGCGAAAGGACTGCTCACTCATGGTGCTTTGGTCTCCGGGTACGTCATAAAAAGGATTAGGGTTGTGGACAGGGGTCTAAGGACCCTGCGCGACCTCTCCGTCAAGGCGCAGACGGTAGCCATTTTCTTCCGGGCTGGCAATGAGGGATAGGGCCTGGGCAAGCTCAGCGTCCAGAGCCTGCCCCGGACTTTCTATACGCAGATCGATGGTAAAGCGTTTCTGATCAAGGTCCACGACGCCGGAAGCCTCCACCGGACCGGCCAGGGTAACGACATCGGCGATCACCTGCTGCTCCACCGGGCTGGTGATGCTCGCCGCGTAGCTGCCGAGTACATGGACACCCCGGGGCGACTGCCAGGCAGCGCCCTGCCAGACCAGACGGCCCTCAGCGGATAGCAGGTCGCTGCGGGTAACCCGTAGTTCATCGAAGAGGAGCTCAAGACGTCCCGTAAGTTCTACGGGCAGCAGCCGCTGGAGCAGCGCGGCATCCAGACTCACATCGAGATCCTCAATGATCAGCACATCACCGGCAACGCTGAGTTCCAGCGTTCCCCGTTGCTCACCCCAGGCACTGCGAAGATGCACTTTGGGCGAGAGCGTCACCAGGCTCATGAGATCCAGGGTCCAGTTGACCTCCCCCAAATGCAGATACCCCCCCGGTGTCTGGACCCGCGCACGCATGGCACTTCCATGACCCAGGGTTCCACTCATTGCCGATAACTGTACTTGCTGGGAATTCAATACATAGCTGAGCACACGGGCCGGTGTCTGCAAGCTGGCAAGAAGCAAAAGAAGCAAGGCACCCAGGAATGCCCCTGACCACAGCAGGGGCCTCATGGTCCGGCAGCGACCCGAAGCGTCGCACTCACGGTGCCCGCGGTGCTTGTCTGGCTCAGGGATAGATCATCCACACGCAGGCCCTGTGTCGTCTCCAACTCGTGGATCCAGCGAAGCAGCGCATCCAGGGGAGCAGACTCAAAGCGCAGCTGCACGGAACCCTGGCTGTTGGGCTGCAATCGACTTACCCGGAGCGCGTAGCGACCGGCACTCTGATTCAGCGATGCGCTGAGATTCGCAGACCGCGTACCGCGGGTACTCCCTTCGGTGTCTTCTAGAGCGCGAATTTCCGTGGCCATGGCATCCACGCGAAGTAATGCCTCAGCGGTCGCCGTGTTGCGGGCAGCCAAATCCGCCCGGGCCTGCCCCAGGGGCTGAATAACAAACACGCCCAGAAGGTAAAGCGTGACCACCAGGGCCATGGCAAGAAGCGCCAGCTGCTCTCGGAGGGTGTAGCGTTCGAACCAGTCTTTCATGGACGCTCTCCTATGCGCAGTCGAGCGCGAACGCGATCACCGCTGCGCGAAGAGCTTTCGAGACTGGCGCTTAAACCGGCTGCCTCCAGCGACCCGCGCAAAGATTCCACCTCAGCAAAATTCGCCGTCAACAGGTTTACCCGCAACTCTGCATTCCTCTGGCTGTAGCTCAGACTCGCCAGCACCGTATCCTCCTGAGGCGAAAGTGCGGCCCCCAGAGGCGCAAGAAGTCCGGTGAACGTGCCCCCGGTAGCACCCCCTCGCAAACCATCCAGCTGGCGGCGTAACTGCTTTTCAGCATCGACGATCGCTCCGCGGGGATTGATACCGCGGTACACCGTTTCAATTTCCTGGCGCAGGACGAGGTTTTCCCGCTGAAGCCGCTTGAGATCCAACCATCCGGAAGCCAGGTGCACGGACAGCGCAAGGAGAAGCAGGGCAGCGATGGCCCGCCACTCCCGCCACCATCGCCCGTAGGGTAACTGGGGTGCGAATTCGCCCTGGAGCAGATTGAGCTGGGAGCGGCCGTCCTCGCTGAGGAGAAGCGCTTCTTCAAGCCCGCCCCGGCGCCATTGCAGATCGAGGTCCTCCAGCGCCGCGAGAATATTTTCACCGACGGCATCCTGTTCGCCGTATACCAGCACGCGCTCCGGTGGGGCGTCGTCCCGCAGGGCGCCAAGGAGCGCGGGCAGCAGGCTATTCTCCACGCGGGTCCCCTCCTGCAAACCATAGCGCAGCAGCGTGGTCTCGGCCTCGATGACAAGGGTCCATTCTCCGGCGGACCAGGGGAGTAAAAGGGGCTCGGGAATCCAGGGAACCTGTCGGGCAAAGACGTCCAGCTGTGTTTCCCAATGGTGCATCAGCTGTTTGTCGACCATCCCCACGCCATAGCGTGTCTTGTCTACGGCCCGGCGCGCAAAGTGCACGTCTTCAATATTGTCCGTAAGGGATTCTTCGAGCATGAAAGGCAGGGAAGCTTCCAGATGCTTTTTTTCCTCGGGACTCACGGTCAGGGCTTGCAGGCGCACATCCCCGCCGGGGGCTGCGAACACTATTCCGTGGTCCCGCTCTCCCAGGCACAGGCTCAGGCGCTCGCGCGCCCCATCCTCATCCAGCGCGTGGAGGACACCGGCGTCCAACCAGAAGAGCTGATCTTCACGAAGACAGATGACGCTCAGGTTTTTGTTCACGGGAGACTCTCAAGAGGAGGAAGACTGGGCATGTCATAGAGACTGGCGTTGATGCGTTGTAACACGTCGATCTCGCGCGCTTCGCGGCGGAGCACACTGTACAACCGCTGCTCACGGTCGGCAATCTCCACACGGGACGCAAGAAGGAAGTAGGAGGAGGACTCCGTGAGTAAGCTTGCTACGCCTGACAGCTGTGCACCGGCAAAAACCTCCAGCTGCAGAAACTCCTCAAGATTCGCAAAACCCGTTTCTTCGCGCTGCTGAATCAATGATTGTCCGTCGGCCACGGAGAGAGGCTGCAGGATGTCGTTTCCATTTAACGCTCGAAGCACCGGCTGGGGAGCCGTATGAATATTGATGCCTGCGGGCACCTGGGGCCAAACGGTCACCAGGGACTTCAGGGCCTGATAGATTGCCGGCGTCACGCCCGAGACCGCCTGTAACTCGCTCACGCTGACCATGGGACGGTTCCCCGGCCGATAGGACGGCTGCAGGGACACATAAAAAGCACTCTCAGCGCCATTGAGCCGCGGCTCATCATCACTGTCTATCCAGTCGGCAACGGCGTCGGTAATCGCTGCCGCGGTGAACTCGTCGACCTCCGTCGAGTCCAGCGCCTGAAGGAGGCGGATAAAAGTCTGCTGTGCGGGCGAATAGGGAATGGTCCCCGTGGTCGGCTGGGCACCGAGACTGTTCAGATTAAAGCGCCCCTGAAGATCGGCGAGACTACCGTACATCCAGCCGCCCTCGTCCAGGGCGTAAGGCGTTGCCTGCTGCGCCCAGATTTCCCTGAGATCATCCCGAGGGATTTCCGCCGCCAGATCGGCCTCGTAATCCAGGGTGAGGGCCAGGGCGGCGAGTTCCTCGGCCCCGCGAAGATAGGCCCAACTCTGCTCTGCCACAAAGCTGTTCAGCCCCCGTCGGTAGCTGAGGTCAAAATCCCGCTGCAGGGCGACCAGCACACTCGCGCAAATGGTGAACACCAGCAGGGCCACGACAAGGGCAACGCCCTGTTGGGGACGGGGCGGCGGGGACAAAGGGCGATTAGCGCAGGGGCAATTCATAGAGTCGTCTCACCTCCCCCAGGTCTGCCAATTCGATGCGCAACTCAAGGGCCACCGGCGGCGGAGGCACGGCATTACCCGCTCCGGGGTCGGCGACCCAACTCTCGCGCCAGCCCCGGGTGTCCACCACCAGGTCTCTATCCAGCTGCAGATTGTCCAGGGTGTCGAGAAAACGCAGTTCCAATGCGGTTACCTGCTGAAGCAGCTCCATGCGCTGGGGTTCGGCATCCACGGCACGATCAAGCACCGGGTAATACGCTCGCCAGAGGGAGTCCTCCTCCAGGTAATAGAACACGCGCTGAAGCTCACTTCGCGGTTGTTGGAGGGTGTTTGACCATCCATCGCGGGTGAGGGACAGGGGATAAAATGCCAGGGGACCACCGGAGAGCGCGGGCTGCATACCTCCGAATTCATCCCGCACGGGACGATTGCTGAACTGCCGTAAATCCCGGTTCAGGAACGCGAGGGCGCGATTCAGGTCCCGCGTGCGTTCACTCGCCGTGCGAAGCTGCTCTGCACCGGTGAGCGTCGACGATATACCGCTGTAGGAGGCCGCGGCGACGAAGGCGGTAATCGCCAGAGCAATCAGCACTTCCACCAGAGTGAAACCGCGCTGTCCCGGATCAGTCACTGGCGCTCCCTCCCTCACTGCGCGCCGCAATGAACGCGACCAGGGTATAGAGACTGGGCGCGCGCTCTTCCGCATCCCTACGCACCTGAATCTCCACGCGGGAAAAATCGGGAACTTCTGTCGCCTGACTCTGCACCCGCCAGAACCAGTCGCGCCCTGCCATGACTTCGCTGCCGGTATTACTGCCCCGCAGCGTTTGCCCACCGCCCCGAAGAGCAAGGCGCAGCTCCGCGAGACGGTTAGTTGCCACCACCTGGGCGAGGGAGCGGTCCCGGATATAGGCCGTCCCGTCGATCTGCTGATCCATGGTAAACAGCAGCGCGGGCACGGCCAGGGCGACGACCGCGAGAGCGACCATGACCTCGACGAGGGTAAAGCCATGGGATCGACGGTGCCCTGTGAGGAAACTAGGGCGCAAAGGCATAGTCATTGATCGATGTCTCGTTCTCCCCGCGGTACTGCGTAAAGCGGCCCAGAGGATCCCAGACAAGGCGAAACAGCTGTTTATCATCGTCAGCGTTCCTAATCAGCAGTTCACCCGCCTGAGTCTCGCCGCTGGCGGACAACAGCCACTGCGGCGAGGTACCCCTGCGCGGGTCCGCCGCGTCTGCCGACACGGGCAGTACTTCCACGTCATCGAGACTGATTTGCAATCGGGTATCCGCGGGAAATTCGAGACTGGTAAACAGCTCCGGCGACCGCTGTGGCTGCCGCCACCCGGCCTGCAAACGCTGGCGCCAGTGCACTGCCACGGAGGGCTCTCCCTGCTCATTCGTCGCGTTTGCAAACAGCACACCAAAGTCCGTGCCGCTGAACTGCGCTTCATCCATGGCGTATGCCGCTACCGCCGTGAGGGTCTCCAGACGTTCCTGCACGACACGATCGCTGGCGCCGGAATTGACGTTCAAGGTCACGAGGCTGGTCATGAGTACAATCACGAACAGCACCACCAGCATCTCGATCAGGCTGAAACCCTGTTGAACCCCCATGGGGTCAGTTCTCTTCTTTTTTCCAGTTACCGATATCCGCATTCTGATCCTCACCACCGGACAGCCCGTCCGCGCCGAGGGTGTAGATATCAACCTCGCCGTTCTCTCCCGGACTCAGGTAGAGATAAGGTCGCCCCCAGGGATCCAGGGGCAGCTCTGCCAGGTAACCACCCTCCTTGAAGTTCCTCGGCGTAGGGTCGATAGGACTGGGAGTAACAAGGGCTTCGAGCCCCTGCTCCGTACTCGGATACACGTAGTTATCAAGGCGGTAAATTTTCAGTGCCGTCTCGATGGCTTTGAAGTCAGCCTGGGCTTTCTGGATGCGGGCGTCGTCGGCACGGTTAAGCACCGTCGGCGCCACGATGCTGATCAACAATCCCATGATTACCAGGACCACCAGTATCTCTACGAGGGAAAAGCCTCCCTGTGATCCCATGCGGGCTTTGCGCTGCATTTCCTTACCTCACCATTGTGTTCAAATCAAAAATCGGCAGGAGGATTGCCAACACGATCAGTAGCACCATCCCCCCCATAAAAACTACCATCAGTGGCTCAAACAGGCCCATCACCGTACCCAGGGTCATTTCCAGTTCGCGCTCCTGGTTGTTTGCGGAGCGCTCAAGCATGTCTTCCAGGGAACCGCTGCTCTCGCCGCTGGCGACCATGTGGACCATCATCGGTGGAAAGTGCCCCGCCTCTCCCAGGGCACGACTGAGGCTGCTTCCCTCCTGTACGCGCAAGGCCACGTCCTCACTCTCCGCGCGGAGCACGAGGTTGACCAGCACCTGGCCCGCGATGCGCAGGGCTTCAAGGAGCGGAACACCGCTGGCCATGAGAATACTGAGTGTCGATGCAAAACGTGCGGTATCAAGGGCAACGATGAGTCCTGAGATACCGGGCATGCGCAATAAAAAACCATGCCACAGCAAACGCCGCCGGGGGTCCCGGAGTAAGCGCCGGGCGCCCACGAGCAGCAACGCCAGACCGATGAACAACCACAGGCTATAGGACCGGAAAAAATCACTGGCAGCGATGAGGGCAACGGTGAGACCGGGTAGTTCGCGGTTACTTTGGGAGAAAATGCCAATGAGCTCGGGGACCACAAACACCATGAGGGCGACGATCACCGCCACGGCCACACCCAGCAAGATGAAGGGATAGATCATCGCCATGCGCAGCTGCTGACCGCTGTGCTGACGACGCTCGGCGTAGTCGGCGAGTTGCTCCAGCACCGGGCCTAAAAATCCCGCGTGCTCCCCCGCCGTCACCATAGCCCGGTACATTTCATTAAAAGCCAGGGGGAACTCTGCCATGGCGTAAGCCAGGGTGTGGCCTTCGCTGACCCGGGAACGAATCTGCAGCAACATGGCTTTTATCCGCGGTCGTCGGGTTTGCTCCGCGGTTGCCTGGAGACAATCTGCCAGAGGAAGGTTTGACTGGACGAGGGTGGCGAGCTGCCGGGTCAGCAACGCCAGGTCAGCCCCTTTGATGCGGGTGGGCAGCAAACGCTGGCGCAGGCTGCCGTTCGCCGCCTCACCGCGCGCGGCGCTCTGCACCTCCACGGGGCGAAGCTCCCGGGTGCGCAACTGCACGCGAACCTGCCGCTCGGAGTCCGCCTCCACAACACCTCGAATGAGCTTGCCCTCAGGATCCAACGCTCGATAGCGATAAGCCGTCATGAACTAACGCGCTCAGGCCACGGAAGTGACACGCAGCACTTCCTGCAGGCTCGTATCCCCCGCAAGAATCCGTCGGCGACCATCATCCTGAATACTTGCTGAGTGTCGTCTCGCAGCCTCGCTAATGGCCTGCTCGGAAGCACCGTCGTGTATGAGGCTTCGGAGCTGATCATCGATCTCAATGAGTTCGTAGATAGCGCTGCGGCCGCGGTAGCCACTGTGGTTACATTCGGAGCATCCCACGGCCTGGTAAAGAGTGGTGGTGCCGCGCTCAGCCTCGGAAATCCCCAAAAGCTGCGCTTCTCCCTCCGTAGGATTCGTGCCCCGTCGACACTCGGGACACAGAAGTCTCACGAGACGCTGCGCCATTACCGCGATAAGACTGGAAGACAGGAGAAAGGACTCCACGCCCATATCCTGAAGCCGGGTGACTGCGCCAATGGCCGTATTGGTGTGCAGGGTAGAAAGCACCAGGTGTCCCGTTAAGGAGGCCTGCACCGCTATCTCGGCGGTCTCCAGATCGCGAATTTCGCCGACCATCACGACATCCGGGTCCTGACGCAAAATGGCCCGCAATCCCCGGGCAAAGGTCATGTCCACCTTGGTGTTTACCTGGGTCTGACCAATCCCCGGCAGCATGTATTCCACCGGATCCTCAATGGTCATGATATTGCGCGCCGCATCGTTGATTTCACTCAGCCCGGCGTACAGGGTTGTGGTCTTACCCGAGCCCGTGGGACCCGTCACGAGAATAATGCCGTGGGGGCTTTTCAGGGCGCTGCGAAAGCCCCCGTAGACGGCCTCGGGCATGGCCAGCTGAGCAAGCTGCAGTTGCCCCGACTGCTTGTCCAGAAGCCGAAGCACCACGCGCTCACCGTAGGCCGAGGGGATGGTAGACATGCGGATGTCCACGGCGTGGCCGGCGATGCGCACGGAGATTCGCCCGTCCTGGGGAATACGCCGCTCGGCAATATCCAGCCTGGCCATCACCTTCAGACGGGATACGAGCAGAGGCCCCAGCATGCGCTTCGGCGACAGCACCTCCGAGAGCACGCCATCAATGCGATAGCGGATGCTGAGCTTTTCTTCAAAGGTCTCGATGTGAACATCCGAGGCCTTCTCGCGGACCGCCTCGGAAAGAATTGCATTGATGAGACGAATGATCGGCGCGTCGTCCTCTCCATCCATCAAGTCTCCCTCATCCGGAATTTCTTCGGCGAGACGACTGAGGTCTACATCGGAGCTGATATCGGCGGCCATCTGCACCGCCTCGCTGTTATCCCGCTGATAGGCGCGGGACAGCTGACTCTGAAATTCCGTTGGCGCAAGGGTCTGGAGTTCCAGGTCCCGACCGATGCGCCGGCGCAGTTCCAGGAGCACATCGGCAGTCAGGGCTCCGCTGTGAAGCACGCGATGGGGAGCCTGAGGATCAATGACGACCCGATGGGCTTTTGCAAAGCTGAAGGGAAGCTTGCCGGGGGCGACCTCTACGCCATCTAGCGTGGCTACTGCGGCTTGCCCCTCGCTCACGGCGACTCAGGCTCCGGCGCCCTGATATCCTCGCGGATCGTCTCAAGCTGGAGTATCTGTTGCTCCCAGTCCGGCAGGACCGGCACCTCGTCTTCGCCAAAGAACAATAGACCCTGCTCCCGCTGCGCACGCTGCTGATCCCGTATGTGGCGATACTTTAGGGCTGTCGCTCCCGCAATATCCTTGTCATCCCGAATGATGGTGGGACGGATAAAGATCATCAAATTCGTCTTGCTGACGGAGACCGCGTCGTTGCGGAACAGGCGGCCCAGGTAGGGAATATCGCCCAGAATGGGGACCCGCTGCTCGGTGCTTTGCACGTCATCCTTGATGAGGCCCCCGAGCACCACGACCCGGCCGTCCTCCGCCAGCACCTTGGTGCGAATCTTGCGCTCATTGGTAATGAGGTCTGCCGCGGCGGCCGACGCGACCAGGGTCGCGCCCGTAAGCGAATTCACCTCCTGCTCGATTTCGAGAACCACCGAATCACCTTCGTTGACCTGAGGCGTAACCGTGAGGGTAATACCCACGTTTTCCCGCTCAATGGTCTGGAAAGGATTCTGGGCCCCGTTATTGCCGCCGGTATTGGTGAAGGACCCGGTGATAAAGGGTACCTGTTGTCCCACGGTGATAAAGGCCTCCTGGTTATCCAGGGTCAAAAGGCTCGGCGTGGACAAGATATTCGCATTACTCTGCTCTTCGAGAGCGTTGAGGATTACGGTCATGCTGAGGTCTTCACCGACCACCCCCCAACCGAGGGACAGTCCCGCGGAACCGGCAAGGGCCGCCGCCAGATTCCCGACATCAAAATCCCCCGTGGTAGATCCCGTGCCGCCATCGCTATCCGGCGGCAGAATCGCACCCGCAATGTTTCGCGCCCGACTGTCCGAGGCATTAATGCTACTGCCGTAAAAGCCACTGTCATTGGCGAAGAGCCACTGGAGACCCAGATCCTGACCGTCGGTGACCTCAAGCTCCACGATAATCGCTTCCACGAGAACCTGAGCCCGGCGAATATCCAGACGCGTAATCACCGATTCAAGGGCCGCCATTTCGTCGGCATCGGCGGTGATGATCAGTGAGTTAGTACCTTCATCGGCCTCGATGGTCGCGGTGTTGCTCGACGCGCGGGCCGCTTTGGCATCCCCGGTATCGAGCTTGTTGATATTCTGCATGACCCGGGTGAGGACTTCAGCGATAGCGGTTGCCTGAGCGTACTCAAGATAAATGACCTTCACGTTGCCCGTCTGCTCCAGGGGCGTGTCGACATAGGCCACCAGGCTGCGAATCCGCGCCCGTTGCAGCTCGTCACCGGTCACCAGCACGCTGTTGGTACGCTTATCCGGGACCAACAACACGTCGACCTCACCACCGTTATTCTTGGCTTCCGAGGCGTTGAGCTTTTCGAGCATTCTCACCACGTCTTCCGCTACCGCGTAGCGCAGGGCAATAACGTCGGTCTCCTGTACCGCCGACTGATCCATGCGCTCGATGATGTCCTGGATACGGCTGATGTTGGACGCGGAATCAGAAATGATAATCGCGTTGCTCGGTGCGTAGGCCGCCATGTGTGCCTGCTGAGGCACCAGGGGCCGGAGGACCGGTATCAGTTTCGCAGCAGAAATATTTTCCAGACGTAACACCTGGGTGACGTACTCATCGTTAACGGTACCCACTACCCCGGCGGCATCAGCTACGGGAACCGATGCCGAGCGGGCATCCTTGTTCTGAATAACCCGCACCACGCCCCCGGAGCGCACGGCGGTATACCCGTGGACATCGAGTATCGCCAGAAAGAGATCGTACAGTTCGCTGGCATTGACGGGCCGCGAGGAGACCACTTTGACCTTTCCCTTGACCGATGGGTCTACAACGATGGTCGTGTCGGTGGCCTCGGAAACAAACTTGATGAGCTCCTGAATATCTGTCTCTTTCAGATTGACGGTGAAATCCTGGGCCTCCACGACTTGCACCGGGAGCGATAACAGGGACAGAGACAGGAGCACAGCGATGGCTGAAGAGCGACGTGCAGCGACGACCCACTTCCGGCGCCAGAGGAGGAGACACTGAGATAAAAAAGCAGTCACGAACCATTCCCTACGGTGGATGCACCAAGATCAACGTTAAGCGTCACGGACTCTCCCTTGCGCTGTAATTCGAAAACTGCCTCCTTGGCGGAGCGCATTGCCTGGTAAAGCCTCACGGTATTTGCCGGATCCGTGAGGGACATGCCATTGATAGCGGTCACCAGATCACCCGACTGAAAACCCAGAGCTGAAAACTCATCTGCCGCGTTCCCCGGACTCACACGATAACCCCGAAGCTGGTCACCCTCCCGCACGGCGGCTACGCGGACGACCTCCACCAGCGACTGGGGATCGCGATAAAGACGCTCGCGATAGGCGGATGCAATCTCCGCTGCCTCGGCATCTACTGTTACGTCCATCGCTCCGGCATCTGTCGACGCAGGCTGAGTCCGCGAGGCAGTGGCTACAGACGCCGAAAGCTCACTGTCCTCAAAGAGGCGCAGAACCTCGTAGCGACCACCGTTATCCAACACCACGAGCGCCGGGAGCACCTTCGCCAGTACGACCTCACCACTGACCGGCAACTCATCACCGACCTGATAAAGGTCCTGGGCATTGCGATGCTCAATAACTGCCTGCCCCAGACCTGCCTCGGACGCCGCCAAAACTCCTTTCAACAGGAGGGGAAGTCGGGTGTCCGGGGCACCGTCCTCAATGCCCGCCAGGGCCACACTTGCCTCGGACTCACTCATGGCAGGAGCCCGACCGGTCGCCGCTGCCAGCGCTTCGGGACTGACGACGGTCCCGGGCTCTCCGAAGAGGTGCGCAGCTGCGAGGGCCTCAATGTCTACCGATGTCCTCGTCCCCCCCGACGATCCACTCGTTACCGGGTTAATGACCTCTGTCTGAGGCAGAGGTTTCGCCTCGGGAAAAAAGCTCCAGAGTCCGGTCCACAGGGATAGGGCAATCCACAGGCAGAGCAGCACAACCGCGCCTTTTTTGAGGCGGGAAAATATGGTCGGCCGGGAAAAATAGCGGAACGCCGTCACAGCCCCGTTGTTCATCTGGGATGTGAAGCTTGCCAACCGTGTCTGCCAAAGCGCCGTCACCGCTGCTCCCAGCTTTACCAGTTGTGTGACTTCAATGACCCTCTCTCAGGGAGCCGCCATTGAAGGTGAAAATTGTGACACTAATATGACAGGCTCGCCACAAAAACGGCGGCGGCGTTAATCCTGGCTGTGGTAATAATCCATAAGTATTTTTGCCACCTCGGGCCGCGAGAATTCCGGTGGCGGAGCGATCCCCTGTCCCAGCATTTCCCTGACAGCGGTACCCGACAGCAGGACAAAATCCTCTTTTTCGTGATCCGGCGCGTCGCGCATCATCACAACCTTATCCAGCTTGCGACTATAGGCCGTGTGGTCTGCGCGGTAGATATCAATCTCCAGCGCGCCCTCGGGAACCTCCTCGTCGAAGACCGTCTGCGCGTCGAAGCCTCCGTAGTAGTCACCCACGCCGGCATGATCCCGCCCGACAATCAAATGGCTGCAGCCACAGTTTTGGCGAAACACTGCATGGAGCACGGCTTCCCGGGGCCCCGCATACAGCATATCGAAACCATAGCCCGTGACCATTACCGTGTTCGGGGGGAAGTACACCTCGACCATCTTGCGTATGGAGGCGTCCCGGACATCGGCGGGAATATCACCGGGCTTGAGCTTACCCAGGAGCATATGGATCAAAATACCGTCGGCACCCAGATCGTTCATCGCCATACGACAGAGCTCTTCGTGGGCCCGGTGCATGGGATTTCGTGTCTGGAAGGCGACGACTTTTTCCCAGCCCCGCTCGGCAATTTCGGCGCGAATATCAACGGCGGTACGAAAGGTATCGGGAAAGTCCGTGGCGAAGTAGGAGAAATTCAGCACTTGAATGGGACCGGATACCACGCGATTACCCAGGCTCATAAACGTGGCGACGCCGGGGTGCTCGGGATCAAGGGTTCGGAACACATTGCTCGCAATGTGCTTTAACTGTTCCTCGCTTGCCTCCTCCACAGCGGTGACGTCCATCACCGCGAGTACCGGATTCCCTTCGACATTGGGGTCTCTCAGGGCAATGCGGGTACCCGCCTCGATATCCTGATCATGGGTCACATTGAGGATGGGCACGGGCCAGAAGATGCCGGACTCCGTCCGGAGGCGCTCCGCCACGGATAGCGCATCCCCAAGGGTCATATAGCCCGGCAGCGGATTGAAATATCCGGCGCCCAGCATGACGGCATTGGCTGCGGCGGCCGAGTTCAGCAGCATAGATGGCAGGGATTCCGCTTCTGTCAGAAGGGCGCTACGCGCCTTGTCGTCGTATACGTAGAGCGGATGCAGTTCCCGGGAACCGTGGGGCTTAATCATTTAACTATCCTTTTTTAGCAGCACAATGGCGGAGGGCGGTTGTCTGAGGACCAGTGCCCGGGCGTTGTGGGCACTGGCCACCCCGGTAATTCAGTCAGGGATAATGCCGCGTCCGCGGAGTTCCTGCAGAATCCGGGCGACTTCCTCGTCCAGACTCTGCTCGTCGGAGTGCAGGTGAATCTCCGCGGCGGGCGGCGCTTCATAGGGATCATCAATGCCCGTGAAGTTCTTGATCTCCCCCGCGCGAGCTTTTTTGTAAAGGCCCTTGGGATCACGGCTTTCGGCCGCTTCCAGAGAGCAATCGACGAATACCTCAATAAAATCGATGCCTGCCGCCGCGTGGAGCTCTCGCACGGCATCGCGGTCCGCAACATAGGGACTGATGAAGCTGGACAGGGCTATAACGCCACTATCGGCAAACAGCTTGGCGACTTCGCCGATGCGGCGAATGTTTTCTGTACGGTCTTCGGCGGAAAAGCCGAGATTCTTGTTGATACCCATGCGAACGTTATCGCCGTCCAGACGGTAGGCCAGAACACCATGCTCATGGAGCACGCCTTCGAGTTCCACCGCCACGGTGCTCTTGCCACTGCCCGAGAGGCCCGTAAACCAGATGGTGGCGCCGCGATGGCCCAGAATCTTGGCGCGATGATCCCGGGTGATGTCCCCTTCGTGCCAATGGACGTTGGTGGCTTTTTGCTCAGCCATGTTTGTTCCTCGGTAGTCGTTGTTTTCTGGCGCGTCAGTTTATCACGGAGCGCCCATCCGAGCAGAGGTGGCTGTTGCTAAAGCTCCCTGTCTGCGGAATACCCAGGCTCAAAGCGACTGCACTTGAGGTCATTGAGCAAGCCGTCACGCAGGCTGTAAATCCAGCCGTGGATACCCAGAGCCTGACCACGACTCCAGGCAGCTTGAACGACAGACGTTCGCACTACGTTCTCCACCTGGCGCCGGACATTCATTTCGCAGAGCATATTGACTCGCGTGGCTTCGTCAGGCTCCGCCTCAAGAGCACTTCGCTGCTCAATGGCAACGTCCTCAATATGCTTGAGCCAGTTATCGATAAGACCCCGGGGTTTGGGATCCAGTACCGCAGCAACTCCCCCACAGCCGTAATGGCCCACGACGACTACATGGGAAACCTGAAGAATATCCACGGCGTATTGCAGCACGGACAGGCAGTTTAAGTCACCATGGGCAACCACATTACCGACGTTTCTATGGACAAAAACCTCGCCGGGCTTCAGCCCCACGATCTCATTTGCCGGCACGCGGCTATCCGAGCAGCCAATCCAGAGATAGCGCGGCGACTGCTGGCTCGCCAGCTCAGGGAAAAATTCCGGATTGTCCGCACTGACCCGCCTTGCCCAGTCCTCGTTGTTCGCCAGTAACTGACGTAAACCGTCCATCGCTAGAGCATCAACAGGCCGAGCCTGGCCACGGAAATTCGATTGCCGCCAGCGCGCTCAGCCTTCTGCATCGCCCCTTCTGCCTCCGACTCCATTTGTGTCGCCAGGCGCTCGCTGGATTCCACGGGATGTCGCGAGGGCTCCCAACAGACGAGACCAATACTTAGAGCGACATGAAGCACCGCGCCGCGACCGTCATCAATGGCAAACTCGTCGATGTCCTGACGCATTCGCTCACCGATATCGTGGGCGTGGGGTTCGTTGCAGGCGGGAAGAAGAACCGCGAAGTGCGTCGCGGAGATATGGGCGATGTAATCCGTGGCCCGAAGCTCGGAACAGAGGCGCTGCGAAACGCGTCGCTGGACAAAGTGGCAGGCGACCTCGCCATAGTTTTTGCAGATGTCCGCCAGCTCGTCCAGGGAAATGTACAGGAGAGTCATGGGGTGATTAACCCGTCGCGCCCAGTAGATTTCGCGCAACATGTCCCGTCGAAAGGCACGCAGATTGCCCACCTCCGTAACGGGATTGAGGAGCGTCAGCTGATCTACCCGCTGAAACTCCACCACGCGCAAAAGCGCGGCGGCAACCAGCTGCCCCAGCATGGCGAAGAGCTCACGCTCCTGCTCGCCATAGGCGGTCATTTTCTCTGTGAGCGCCAGGTGGTAGCTCCCTACGAGGCGGTCTCCGTCAAAGAGGGGCATCATCACTGCCCCCGCGGCGCTCGTGGACCCGGACAAAATGCTGAACATGCGCCGGTCATCGAGATCGATCAACGCCGTGTCAGGCACATCGGGATACAGCTGATACAGGGCGTAGTTGTCGGACTTGAGTGCCAGAGAGCTTCCGAACATCTTGCGTATGGGCAGGAGGCGGGCAATCTGCTCTTCGGGATCGTGAAGGCGTAATTCGGCCTGCGGCGAGGCAAAGCCCTGGGGGAAATCTTCCAGAAGGTATTTCACCAGGGACGACAGACTTTTTACCGCCAGGAGGTTCCGCTGCGCCTGACGCAGCTGCCGAAGCACATGCACATGAAGGAGTTGCACCCGCTCACTACTGTCGTCTGCATGCGCAGGAAGGACCGTCATTTCGATATTGGTGACTTCGGCTTCGCGAACACCGGCGCTGAGAGCAGCGCTCACATCAGCTGCTGTTTCTGCGCCCTTGCCCCCGCTCTTGCCCTTGTCCTTGTCCTTGCCCTTGCCCGCGGCGTTTTTGCTCACTTTTGCGCCCTCTTCTGGTGGCCCAAATCGCTCTCCCTGGCGGTGCAGCTTCGCTTACCTGCTTTGCCGTTTCAGTGTAGTGCCACTATACTCCGAACCGCAAACCGAGGGGTGGCTAAAAGCCTGAGACGCCAAAGCCTCATCACTGCCTAAAAACAATGATGAAGCGCGGGGCGAACCCTTTGAACCTGATCCGGGCAATACCGGCGTAGGGATGGTTGCTGCCCGGCCTGTGTGATCGCTGCCGAGTCGCTCTTCCCTCGCCCGAGGGAATTATCATGAAACGAACTACCACTCTTCTCTACAACAAAACTTCGGGGCAGATCGCCCGAGCGTCGGCGGCTGTGATTACTACTCTATTGCTCGGAGCAGGCATCACCGCCCAGGCGCAGACTGGCGCCTCCGGAGACGGGGTTACGCGGACTGCGCTGGAGGAGATTGTGGTGACCGCGGAGCTTCGCAACACCCCCTGGCTCCTGCAACCGTCAAGCAGCAGCGTCGTGGGCGCCGAACAGATCAAGGAGCGGAATGCCATTCACCTGGAGAACCTTCTGATCCTCGCTCCCAATGTGAACCTGTCGGGGGGGACCTCCCGGGCGCGCTTCTATCAGATACGCGGCGTGGGTGAACGGAGCCAGTTCGTAGACCCTTTGAATCCCTCCGTGGGATTGCTCATCGACGGCATCGACTTCAGTGGTCTCGGTAGCGGCGCGACGCTCTTCGATATCGAGCAGGTGGAAGTTCTCCGCGGCCCTCAGGGCACCCTCCACGGCGCCAATGCCCTCGCGGGACTGATCAACATGCGCAGCGCAGCCCCGGAATCGGAGTTTTCCGCGCGTTTGCAATCCACCGTGGGCGACTACGGCCGGCGAGAACTGGGAGTAAGCGTCACGGGGCCCCTTGCAGGGGACAGCCTGCTCTTTCGTCTCGCTGCCTTTGAACACCGCAGTGACGGGTTTATCGATAACAGCTTCCTGAATCGCAGTGACACCAATGACCGCAATGAAGGCGTGTACCGGGGTCGCCTCCAATGGCTGCCCAGCGACCGGCAAAGCCTGGACATCACCCTGAGCCACGTGGATATCGACAACGGCTACGATGCCTTCTCCCTCGACAACACCCGCACGACGCTCTCGGACATGCCCGGCAACGATCGCCAGCAGAGTGATGCCCTGGGGCTTCACCACCGCTGGTCCGGGGACCGGGTGCTCACGGAGCTCATGGCCTCGGCAGCAGCAACGGACACGGATTACAGCTATGACGAGGACTGGAGTTTTGTCGGCATCGCCCCGGAGCTTGAATACTACTCCTCCTTTGACCGCTACCTGCGGGAACGCGACAGCTACAGTGTGCAGCTGCGCCTGTCTTCGGCGGACGCCCTGAGCACGGGCGCGGGGGATCTGAGCTGGACCGCGGGGCTCTACGCCCTGAATGATGACGAATCCCTGCGCCGGGAATACACCTATCTGGCGGAGGATTTCCGCAGCCGCTTCACGGCGGAAACCCGCGCAGCCTACGGACAGCTGGATCTGGCAGTGACAGAACGCTGGACCCTCAGCGGTGGCTTGCGTCTGGCGAGCCGCTCCATGAGCTACGACGACTCCAACGCTGTCGAGGCCGATCCGGATAACGATCTCTGGGGTGGCAAGCTGTCCCTGCAGTATGAGCGGGAGAGTCTGGGCATGGTGTATCTATCGCTGTCCCGTGGCTATCGGGCCGGGGGAGTGAATGCCGGCATCCTGGCTTTTCCCGAGGACCAACTCCAGTCTCCTGATAGCCTTCGGGACTTACAGTTCTTCGACGAGGAATTACTTTACAACCTGGAGATTGGTCACAAAGGCGAGTTTTTTGAGGGCCGTCTGCAAAGCGCCGCCACCCTGTTTTACATGGACCGCCGGGATCAGCAGGTACGTGGCTCGAGAGTCATACCCCGGGAGGATGGCAGCACCGCCTTCGTGGACTTCACGGACAACGCGGCGGCGGGCTACAACCTCGGCCTTGAGTGGGAGCTTCGAGGCGCCGTCAGCAACAGCGTAGAGCTGTATCTGAACACCGGCTTACTCCGGGCGCGTTTTGACGAATACATCAATGCTGACGGCCGTGATCTCGAGGATCGCGAGCAGGCTCACGCCCCAAGCTATCAGTTTGCCGCCGGTGTCCTTTGGCGCCCGACCATGCACTGGCAGGCAGATCTTCAGTGGGAGGGTCGCGACAGCTTCTACTTCTCTGACAGGCACGACGAAAAGTCCGACGCCTACAGCCTGTTGCACCTGCGTCTCGCCTACCAGCGGGATAACTGGGAGATCGCGCTTTGGGGGCGCAACCTTCTCGACGAGGACTACTTTATCCGGGGCTTTGGCAGTTTTGGTAATGACCCACGCAAAGGCTACGTCACTGAAGCCTATCGCCAGTTTGGCGATCCCCGCCAAATGGGCCTCAGCGTGGAGCTGCGCCTTTGAACGAGACCCTCGAAGCACTTGCCGTTGTCCTGGGGCTGACGTATCTGCTCCTCGCCATCAAAGAGAAGCGCAGCTGCTGGATAGCGGGCGCCATGGCATCGGCAATTTTCATGGGGATCTTCTGGCAGGCGGGACTCCCCATGCAGGGGCTTCTTCAGGTCTTCTACATCGCGATGGCGGCCCTGGGCTGGTGGCGCTGGGGACGGGACAGCAGCACCACCCCGGTCCACCGGGCCCCCTGGGGCTACCACGGCATGATGCTCGCATGCCTCTGCCTGCTCACGCTTGTTACCCTGCTCCTGCGCCAGACCCTGACAGATCTTCAGGCTATCGTTGATACGGCCAGCAGCTGGGCCGGAGTACTGGCCACCTGGATGGTCGCGCAGAAGAAACTGGAGGCCTGGATCTACTGGATAGTCATCGATGCTTTAACCGCCGGGCTATATCTCAATGCCGGATTACTGGCATCATCAGCACTCTACACGGTCTACACAGCGCTGGCATTTATCGGATGGAAGCAGTGGCGACAGAGCCTGCGTCTTCAACAGCGCAGTTGATTGACGATTTGTGCGGAAACTTTGCCGTCTGGGCACCGGAGTTGGCCGCTCCACCCACGCCCGGCGCGGTGCTTGCCGGCGGCTGTAACCACTATCTCCAGATTCTCGAGAGCCCAAGGCAAGTTTGGGTCGCCCGTATCGCCAGGAACGCTCTGCGCACCAGCGAACAAAGAACATTGGAAGCCAGCGTTCACAGTGAGGCGGCTGGAGCGGGCATCGCACCCGAGGTGCGTTACTGCGACCCCCGCCGGGGCATTACGATCATGGAGTACCTCGAGCCAGACGATAGCGATGCCGAATCCCCCGAAGAGATCGCGAAACTCTTCGGAAAAATCCATGCCCTCCCCCTTCAAGGGGAGGTGCTGCACTCGCCCGACGCTTTTCGTCGCTGCCGTAAAGACGCCGCAGGTGACACCGCTCTGGAAACCTTGTTACAGCACGGCGCAGAAGCGATCGACCGCGCCGTGAAGTTTCTTGAGGACCATGAGAGTTCAGACCTCAAAATGTGTCACAACGATCTACTCGGGGCTAACCGTCTTCGCAGCCGGGGCCATCTTTTCGCTCTGGATTGGGAGTATGCAGCAAGCGGTGATCCCTTTTTTGATCTTGCGGTATGCGCGTCGCAGATGACCAGCAACAATGCCCGGGCACTTTTGAAGGCCTACCTCCAGCGCGAACCCATGGACGAAGAAAAACAACGCTTTGCGGCCCAGAGCCTGCTCTACGCCTGCGTAGAGGCCTGTTGGTATAGCGCCAACGCTGCCCATGGCCCCGAGACCCAGGCGTCGCTTGATCGCCTCGCGACGCATTCCCATGGGGATGCTTTGTTGTGACGCACTGGCACATTCTGGGCGCCGGTGCGATAGGCAGTTTTGTCGCTTACCGCATGCATCTGCATCAGCGTTCCTACAGCCTCCTTCACCATCACCAGGATGTGGAGGAGCGGGTTGTTGTCGACGGGGAGGTAGAGACAGCCCTGGTGGCGGAACCCCTGCATAGTCTTAAAAGGGGCAGCATTGAGCACTTGCTCCTGACCACCAAAGCCGGGCAATTGCTCGATGCGCTGAATCTGGCATTACCCTATTTATCCCCCGGGGCCATTATTGCCTGCACCGCTAATGGCCTCGGGTTTGAAGAGGCAATGAGGGGAGGCCTGTCAGGTCGAATGCTCTACCGGGCAATCAGCACTGCGGGGGCCTACCGGGATGCACAAAATCGCGTGCACATCGCCTCCCTGGGGCGTATCCGCATGGGCGCAGCCGATGGCTCCACTGAAGCGCCCCACTGGTTCTGCGACAGCCTCGAGCCCCTTGAGGAATGGCGATGGGAAGGGGATATCGCGCGCGCCATCGCCGAGAAGTTTTCCATCAACTGCGTCATCAACCCCCTCACCGCACAACTGCGCTGCCACAATGGCGAGCTCTTGCAGGGTGATACGCCCGGGCCGGATCTGGTCGCACTGTGCAGAGAAAGCGAGCCCGCATTGAGGGCGTTGGGCCTATGGTCGGGTGACCCGGCATTATTGGACACCGCCGTAGAAATCTGCCGACAGACCGCGCTGAATCGCTCGTCCATGCTGCAGGATGTTATCGCCGGCCGCCCTACGGAGATCGCCTACCTTAACGGCGAGCTTCTGCGCCGCGCAGAGCCGCTGGGGCTGGAGCTGCCTATCAATCACGCCCTGGTAAACGCGCTACGTTGATACATCAGGCTGCGGTAAAACGGTAGGCTGCGTTAAAACAAAAGAAAATCCCGCTGCTCATCAAGAAGCTGGGCCAGAGCCGTTTTTAACTCTATGGGGGACGCTGTCTGCGGCAGGGACAGCTGCCTCTCCCTGGCTGTACCGTCTCTTCGCCCCTCAAGCTGCATGAGGCAGCGCCCTCGATCGCAGTCGAGCTGCAGATACAGCTGCCGGGTGGCGATACATTGATTGTGCGCACCCGCCTTGCTGAGGGTATAGCGGCTATCGTTACTCTCCCCGGCGCCCAGCACCACGGCGCCTCCACCAGCCTGCTTGAGGAGAGCTGTGAGAAGCACATGCAGCTCCCCTTCACCCGCATTCACTCTGCGCCCATCGGGACCCACATTAATTTGCGGCACAGCGACGGCTACGCAGGGCCCGGGCGCGAGCCAGAGAAGTGTCAATAGCAGTGCGGGCAAAACAGCAGCACCTATAAGCAGACCCCGCGCTCCCCAGCTGCCCCGATACCAACAGTAGGCAAGCCAGGCTTTAAAGCGCTCCGAGATCGGTGGGCGCAGGAGCTTGCGAGGCAGGCGGAGATTCCCCGGGCTCTCAGAAAGATCTTTAGACAAAGCATGCACGGGCAGCTCGGTAAGGCTGGGCGCCGGGAGGAGGCTGCGCAGCTCCCGTAAGCTCTCTCTTAGCGCAAAGGTCCCCTGGGGACGATCCCCGGGATTTGCGGCGAGGAGACGCAGTAGCAATGCTTTGAGGGCCCCTTCGGCGGTGCCTGGCGCGTCCGGCAGATCGGGCACATGTTTCAGGCCCGCACGGAGCCGCTGCATATCCAGAGTCTCACCGTCATAAAAAGGATGCTGCCCATAAAGCATGCGATAAAGGAGGAGACCCAGGGCAAAAAAGTCGCTGGTCAGTGCTGCCGGCTCCCCGCGGGATTGCTCGGGAGAAAGGGACTCATAGCTGAAAACCGACCAGCGCTCGCCTGCGAAAATCGATGCGCCAAAGTCCGATAAGACAGCCCGCCCCCGCCCATCAATGAGTACATTTGCCGACTTTAGATCGCCATGAACCAGCTTCGAGCGACGCAGGCCCGCCAGGGCGGCTGCGAGATCGGTAATGATCGCGAGGGCATTCGCAGGACTGAGACGGGGGACCGTAGCCAGCAACGCCTTGAGGGTCCCACCCTGGACGTATTGCATGACCAGGGCGAGTTGCGACCCGACACTCACCACGTCGTAAATAGTAACGGTCTGGGGACTTTCGACCTCCATGAGATGGCGGGCCTCGCGAACGGCGCGCCGCCGGGCACTCAGGGACCCGGAAAGATGATAAAGCTTGATACAGACCCGGCGTTTTAGACGGGTATCAAAAGCCAGGTAGACATCACCCTGACCACCCTGGCCGAGCCTGCAAAGCAGTCGATACTGTGAAAGCCCCCGGATCACGGCTTAGGGGGAGTCCTGATCCTCAAATATTTCCGTGAAGTTCGCCGGAGCTACACCACTGGCCCGCAGGCGTGTCTGGAGTCCCTGGCGGGACACGGCCAGGCGCTCCGCCGTGCTGCGAAGGTCTCCACGGCAGGCATCGAGGGCAGACAGCAATTCTCCCAGAGGGACATCCGCGGCCAGCCGGCAGTCCCGGAGGGTTTTTAGACGCCGATAGATCGCCGGCCTGGAAACACCGAGGTCTCGCGCGATGGTGGCAACCTCGTAGCGTGCCTTCTTCCAGGCCTCGGCAAAGACCTCATCGGAGACATCGGCGAGGCGTTTCGGAGAAGGTTCATTAATCTGGGACTTTCGACTTTGAGACTGGGCCTCGGAGGGCCTTGCGTCACCGGAAGATCGCCGCCACCGCGCACGAATGGTGGCGGGCACCTGCAGGCCGTCGTGGGACACATTGCTGATCTGGGCCACGATGTGCTGACACTCACGAATATTTCCCGGCCAGGGGTAGAGCAAAAATTCCTCAAAGAGCCGCGCCCAGGCGCCCGGGCCGGCGTTTCCGCGATATACATCCCAGGTATCGTCCGCCTCCCGGGCGCGAGCACGAAAAAAATCCGCTGCGAGGAGAGCGACATCTTCGGCTCGCTCGGCCAGAGCGGGAAGGCGTATCTCCAGGGCGCCGAGGCGGTAACGCAGCGCGGGGCGAAAGCTATCCCGCAAGTGATCGGGATCCTGCTCCATGGCGGCGATTACGCGCAGATCAACACGCTGGGGGTTTCCGCCGACCACCTGGATTTCCCGCTCCTGCAGCGCCCGCAAGAGCATCGGTTGCAAAGCAGGTGGCGTATCACCCACCTCGTCAAGAAACAGCGTGCCGCCGTCCGCTTCCTGGAAGAAACCCCGCCGGTGGCTGTCGGCGCCCGTGTAGGCGCCCTTTCGCGCGCCGAAGAGCGCGGCGCTGGCAATTTCCGTCGGCAGCGCAGCCATATTGACGGCAACCCAGGGCTCCCCCGATGAACAGGCAAGAGCGTGGATAGCTCTGGCAATGCGTTCTTTACCACTCCCCGTGGGTCCGATGAGCAATACATCGTCGCGGCTCTTGGCGGCGGCCAGGGCGCTTTCACGCAACGCCGCCATGGCGGCGCTCACGCCGCGCAGGGCTACAAGTTCCCCCATGCCGTCGGATGGAGCAACGTGTCCCCGTAATCGGAGATGCAGGACGATGCGCTGCGCAAGGGTCAAAACCACACCGGACATCAACTGATCTTCAGAAAGCGTCGCTTCGTCCCGCAGTTCCTGCCCGTTGATGCGCAAGCGGGAACTCCCCTCATGACGGAGCAGCCGCCAGCACTCCCCGTCCCGCATCAGGCTGAAGGCCTTGCGACTGACGACTCGCTCACCAAGACCTTCGCCCGTACTTTCGTGGGTACTCCCGACAGTGCTTTCGGCAACATTCACGGCTACCAAGGCATCAGCGCTCTCGAGGGAGCCATTACACGCATCCGGCGGTTCCCCCGGGCGGGAAGGCTGAAACGTCGGCGAATGACGGCCAAAGCTGATGACTTTTTCGTGAGGAGACGCACGAAAAATCGCCCCGATGCGCGACGTGTCCGGATGAAAAGCAAGGACCGCATACAACTCCAACGGCGCCTGCCGATGCCCTCCGGTGTGAGTGAAGCCAGTGTCACTACTGTCGATGGAGCGGGTGCTTCCCCCGTCTTCAGAATTGCTCACAGGCCCCTCCGCTAACGATGCCGATAATCCTGAGCATAGCAGCCAAGCGTCAGGAAGAAAGCATCAAGGATCAGCCGAAGATGAGCACCACCGACAAAAACACCAGCCAGAGACCCGCGCTGCGGTAAAGAATATTTCCGAGTTCCCGCGCGCTCTCGCCGTGATTGCAGGCCACGCCTGCCAACTCCTGAAGGAGCTGGGATGCGGGTGTAGCGTCCGCGAAATGTTTGAGTGGTGCGCGTTTGCTCACCGCCATGAAATCGCCAGTCAAGGCAAAGGTCAGACCCAGAACGCGCGAGGGAGCCCAGTCAGCCCAGCGCAATAGCTGCGTGTATGCCGATGGCGGCTGTTCTCTCTCCGCAAGAACCGAGACAACGCGATACAACACCGCCGCAAGCACTCCCCCGAGGGCAAAATAGAACAGCGGAGCAAACCAACGGGCATAGCCGCTGTAAACCAAGCGCTCCATGGGTCCGGGTTCATGAGATTCGGGCTCATGGATTGGCGCCCACAAGGCCTCCAGGGCAGCGGTAGCGGCCAGCGGATCCGTGGCGGCGCGAGCCTCAAAGCGCTCCAGAGCGGTATGAAAATCCGCTCGCCCCAGGCTCCACACAAACAGTCCCGCCGTGGCCAGGAGTTCCAGCAAACCAAAGAGCCAGTCATCGATGGTCGCCAACGCCCAGACTACAACCAGGGTGACGGCTATAAGAGTGATCGCGACCCGCACCGCCGGGCTGACAATGCGGCCCGTGGCCCAGCGATTCCACTGCAGCAGCCAGGTATCCCGCTGAAGAAAACTATCAGGCTGGATGACCTGATGGAGGGACAGGGCAATGATCATGGCAAGAAAGGTCATCGCGCTAAGAATCCCTTTGTGTGTGAACGATGGTATGAGACCCGGAACGGAGGCCTTGCCTCAGGCGGTTCCAGTCAAAAGCCTCCCCCGGGTCCGTCTTTCTGCCCGGAGCAATATCGCTGTGCCCGACGATGGGTCCCCGCGCCAGGGACGGCATCCGACAGCGAAGCTCTCCTATGAGAGAGCTGAGCATTGCATACTGCATATCTTCATAGGCCTGATAATCCGTACCTTCCAGCTCTATGCCAATGCTAAAGTCGTTGCAGTTTACCCTGCTCCCCCAGGTCGATACGCCGGCGTGCCACGCCCGATCGTGACAGGAGACAAACTGGGTCAGGGCACCCTCGCGATTGATAAAAAAATGTGCGGAGACTTCCAGCCCCCGCAATTCATCAAACGACGGATCCCGGGAGCAATCCAGAGTGTTGCAAAACAGCGCCTCCACATCATCACCGCCAAAACGGCCGGGAGGCAGGGAGATATTGTGCACCACCAGCATATCCGGCGCCCAGGGCGCGGGTCGGACATTGCAGTTGGGCGAAGGGCAGTGGCGGGCCCCTTCGAGCCAGCCATTCCACGCTTTGGATTGGGACATAGGGCGCATTGTGTGCATCAAACCCGTCAACGGCAAGCGTCCTGACAGTTTCGGATACGGACCCCTCACTGCTACCATGGCCCTTCTTCTGCTGTGCCACTGAACCGGTAGCTTTCATGACCTTAAATCTTCACCGTGTCCCCGACGACATTGTCGATGCGAATGTTCAGGCCGCTCTTGCCGAGGATATCGGCGACGGAGACATCACGGCGGAGCTGCTACCTGCTGACAGCATGGCTGAGGCCACCATTGTCACCCGCGATGAGGGAGTGCTCTGTGGCCAACAGTGGGTTAACAGGGTTTTTGAGCAGGTTGATGACCGTATCATGCTCCAGTGGAACACCTCCGACGGTGATAGTCTAAGAGCAGGCCAGACCCTGCTCCAGCTGCGGGGGCCTGCCCGCGGCCTCCTGACGGCAGAACGCACGGCCCTCAATTTTCTTCAGACCCTGTCGGGCACGGCGACCCGGTGTCGGGAATATGCCCAGCGTGTGGAAGGTACGGGCGTTCGCCTCCTGGATACGCGCAAAACGCTCCCGGGACTCCGGGCGGCGCAAAAATACGCCGTGCGCTGCGGCGGATGCCACAACCACCGCGTGGGTCTTTTCGATGCCTTTCTTATCAAGGAAAATCACATCCTTGCCTGTGGCGGTATTCCTGCGGCGGTCATGCGAGCGAGGGAAAATGCGCCCGGGAAACCCGTTGAAGTAGAGGTGGAAAGCATGGACGAGTTGGTTCAAGCCATCGATGCGGAGTGCGAGCGCGTCATGCTGGATAACTTTGATCTCGACGCGATGCGCGAAGCGGTGCGGCTTAACGACGGCAGAGCGGAGCTTGAAGCCTCGGGAAACGTAACCCTGGAGACCCTTGCTGCCATCGCGCAAACCGGCGTGGACTTTATTTCTATCGGTGCCCTGACCAAAGGCTGCGAGCCTCTGGATTTATCGATGCGGCTTTCCTGAACCCGGCCCCCGGCGGTCGGCCCTGAAAAGGCGCAGGAGGCAGGCGCAGGAGCTATCAGAGGGGCAGCAAAGCCTCGGCGCTGACGAGCACACCATTGCGATCCGCGTAAACGTAGTCCCCACTTCGCACCGTGGTACCACCGATATCGATGGGCAGATCACGCTGCCCCTCACCCCGCTTATCGGTTTTCTGGGGGCAGGCTCCCAGGGCTTTCACGCCCAGAGCAAGGGTCGCGAGAATCTCAACATCGCGAACAGCCCCTGCGATCACTAAACCAGACCAACCGTTTTCCACGGCCTTCGCGGCCAGCTGATCACCCAGGAGGGCGCGTCGTAACGAGCAGCCCCCATCCACCACCATCACCCGGCCCTCTCCCGGCTGTTGCACCAGTTCCTTCACCAGGGAGTTGTCCTCAAAACACTTGACCGTCACCGCCACACCCGTGAAGTTGTCCACGCCCCCAAAATCCCGCCAGGCGTGAATGAGTGCTCGCGCGTCGGGAGCGCTGTCCGCGAGATCCGGCGTACTGAAGCTGTCTGCCATCAGAGCCACCCCACGGGGTAATCCTGCAATGCACCACCGGCATTCGCGACGGCCCCGGCATACCCCTCACAGCGCGGCAGAATGCTTTGCGCATAGAACGTCGCCGTGGCGACCTTGCGGGCATAGAAATCATTGTCGTCTCCCGCCGTCAGAGCGGCCTGGGCAACAAAAGCGCCCCGGGCCAGCTGCCAGCCCCCGAACAGGTAGCCGGTCTGCATCATATAATCGAAGGCTGCCGCCCTCGCCGCTTCGGGAGTGTGAGCAAGCATCTGCAAAATCGCTTCCGTGGAGCTGGCGTGCAGTGCCGCCGCGCTCTCCAGCGCCTTGCCAACGATAGCAAGCTCACCCCCGGCATCAATGTAAGTCCTGGCATCGGCACGAATTTCCTCGATAACAATGCCCATGGCGGTACCACCATCCCGACCCAGCTTACGACCCACAAGATCTGCCGCCTGAATACCGTTGGTACCCTCGTAAATGGGGGTAATCCGCACATCGCGAAGGTACTGGGCTGCGCCGGTCTCCTCGACATATCCCATGCCACCGTGCACCTGCACCCCCAGGGACGTCAGCTCCACACCCACCTCGGTCATCCAACCCTTAATAACGGGGATCATAAGGTCGATACGCGCCTGCGATGCGACGCGGTCGGACTCCGGCCCGTAATGCGCCAGATCCATGGTGACGGCTTCGCTGTAGGCAAGGGCCCGCATCGCTTCATTAAGCGCCTTCATGGTCAGAAGCATACGTTTGACATCGGGATGCTCGATGATGGGCACGCCTCCCTGCACACGCTCCTTTGCGTAAGCCAGAGCCTGTTGATAGGCGCCCTCGGAGGCGCCCAGACCCTGCAGTCCCACTTTTAGACGCGCCTCGTTCATCATGGTGAACATGCAGGTAAGCCCGCGGTTCTCCTCGCCCACGAGATAGCCGACGGCACCGCCATCATCGCCGAAGGCCATGACACAGGTGGGGCTGCCATGGATGCCAAGTTTGTGTTCCGTCGATACGGGATACACATCGTTGCGCTCCCCCAGGCTGCCATCGGCATTCACCAGAAACTTGGGCACCAAAAACAGTGATATCCCGCTGGAGCCCTCGGGCGCATCAGGAAGCTTGGCGAGCACGAGATGCACGATGTTATCGACGGCGTCGTGGTCACCCCAGGTGATATAGATTTTCTGTCCGGAAATAAGATAGTGATCGCCATTGGGAACCGCACGGGTTTTCATAACACCAAGATCTGATCCAGCGCCGGATTCCGTGAGGTTCATGGTGCCCGTCCACTCACCGGTATGAAGTTTTTCAAGGTAGATGGCCTTGAGCTCATCGCTGGCATGGGATGCGATAGCCAGCGCTGCGCCGCTACTCAAAAACGGTGCCAGGGCAAAGGCCATATCGGCACCGTTCCACATTTCTGATGCCGCCGTGCCATAGAGCTCCGGCAGGCCCTGCCCCCCAAACTCCGCGTCGGCGGAGATGCCAAACCAGCCACCCTGGGCCAACTGTTGCAGGGCCTCGGCATAGCCGGGAGAAATATGCACCTTTTGATCTTCACAGCGGGCGGGATTCATGTCTCCCACCCGACGGAGCGGACCGAGGACCTCCCCGGCAAGCTTTCCCCCCTCATCCAGAAGCGCGGCTGTGAGCTCTTCTCCCACGCCCAGTTCCTCAAAACGGGGCAGGCTGCCCAGGGTTTCGCCAACGCGCAGGACTTCATCAATCACAAATCGCATGTCTTCCAGGGGGGCACGATACATAGCAGAAAAGCCTCTAAATATTCCCGAGTAATGGATGGGCGCGGACAGCGCGCCGGGAGACCCAAGTATAAAGGCTTGGCAGAAAGGCGGCATCATCGCGATACTGTGACGCTTGTACAGCTCCCGGTTGCCCGCATGAATCTCCATCGCATCGACCTTAACCTGCTGGTCTATCTCGACGCTCTGCTTCGCGAGCGAAATGTGACCCAGGCCGCTCAGCAGCTCAATCTGTCACAGCCTGCCATGAGTAACGGCTTACGGCGCCTGCGCACCCTGTTTGACGACCCCCTGCTCGTGCGGACTTCCGAGGGCATGACTCCCACGGAGCGGGCCCTGGAGCTCGAACCGCTGGTGCGGGATGCCCTGTCGCGTATTGATCAGGCCGTGCAGCCCCGCTCTGCTTTTCATCCGGAGGAAGCCCAGGGCGTGTTCAGAATCATGGCCAGTGATTACGCAGAATCCACCTTGTTTCCTCAGGTGCTGGGCAAGCTCCGCCACGAGGCGCCGGGTATAACCCTGGATATAATGACGCCCTCAGACGTCAGTTTCCTCGACGTCGAGCGAGGCAAAGTCGACATGGTGATCAATCGCTTTGATTCCATGCCCCAGTCTTTCCATCAGATCCCCCTGTGGGACGACAGCTTCTCCTGCCTCCTCAGTACCCACCACCCGATCCTCGATGACTTCACCCTGGAGAAATATCTCGAGTCCGATCACGTCTGGGTCAGCAAAACCGGCATGGGAGTAGGCGTAGGCGTCAACCCCGATGATGTGCAGCGTCTTGGCTGGGTAGACGCTGCCCTCAACCGTCTCGGTAAAAAGCGCCAGATTCGAGTGTTTACCCGTCACTACCAGGCTGCGATGACCCTGGCAGAGCACAACGACCTGATTGTCACGCTGCCCACCCGCGCGGCGCTGCTGAAGCGGGACAACCCGCGCCTGGTACGTCGGGACCCGCCCATGGAAATCCCGCCCCTGGAGCTCAAAATGGCCTGGAGCCCTCTGCTTCAGCACAATCCCGGGAACCGCTGGCTGCGCAAACTCATCGTTGAAACGGCGCGTCACATTGTTTCTACGGACAAAATTGCTGCGGATAAAGTGGCTTCGGATAAATCCGCCTGACACAGGCATTCATTGGATAAATGACGGCGATCAAAGCCATCGACTTTGGAAATTATGGCCCAGAGATTAATATCGCCCCTTTACAGTCGCGATCGTGCGTTTGCACGATAGGAGCAAGGAGTTTAGGCCATGACAAATCGCGTTTCACGAGCAGGCTTACAAGTAGCACCGGTTATCGCAACACTGCTGGAGGAGCAAATCTGCCCGGGTGTTGATATCAATGCCGATGACTTTTGGGCGAGCCTCGCTCGCATCATCGAGGAACTGCGGCCGCGGAACCTGGAGTTGCTTACCATTCGCGAACGCATGCAGGAGCAAATCGATGCCTGGCACCGTCAGCACCCCGGGCCTGATTACGACCGGGCCGCCTACAAAGCATTTTTACAGGATATTGGATATCTCCTCCCTGCGCCCGCGCCGTTTTCCATAAGCACGGAAAACGTTGACCCGGAGGTGGCTACTATCGCCGGCCCTCAACTGGTCGTTCCCGTCATGAACGCACGCTACGCCCTGAATGCAGCCAATGCTCGCTGGGGCAGCCTCTACGATGCACTCTACGGCACCGATGTGATTTCTGAGGAAGACGGGGCCGAGCGCGGGGGAGGCTACAACCCCGTACGCGGTGCGAAGGTCATCGCCTGGGCCCGTGACTTCCTCGACAAACACTTCCCCCTTGAGTCCGGCAGTCACCATGAGGCTTTGCGGTATCTGATCACCGACGGTGCCCTTGACGTCGAAATTGGCAACGAGCGTGAAAAAACCACTCTGGCCGATGGGGCACAGCTTTGCGGCTACCGGGGCTCCGCTGACGCGCCCGAGGCCGTACTGCTCAAGCACAATGGCCTCCACCTCGAAATACAGATCGATCCCTCAAGTTCCATCGGTGCGGAAGACAAAGCGGGGGTCAAGGATCTGCTCATGGAGTCAGCAATCAGTACCATTCAGGATTGCGAGGACTCCGTTGCCGCGGTGGACGCCGAGGACAAAGCCATCGTTTACGGCAACTGGCTGGGCTTGATGCGCGGCGACTTGAGCGAGCAGTTTACCAAGGGGGGGCAGAGCCAGACCCGCAAGCTCAACCCGGACCGTCACTACACCGCCCTCGATGGCAGTGATCTGGTGCTGCCTGGCCGCAGCCTGATGTTCGTGCGCAACGTCGGTCATCTCATGACCAACGAAGCGATTCTTGACAGTGAGGGCAACGAAATCCCCGAAGGCATCATGGATGCCATGTTCACCGCGGCCATCGCCCTCCACGATTTAAAAGGCGAGGGAGAGATTCGCAATTCCCGTTGCGGTAGCGTCTACATCGTAAAACCCAAAATGCACGGCCCCGATGAAGTCAGCTTCACCGTGGATCTGTTTTCCCGCGTCGAAGATGCGCTGGGCATGTCCAGGAACACGCTCAAGCTGGGCATCATGGACGAGGAACGGCGCACGACGATCAACCTTGAAGAGTGCATATGTCGGGCAAAGGAGCGCGTGGTATTCATTAACACGGGCTTCCTTGATCGCACGGGCGACGAAATTCACACCAGCATGGCAGCCGCTGCCATGACGCCCAAGGGAGACATGAAGTCAGAGGCCTGGATCAGCGCCTATGAGGACCACAATGTCGACGCCGGCCTCGCCTGCGGGCTTCTGGGCCGCGCCCAGATCGGCAAGGGTATGTGGGCAATGCCCGACCTGATGGCCGCGATGTTGGATGCGAAGATCGGTCATCCCAAAGCTGGCGCGAGCACCGCCTGGGTGCCCTCTCCCACCGCGGCAACCCTTCACGTCACCCATTATCACGATGTGGATGTCGCCGCCGTGCAGTCCCGGCTCAAGGAACGGGAACCCGCATCCATTGACGACATTCTCGCTATCCCCCTGCGCGGAGCGGCGAATATGAGCTCCGAGGACATTCAGCGCGAGCTGGACAACAACGCCCAGGGCATCCTCGGCTATGTGGTTCGCTGGATTGATCAGGGAGTAGGCTGCTCCAAGGTGCCGGATATTCACAACGTGGGCTTGATGGAAGACCGGGCAACGCTGCGCATCTCATCGCAGCATATCGCCAACTGGCTCACCCATGGCGTTTGCAGCGAGAGCCAGGTTCGGGAAACCCTGGAGCGTATGGCAGCCGTGGTCGACAAACAGAATGCCAGCGACCCGCTGTACCAGCCCATGGCACCAAACTTCGACGATAGCGTGGCCTTTCAAGCTGCCTGCGATCTGGTGTTTCTCGGTACGGAGCAGCCCAGCGGTTACACAGAGCCCGTGCTCCATGCGCGGCGCCGGGAGGCGAAGGCGGCAGCCTAGGTAGGCTGCCATTGCCGAGCAACCCGAGGCAACTACGCGCTATTCAGGCGTAGCTGCCTCACACCGACTACAAATCAGCCAGCGCCTGCATAGGCGGCAAATACTCATAACCCAGGGCCTCGGACACCGCCTGATAGGTCACTTTCCCGTTGTGCACGTTTAATCCGTCACGTAAATAGCGATCATCTTCCAGCGCTTTCTTAAGGCCTTTTGATGCCAGTGACAGAACGTACGGAAGCGTTGCGTTGGTCAATGCCAGCGTAGAGGTTCGCGCAACGCCTCCTGGCATGTTGGCGACGCAGTAGTGCACAACGTCGTCAACAATGTAACAGGGGTTCTGATGCGTGGTGGGCCGACTTGTTTCAAAGCACCCCCCTTGATCAATAGCGACGTCGACCATCACCGAACCCGGCTTCATCCTGGACACCAGTTCTGCTGAAATCAACTTGGGTGCAGCGGCACCGGGAACGAGCACCGCACCCACAACAAGATCCGCCTCCAGAGCATGGCGCTCGAGGGCATCACGGGTGGAGTAGAGCGTTTTCATTCGGCCTTCGAACAGTGTATCCAGTTCCTTCAGGCGTGTGATGGAGCGATCCACGATGGTGACGTCGGCGCCCAAGCCCATGGCCATGCGCGCGGCGTTGACTCCCACCACCCCACCACCGATGACTAAAACCCGTGCTGGCTCAACACCCGGTACGCCTCCAAGCAATGTGCCGCTACCGCCCTGCGCTTTTTCGAGGCTGTGACAGCCCGCCTGAATCGCCATTCGCCCGGCCACTTCGCTCATGGGCGCCAACAGCGGAAGGCCCCCTTGAGCACTGGTCACAGTTTCATAGGCAATGGCGCTGGCCCCGGACTCTACTAACAAACGCGTCTGTTCTGGATCCGGCGCTAAGTGAAGGTAGGTAAACAGAAGCTGACCCGGCCTGATCATGCGACACTCATCAGGCTGGGGTTCTTTTACCTTCACGATCATTTCGGCCTGGGCGAAAACAGATTCTGCGTCGGCACCTATGCGCGCCCCCGCCGCCTCGTACTGGGCGTCATCAAAACCGATGGATGCGCCTCCACAGGTCTCGATAAGAACCTCATGCCCGGCATGCACCAGTTCACTGACCCCTGCGGGTGTGAGTCCAATCCGGTATTCATGATTCTTGATTTCTTTGGGGACCCCAATAAGCATGCTGATGCTCTCCGTAAGGATATGGAAACGGCGCGTATGTTAGACGCCTCAAGGGGATCGCACCCTACCTCTTTAGGGTGACGAGTCAGTCCTCGTCAACACTGACATCTTTGTACTGCAGGTTGGTTAACTGCTCGGACAGCAGACCGAGAAGAAAAATGATCACACCCGAGGAGATGAGTAGCGCGGTCATATTGGTAAAACGCCAGGAGTCACTCACCATGGCTGTGGCAACGTAGTTAACCCCACCTAATCCGGCGGTCAAAACTGAAAACGGGAAATACACTTTGAGAGGGGAGTACAAGGTCCCCACCTTGAAAATGATCAACAGAAACCGGAGGCCGTCACGCAGCAGGTTGATGTGTCCCTTGCCCTGTCTCTTGGCCACCTTGATGGGGAGAAATCCTACGGAGTAGCCCGCCCGGTAGAACGCCATAGTTGATGTAGTGGGGTAGCTGAATCCGTTGGGTAGCAAGTAGAGAAAGCTCAAAAACTTGCGACGATCTACCGCGCGAAAGCCTGAAGTAAGATCGTCAATGGGCTGCCCTACCATCCAACTGGCAAAACGATTGTAGAAACTATTGGCACCCCAGCGTGCAACGCTCGCCTGAGAACCAAGCCCCGATCGCGCACCCACCACCAGATCAAACCCCTCATCGAACTTGAAAAGCAGTCGTTCAACGTCCGCCGGCGCGTGCTGGCCGTCAGCATCCATAAAAACCAGGATATCTCCGGTCGCCGCCCGGGCACCCCGCTTGATGGCGGCACCATTCCCCTTACTGTAGGGCTGTGTGATCACGGTAGCGCCGGCATCGGCGGCGACTTCGCCCGTACCATCGGTGGAGCCGTCGTCGATTACGATGAGCTCAAAGTCCGGCCGTAAGGAAATCAGCTGCTTTGTTACCACAGCAATCGTACTGGCTTCATTTCGCGCCGGGATAACGATAGACACGCTTAACAAAAAACTATTCTCCTGTGCGATAAAGCGCCAGCATCTCACTCTGCTCAACGCTGAGTCGCCCATCCTTCTCAAGTGTCAGCAATTTTCGCCTCGTTCCCTCACAAGCGTCTTCCGCCCGTGTTGCCAGACAGAAGTGTAATTTCATCAGCATGAGCTGAACGTCCTCCGGGGAATGAGACAAAGCCTCCTGTGTATACCACAAGGCTCTTCCGTAACGCTCCAGTGCATTTTCCAGAACAGCCAGGGTCGATAGGAGTGGTTCAAAATCATTGTTTAATGCCGTGCTCGCAGCCAGGACATAAAGCCGGTCGGCAAGCTCGAGTACGGCGGCACGATCACAACTTTTATCGTGAACCCCCTCGATAAGCAACTGCATTGCCTCCCGTGCAGCTCGGTCTTTCAGACCCGAGAAGTTCTTTAGGGATGAAAAATCATACTCGTCAAGAGGCTGGCCTGAAACACAGGAAAGGGCCAATACGTAAACGGCTCTGTTCAAATGATAACCTGGCTCGCCTTCTGGGTACGCCCTGTCAGCGTATTTCATTGCCAGCTCAAGATCTGCATGTTTCGCCTGCAAAAGGGCCATGGCCCGGTTCGCTCGTGGCGACTCGGGATGCCCGTTCACCTCGTGCAAGGCAATCATTTCGAGCTTGGACCATATGCGTGCCTGTGCTCCGGTCTCTACCAACAACCACCCGCCGTAGATCAACACCCAGATTAGCAAGGGAACTTTTACTGCGGGGGCTTTCTTCAGGAATGCTCCAGCCCCAAACCCCAGCGCAAGGGCAAGCCCCAGGCTCGGGAAATAGTTCCGATGTTCAAAATACGGCTCAAGCGCTATCACCGATGATTCTACGGAATGGCCCAGGAGGAAAACTGCCGCGCACATTAGCACCTGTGCCCCAAGGACCTTTTGCCTTCTCCAAAAGCTCAAAGCCAGTAAAGCTGAGAAAAATAAAATGCTCAGCACGGTTGAAGGCGGACTGAATAAGCCACTCGATAAGGCAAGATCATCATGGATCAAACCCATACGCCCCGTGTCTGGAACAAAAAATTGAGCAATATAATCAAACAGGATTCGCGGCTGGCTAAGCACCCGCTCTGTGACAGTGAAGTCCCGGACCTCATAGCCCGCCACAATCCAGGACCATTTAGCCGCCACAACACAGATCGCGGCAGCCGATAGAACAACAAAGATTCTGGCAGCCGCCACACGCACCGCGCAGCCCCGGGGCCGCCCCGGGGTTACGGGATAAAGTGCCAGCAGGCTCGGCACTATCAGCACTAGCGTTGCCGCATTCTCTTTCGCAAAAAGCGCCAGGATTGCGGTGACCAAAGCGGCAGCAGACCAAAATACATGCATCCTCGATTCAGTATCAAAGGACCGTCTCCACCGCAGGGTAAACAACAGTGTTAAGAGCATGAAGGAGCTGGACAAAAGCGTCATGCGTTGCACGTGGTAGAGCACCGTGGACAGCTGTAGTGGTGCCCAGCACCAGACCATCGCGACAAGGAGCGCGCAGACGCGAGACGACGTTGGCTCAAACTTTGAAAATATAGCAAGCGCCAGAAGATAGACGAGGACGGTATTTACAAGGTGAATTCCAAGATTAACTGTCTTCCCGGTGGCTGAACCTGCGCCTAGAATCGCTGCCTCTGCAACAAAGGACGCCATTGCCACCGGGCGCCCAAGGGGGCCTGAAGTGTTCCCAAATACGATGGATAACGTTTCTGTGGTGTCCAGGGTGTCGGGATTGATCACCGGTATATTGGACCGATCGTCGAGCAGAGCGGGCCCCTCGATGCCCGGAGCATAGGCCCAACTCGCCAGGCCGGCGATGAGCAAAAGCGACAGAAGCGACAGAAGCCTAGCCAAACCGCAACACTGCCACTATTCGATAGCTCGGATCATGGGCTTAAGGAACGTGCGGCGCTCGTCAATGCTCAATAGCTGTCGCATGGCATCGATTGATTTTCCGCGCTCTCCGGCCTCGCTGTAAATCTCAATCAATCTTGCGTAAACAATAGGTGCCGGAGCCTCCCCCTCAGCTAACTTTTCGTAAATCCCTTGCACATACTCCGGCCCGCCACCGGTCAATCGGGCTCGGAGGCCCGCCATGAATGCAGGCTTTCCCGTGTCCTTATGGAAAGAATCCAGCAGACTCGCCCGCTCGTCTGCACTCATCGTGCAGGAACCATCCAGCAGGCAGTCGGTGAGAAAGCTGAGGGCCGCATAGTCCTCGGCCTGAAGCTGTGTCATAGCAAGCGCCCGGATCATTAACTTCGCCCACGGCTCGCGACCCGCTAGTTGTGGAAATATAGAGCTATCAATCCTCATCAAGAGAGCGAGTGCTGCAATATCTGGCACATCAGCCTGGGCAAGCTCCTTGAGCCGCTCCCGGGCTTCTACCAGTCGCGCTTGCTTCAGCAAAACAGCGTCAGTGCCTGAGTCGTCAACACTGCTGGTATCAAGAAGAGCAGCAGCGTAAAGAAATTTTGACCGCGGGGATTCTGGCGAATAGCGATAGGCGTGTTCATAGATGCTTTCACTCGACGACCAAATCTGCGAGCGAAGTGTCAGTGTTACCAGTGACAGACCAAGCAGAAGCACCATGATTGCGAGCGTTAGTCGCTCTCTCTCAAAGCGCTTGCCCAAGCTGAAAGCTACTGCAACGAAACCAAGAAGCAAACCAGCCGAGGGTAAATAATTTCTGTGCTCGTAGGACACTTCCAGGGCCAGTACCGTTGACTCAATGCTGTGCGCCAATAGAAAAAAGCTCAATGCAAAAATGAGCTCACGGCTCCTGAGTGCGATGGCCAGAGTCATCGCGAGCAGCCAGGCAGCAGCGGCAATCAAGGGGCCCCAGGAGTTTTCGAGAAGTGTCCACTGCCCATCCTGGAGAAACACCAGGGATCGAAGGTCGGGCAAAAGCGTCCACTGCAGGTACTTCCAGAGCAATGGCACCTGCACAGCGACGCGATCTTCGAGAGAAAAATTTCTTCGAGCGTAGGACTCCGTCAGCCATGCAGGCTCCAGGAAATAGAGAATCCATGGGGCCATCAGGCATAAGCACGCAGCACCCACACCCACACGCTGCAAGCCCCGTCGCTGGCTCCCCGCAACAACGCATCCAAATACACTCACCTCAAGGAGAACGAGCAGTGGCAAAAGCATTACTGCGTTCTCTTTACTGTAGAGTCCCAGAACGAGGCAGAGCATCAGCCAAAGGAGCATCGCAAGCACATGTTCCAAACCTGGCATCTGTTCGACCCAGCGCTCGCGACAGCGGACATATACCGCCAACCCCAGCAGGACCCACAGCGCACTCAGTTGACTCATCCGCTGTACCGCATACATTACCGTTGAAACATGCAGGGGCGCAGCGCACCACAGGGCAGCTGTCAGTAGCGCAGCGACTTTAGCTTGCCTTTCGGAGAAGCCCCAGGCCGCGAATATCTTGAGCGCCAGGTACCCAAGAATAATCGCTATGAGAAAGTGAATCCCCAAATTGACAGCTTTTACTGCGTAGGAACTCAGAATCTGGTCTTGGTAGCGCTGTCCCAGAAAACTCAAGAGCGAAATCGGGCGTCCCAGGGGACCGGCGCGACCACTGACAGCCACGTCGCGAAGATCGTCAAACCGGGTCCAATGAAACTCTTTTAGCGCTCTGTTTTCGAGAAGATTCGGGGTATCGTCGAACAACCACGGACCCGATAAAGCCGGCAGATAGGAGGCACTGACAGCCGCAAGAATAAAAACACTGAGTAGCAAAAAGATACTGGTATTACGACCATTTGTCAGCATTTAAGCCTGCTTATGCAGTAGACGACACGGTGGAAAAAAGTAAAAAGGCAAATAAGAAAGCAAAAAAAACCGAGCCGATGAGATCGGCCCGGTTCCACTTTACCGCTTTGTTAAGAAGACAGATTACCCGCGGCAGTTGGCCGGCAGATGATTATTCAATACCGGAGAAGTTACGGTACCGGGGCGACATGTCCATTGAATAGTGCGAGTAGCTGCATTCGTTACAGCGACAAGTTCGAACGCCAGGTTGCCGGTCGCACCAGGCATAACGCTTTGCTTTACGATTGCTTCGATGATGCTATTGCCGTCGTAAACAATAGAGTTCACTATTTGAGTTTCTACGCTGTTAATACCCGATTGCGCCGCGGTAGGCATGGTCCCGTTCGCCGCATAAAACTCAGCAATAGTCGTTTTAGCTTCTGCCAAGCGGGCGAGGGGCTCAGACATACGTGCGCGAACGGTATAGTCCTGATACGCAGGCAATGCGATAGCCGCCAGAATACCCACGATCGCGATTACGATCATCAATTCGATCAGCGTAAAACCCTGCTGACGCGTGTTTTGGATCTTTTTCATGTTCACTCTCCAGATTGTTGACAGCCGAAAGGCCTAAAAATTTGGTGCCGCCTGTAAACGTTTGCACATTGTGGGCCAGAGTTCCTCGCAAAGCAGTAAAAACCAATAAAAACATATGCTTACTAAAAGTCATCATCAGCCACCTCCCATCATTCATCACCTACAAGCCACTAAGCTAGTTACCAAACCCTGCACTAACTGACAATTTTTGTCAGCTCATGAGCCGACGCGTAGTCTTAAGCACCAGCGCAGTACGTCCGAAAGCGGGAACCGAGCACAAATCACCTCAATCAATCTTTATCAGGGTACTTCAGCCTGCGTTGCCCTGAGGCTATACTCTGAGCGTTATTCAAGGGCAGCTACGCATGAACGAACGAGCCAGCGGTAAACCCTCGGGCCTGGCGGGACGCCTCGTGATCGAGGGCCTCCTTGACGCCGAGCAGGCGTCCAAGGCCCAGGCAGCGGCAGCCAACGAGCGCATCCCTTTTGTTCGCTACCTCGTTGACGAGGTAAAAATCGACAGCCACAAGCTCGCGGAACTGGCATCCCAGGAATTTGGCGCGGCCCGTTTTGACATTAGTGCCTTTGATTCACAGTTTCTGCCCCAAGGCGTCGTAGAGCCGGAGCTGGTCACCAAACACCACGCCCTTCCCCTGTACAGCCGTGGCAAACGCCTGTTTATCGCGGTTTCTGATCCCACGAATCTTGCGGCACTGGATGAAATCAAATTTCACACGGGCCTCAACACCGAAGCCATCCTCGTCGATGAAAGAAGCCTGCAAAAAGCGATCGCGGAATGGAGCGATGCGCAGGATGACATCGGCGGGGGTCTCGATGATCTCGAATCCGATGAATTCGATGATATCGATATCGGTGCCATCGACGATCCCACTGCCGATGACGGCGATGAGGGCAGCAGCGTCGACGAAACCCCCATCGTTCGCTTCGTGAACAAGGTACTCGTGGACGCCATCAAGCAGGGTGCCTCGGATATCCACTTCGAACCTTATGAGAAAGACTACCGCGTGCGCTTTCGCACCGACGGCGTGTTGAGAGAAGTCGTGCGACCGCCGCGTAACCTGGCACCGCGTCTCTCGGCCCGTTTGAAGGTTATGTCCCAGATGGATATTTCCGAACGCCGCATGCCCCAGGATGGTCGCATCCAGATGAAGCTGTCGAAAAACCGCTCCATCGATTTTCGCGTCAACACCTTGCCGACGTTATTCGGCGAAAAAATCGTACTGCGGATCCTTGATCCCACGAGCGCTCAGATGGGCATCGACGCCCTGGGCTACGATCCGGATCAGAAAGACATGTTCATGAAAGCCCTGAAGCAGCCTCAGGGAATGATTCTGGTAACCGGGCCCACGGGTTCCGGTAAAACCGTTTCCCTGTATACGGGCCTCAACATCCTCAATGAGCCCGAGCGCAATATCTCCACCGCGGAGGATCCCGTGGAGATTAATCTGTCGGGTATCAACCAGGTTCACGTTAATGCAAAAGTGGGTCTGAACTTTGCCGAGGCCCTGCGCTCATTTTTGCGGCAGGATCCCGACATCATCATGGTGGGAGAGATCCGCGACCTCGAGACGGCTGAAATCGCTATCAAAGCAGCGCAAACAGGTCACCTGGTGCTCTCCACTCTCCACACCAACAGTGCTGCCGAAACGATCAGTCGACTCCTGAACATGGGCGTCCCCGCGTTCAACGTGGCAACCTCCGTCAGCCTTATCATCGCTCAGCGCCTGGGCCGCCGTCTCTGCAAGGAGTGTTCGGCACCCGCAGAGATTCCCCGGGACACTCTGGTAGAAGAGGGTTTCACCGATGAGATGCTGGCCAATGCGACGATCATGAAAGCCGTGGGATGCGATGCCTGCAAGGACGGCTACAAGGGGCGCGTAGGTATCTACGAGGTGGTGCGAATAACGCCTGAGATTGCAAACACCATCATGGAGGACGGGAACTCCCTGGAGATTTCCCGCCAGGCCCGGGCCCATGGTTTTGCGGATCTTCGCACCTCTGCTCTGCGAAAATGTGCCGAAGGACTGATTAGTCTTGAGGAAGTAAACCGCGTTACGATTGACTGATATGCAGCCTGACCTGTTCAGGCTGTTTGCGAGCAACGGGAGATAAGTCAAAGATCATGGCGACGACGGCTACCAGCGAACTGTTTACTTGGAGCGGCACCGACAAGAACGGACGCCAGACCAAGGGTGAGATCAACGCTCCGTCACAGGCGATGGCACGTGCCCAGCTCCGGCAAAAAGGCATCAATCCTCGCTCAGTCCGTCGCAAGCCAAAGCCCCTTTTCAGCGCCAGAAAAAAGCCCATAAAACCGGCTGATATTGCGATCTTTACGCGCCAGATGGCCACCATGATGAAGGCCGGTGTTCCCCTGGTGCAGAGTTTTGACATCGTCGGTGATGGCCTCGAAAACCCATCCATGAAAGAGCTTGTAGGTGGTATCAAAAACGACGTATCCGCGGGCGGTGGCCTCGCCCTGTCCCTATCCAAGCATCCCCGTCATTTTGACGAGCTCTTCTGCTCTCTGGTCGGAGCTGGTGAGTCTGCGGGTACGCTGGAGACGATGCTGGACCGCGTAGCCACCTACAAAGAAAAAACCGAGCAGCTCAAAGCCAAAATCAAGAAGGCCCTCACCTACCCCACGGCCGTCATCGTGGTTGCCCTCGTGGTGTCGGGGATTCTGCTCGTGAAGGTAGTGCCGCAGTTTGCGGAGACGTTTTCGAGCTTTGGTGCTGACCTGCCCGCGTTCACTCTCATGGTCCTGGGTCTCTCGGACTTTATGCAGGCCTGGTGGTTCATCATTGTTATCGCCATCGTTGCGAGCGTCTACGCCTTCAAAGAGGCGCGTCTTCGCTCACAAAAATTCAGTGACGCCATTGATCGGATCATGCTCAAGCTGCCCATCTTCGGCGACATTGTGCACGATTCGGTGGTTGCACGTTTCTCTCGCACCCTGGCGACCACCTTTAACGCGGGGGTACCTCTGGTAGACGCCCTCGAGTCCACCGCCGGCGCTGCGGGTAACGCGGTGTACAGCGCGGCTATTTTGCAGATCCGCGATGACGTCACCACGGGCTCTACCTTGTATAACTCTGTCAAAAGCACGGGATTGTTCCCGAACATGCTGCTACAGATGATTTCCATCGGTGAAGAGTCAGGCCAATTGGACGAGATGCTGGACAAAGTTGCCACGCATTACGAAGAGGCGGTGGACAACGCCGTGGACAGTCTGAGTTCGCTCATGGAACCCATGATCATGTCCGTCCTGGGGGTGCTTGTAGGTGGTTTGATGATCGCCATGTACCTGCCCATCTTCATGCTGGGTTCCGTGATCTGATCACAGTCGCACAGCAGCAAAGCCACCACTACACAGCAAAATGACTGAATCCCCACTGCTCAGTGAGTTCCTGCGCGAGTATCCGCTGTACTTTTATCTGTTCGTTGGCGCCCTGGGATTGATCGTGGGCAGTTTCCTCAACGTGGTGATTCTCCGTCTTCCGGAAATGATGCAAAGGGAGTGGCGGTCCGATTGTCACGCCTTGCTGGACCTCGAGGACAGTGGGGCGGTCGCCGACGAAAAACTCTCCCTTTCATTTCCCGGTTCGCACTGCCCTCATTGTCAGCACGCTATAAAGCCCTGGGAGAACATTCCCGTGATCAGTTTTCTGGCCTTGCGTGGTCGCTGCTCAAGCTGCGCCACCGCCATCAGCTGGCGATACCCCGCTGTGGAACTGGCAACGGCGGTGGCTTCCCTCACCGTGGCCTTTCACATTGGCGTTGAACTGTCCCTGATCGCCTATCTGCTGCTCACCTGGACGCTTATTGCCCTCGCCGTCATTGATATTGATACACAGTTGCTTCCCGATGATCTGACACTGCCGCTGCTCTGGGCAGGGCTTTTGTTCAACGTATTTCTAGGCCCCGTGTCTCCCGTGGACGCGATCCTGGGGGCTGCGGGCGGCTATCTGCTGTTATGGTCGATTTATTGGCTCTTTAAACTCGCCACAGGCAAGGAAGGCATGGGCTATGGCGACTTTAAGCTGCTCGCCGCCCTGGGTGCGTGGCTGGGCTGGCAAAGCCTACCCATCATCATTTTGCTGTCATCGGCTGTGGGGGCCGTCCTCGGCATACTGATTATCGCCGCGCAGGGAAAGGACCGTTCTCAGCCCCTGCCTTTCGGTCCCTACCTCGCCACCGCCGGATGGATCAGCCTCCTCTGGGGAAGCGCCCTGTCCACCCTGTTTCTGGATGGTGGTCCGTGAGGGAGCCTTTCCGGGTTGGCATCACAGGCGGTATTGGCAGCGGAAAAAGTGCGGTCACGGAGCGCCTGCTTCTTCGAGGCGTGGACATCGTGGATGCAGACATCGTCGCCCGAGAAGTCGTTCAGGCAGGCAGTCCGGCGTTGGCAAAAATAGCGCAACACTATGGCGATGGCATTCTTCAAAAGGACGGCACCCTGAATCGGGCAGCCCTGCGAGAAATCGTCTTTTCCAAACCCGGGGAGCGGGAGTGGCTTGAGGCGCTCACGCACCCGCTTATCGGGGAGAGCATCGCGGCCCAGCTTGCCCATGCCACTTCGCCCTATGCGGTCCTGAGCTCTCCCCTCTTACTCGAGGGATCCCAGCGGGAGTTTGTTGAGCATGTCGTGGTCGTGGATGTTCCTGAATCGGTGCAGATCGCCCGCACCACCGCGCGGGACAACAATAGTGAAGCGCTTGTGCGCTCCATTATGGACGCGCAGATGACTCGGGAAGATCGTCTGGCCGCCGCCGATACTGTGATCGACAATAGTGGCGACCTGGACGACCTGGATCCCCAGGTCGAGTCTCTTCACGAAAAACTTATGGCGTTGGCAAACACGCGCTGAATTCCGGGGATGCTGAGCCCGCAGAGCTCAGCTCTTAGCACCTGGCACCTGGCACCTGGCACCCAGTGCTTAGCACGTAACACCTCGAACTCAGGGCTGACCCTCGACAATGGCACGCACGATCGGTCCATTCGCCTCGGGGAGTGCATAGTTGCCCAGATCAGAGGGATCCACCCAACGCATGGGCTGCCCCTCACAGGGCGATGGCTGTCCGGCAAACGCCGTCACACTGTGAACGTCCAGCAGAACCTGCTTGTCACCATAGTCATGTTCGATACGCAGCATGGACTCGTGGTGGAGCACCTTGATCCCAAGCTCCTCCTGAAGCTCCCGAGCCAGTCCTCCCGCGAGGTCCTCATCCGCTTCGATTTTGCCCCCGGGAAACTCCCACAAACCGCCCTGATGACTGTCCGGATGACGCTGGGTCAGCAACACCTCACCCCTGGCGTTGCGAATGACGGCCACCGCCACGTGTACCGCGGACGACTCCTCCGCTGAAGGTGGGGCGGGTGTTGTAGGTTTTGATTGCTCCGCCATGAGCGATTAACTGCGGTACTCAGCGTTAATCTTTACGTAATCGTAGGAAAAATCTGAAGTCCAGACCCTGGCATCCGCCTGCCCCCGTCCCAACTCGACGATCACGCGTAAATCAGACTGCTGCATAAAGGCGGCGACCTCGGACTCATCGTAGCTTGTGGCTCTGGATCCCTTCTCCGCGATGAGGGCATCATTAATCAGAATGCGCACGCCGTTGACATCGAGGTCCCTCAGCCCCGCTCTGCCGATGGCGGCCAGAAGACGCCCCCAGTTAGGGTCTCCCGCAAAGAGCGCCGTTTTTACCAGGGGCGAGTGGGCGATGGTGAATGCAACGTCGAGGCACTCCCTTTCATCGGCTCCACCGCGCACATCAACTTCCACGAACTTACTCGCGCCCTCGCCATCACGCACCAGGCCCTGGGCAAGCTCAAGACACAGGGCCTCCAGTGCTTCGCCGAGCGCCCTCCCCAATTCAGACTCCGGGTCCTCACAGACCTCGCCATCACCAGCGCCGGTGGCAGCAAGGAGCACGGCATCATTGGTGGACGTATCGCCGTCTACGGTGATTCTGTGAAAAGACATCTCCACGGCGCGGCGGAGCAAATGATCTAACACGGAAGGCGCGATGGGCGCATCCGTCGTCAGGAAGGCCAGCATCGTGGCCATATCCGGACGCAGCATGCCGGCGCCCTTCGCTATGCCCGTAAGCACATAATCTCGGCCGTTCGCAGCAAACCGCCGGGATCCCGCTTTAGGCCGCGTATCGGTGGTCATGATGCCGTGAGCGGCGCGCAGCCAATGCTCGGGCGAGAGTGCCGAGAACAGGGTTGGCAGCGCGGAGACCAGGGGGGCCAGAGGCAGGTCTTCGCCGATAACGCCGGTGGAGAACGGCAGCACCTCGTGAGCGCTCAGACCGAGAAGTGTCGCCGCCTCCTCGCAACTGCGCCGCGCCGCGGCAATGCCCGGCGCACCGGTGCCCGCGTTCGCATTCCCCGTATTAATCAGCAGCAAGCGCGGCATGGAATCACAGGCCGCGAGATGCTCCCGAGCGACGATGACCGGCGCCGCGCAGAAGGCATTGCGCGTGAACACCGCAGCCGCAGTGGTGCCTTGATCAAATTTCAGCGCAACCAGATCGAGGCGATCGGCGTAGCGGATGCCCGCCTCCACCGCGCTCACGGTGACGCCCGGCACAGGAAGGGCCACTAGTCCTTCACTCTCAGAGGAGGTGGCACTCATAACGCAAGCGGAGCGCTATCAGAGAGCACCGTGACACTGCTTGTACTTCTTCCCGCTTCCACAGGGGCAGGGATCGTTACGACCGACCTTGGGTTGGCTGCGAGTCATCGGCTGTGCCGGGGCTGCGTCTTTTTGCTCGGCTGCCGCTCCCGGTGCTGCTGCCTGCTGCTCCGGGGCCATACCCGACGCCTGGGCGTGCTGGAACGCTAACTTAGCCTGCTCCGCTTCATGACGACGCTGCTGCTCAATGAGTTCAGCTTCGTTTTTCTTTTGTATCTGCACGTGGCTGAGAAACTTCACCACTTCGTACTTCAGACTGGAAAGCAGTTCCTGAAAGAGCTCAAAGGACTCGCGCTTGTACTCCTGCTTGGGATTCTTCTGGGCGTAGGCGCGAAGATGAATACCCTGGCGTAAATGATCCATGGTCGCCAGATGCTCTTTCCAGAGCGTGTCCAGCACCTGGAGCATGATCTGCTTTTCGATGCGGCGCATGTCCGGCCCCACGTCTTCCGCTTTTCTATCGTAGGCCTGCTGAATCTCCGCCAGAATGCGCTCTCGAATCGCCTCCTCGTGAAGCTTGTCGTCATCATCGAGCCATTGCTGTACGGGCAGGGTAATCGCAAATTCCGCTTCCAGCTGGCGCTCCAGCCCCGCGACATCCCACTGTTCTTCAACGCTCATGGGCGGTATAAAGCTGTCGATGGCCTGATAGACCACATCGCGACGGATCGCCGTGATGGTCTCGGAAATATCCGATTCCGTCAGGAGGTCATTGCGCTGCTGATAGATGATCTGACGCTGGTCATTGGCCACATCATCGTACTCAAGTAACTGCTTACGAATATCGAAGTTTCGCCCCTCGACCTTTCGTTGGGCTTTTTCGATGGCGTTGGTGACCATCCGGTGTTCGATGGCCTCACCCTTTTCCATGCCCAGGGCCTGCATGAAGTTTTTCACGCGGTCCGAAGCAAAGATGCGCATGAGGTTGTCTTCCAGGGAGAGATAAAACCGCGACACCCCCGGATCCCCCTGTCGGCCCGCACGGCCGCGAAGCTGGTTATCAATGCGCCGGGACTCATGACGCTCGGTTCCCAGAATATGCAGACCACCGGCTTCAAGCACTGCCGCATGGCGCTGCTCCCAGTCGGCCTGCAGGGCAGCGCGCTGCTCCTCGGTGATATCCCCCGCCTGACGGAGCTCGGCCTCCAGATTACCGCCAAGCACGATATCCGTGCCCCGTCCTGCCATATTCGTGGCAATGGTCACCACGCCGGGACGCCCCGCCTGGGCGATAATCTCCGCCTCCTGCTCGTGATACTTTGCGTTGAGTACTTTGTGCGTGACGCCTGCTTTCTTGAAGCGGGCAGACAGCTCCTCGGAGGTTTCTACGGACGCCGTACCCACCAATGCCGGCGCACCGATTTCCATGCAGTGCTTGACGTCTTCGACGATGGCGTCGAACTTCTCCTCGCTGGTGAGATAGACCAGGTCGTTCATGTCCTTGCGGACCATGTCCTTGTTGGTGGGGATGACCACCACTTCCAGACCATAGATCTGACGAAACTCAAAGGCCTCGGTGTCTGCCGTTCCCGTCATGCCAGCGAGCTTGTCGTAGAGGCGGAAGTAATTCTGGAAAGTTGTCGAGGCAAGGGTCTGGCTCTCGCTCTGGATCTCGACCCCTTCCTTGGCTTCGATCGCCTGATGGAGGCCCTCGGAGAGTCGGCGGCCGGGCATGGTGCGTCCCGTATGCTCATCGATGAGCACCACCTGTCCGCCCTGCACGATGTATTCCACATCACGGTGAAACATCACGTGCGCGCGAAGCCCCGTATGTACATGATGCAGGAGAGACAGATTCGTCGAGGCGTAGAGGCTATCGCCTTCTTCCAGCATCCCCTCTTTGACCAGCATTTCTTCCACGAACTCATGGCCCGCTTCCGTGAGTTCTACCTGGCGCTGCTTCTCGTCGACGGTGTAATGCCCGTCCTGCCCCTCATCCTCTCGCTGCAGTCGAGGGACCAGCTTGTTGATACGCTTGTAAAGCTCCGAGCTGTCCTGGGCCGCCCCGGAAATAATCAGCGGGGTGCGGGCTTCGTCGATGAGAATCGAATCCACCTCATCGACAATGGCAAAACTGAGATCTCCCTGCATCTTGTCTTCGAGGGAAAAAGCCATGTTGTCGCGGAGGTAGTCAAAGCCGAATTCGTTATTGGTGCCGTAAATCACATCGGACTGATAGGCCGCGCGCTTTTCTTCCTGGGTCTGACCGGAGCGGACCACGCCAACGCTGAGCCCCAGAAAGTTGTAGAGCGGCGACATCCACTGGGCGTCCCGCCCCGCGAGATAGTCGTTGACCGTAATGAGATGTACGGCGCTGCCGCCCAGCGCATTGAGGTACGCCGCCAGGGTCGCTACCAGAGTTTTACCTTCACCGGTGCGCTGCTCTGCGATGCGGCCCTCATGGAGCGTCATACCGCCCACCAGCTGCACGTCAAAATGGCGCATGCCCATCACACGCTTACCCGCTTCCCGGGCTACGGCAAAGGCCTCGGGCAAAATTTTGTCCAGGGTCTCCCCGGCACCCAGACGCTCGCGAAACTCGGAGGTTTTCGCAGCCAGCGCTTCGTCTTCCAGCGCTTCCATGCTCTCTTCCAGAGCGTTGATCTGGCGCACCACTTTGCGCATGCGCTTGAGCTCGCGATCATTGCGCGTGCCAAAAACTTTTTTCAGAGCTGAATTAATCATTCGACCATTGCGCCGCGGCAGACTTTGAGCCTGCGCGGTCCATCAGTGTGTGGCTCCCGGCGGGTCTGTCGGTGCGGCAGTAACGCCGGGACCCGACAACGCCCTGGCTGCGCATGAAGCCACGCTTCCTTACGCGTCCGGGAAAATAAAAGTACGTTGGCTATCCATGGGGCTTATCGCCCATAAATCAAGCCTTGCCGGGAAATGCATGACGGGGAAAAGCGAAGCAAAAACCGGCGTGAAAGTGTCTCACAGACACGGTGTTTTTTCCATCCGCCGCCGCTTCGGACGAGCTAGATAGCAGCCGGTGCAGCGGGTGCCGTTACGTAGGAAATAGGTGCGGTGTCAGGATCATCAAAGGTGACCATCTCCCAAGCGTCTGTCTGCTCGATCAGCGCGCGCAGGGACGCGTTATTCAGCGCATGGCCCGATTTGTGGGCCCGGAACTCGCCGATGAGGCTGTAGCCCAGAAGATAGACGTCACCAATGGCATCAAGAACCTTGTGCTTGACGAATTCATCCTCGTAGCGAAGGCCGTCCTGGTTAAGGATCCGGTACTCGTCGACAACGATGGCGTTGTCGACGCTCCCGCCCCGCGCCAGTCCCTTGGAGCGCAAATACTCAATTTCGTGCATAAACCCAAAGGTTCTTGCCCGGCTGATTTCACGCACAAAGGAGGTCGAGGAAAAATCGATCTCCGCATGTGCCTTGCGATCACGAAAGACCGGATGATCAAAATCGATAGTGAAGGAGACCTTGAAGCCATCAAAGGGAAGAAAGCTGGCTACCTTGTCTCCGTCCTTTACCGTCACGGGACGCTTGATGCGAATGAACTTCTTTGCCGCCGGCTGCTCCTCAATTCCCGCAGATTGAATGAGGAAAACAAAGGGGCCCGCACTGCCATCCATAATCGGCACTTCGCTGGCACTGACATCAACAAAAGCATTATCAATGCCCAGACCGGCCATGGCCGACAGCAAGTGCTCTACCGTGGATACCCGGTGGCCGTCATGCATCAAGGTCGTCGACAGGGTTGTATCACCCACATTGGACGCCTTGGCATGAATCTCAACAACGGGGTCAAGATCAACACGGCGAAATACGATACCGCTGTCCACGGGCGCAGGCGCCAGCGTCAGATATACCTTTTCACCGGTATGCAAACCAACGCCAGTTGCCTTAATGGCATTGCGCAACGTCCGCTGTCGAATCATACAACCTCCTTGTCAATGCCCGCCCACGCAAAAGCTGCGAAGAACAGGATGGGTGCTGCCAGGCGCCGGAGCGCCTGTCACACGGTCGACAGGATGACGGTCGTAGCGATCAGTCGGCCTGTCTTCGCAGAAACGCAGGGATATCGAAATAATCATCTCCCAGTTTTTCCGCGGTTGCGGCGGCTGCCGAACCTCCCCGTGCTGCGGCACGTCGAGCCGGCGGCTTCTCGTAATCCCGATAGTCGGGCGCAGCCAGGGGATCCGCTTCACTCTGTGGCTCTTCGGCACACACAGCCCGCGGTGTTTCCACCACCTGCAGTTTTGCCCGGGAAGCAGCGTTGCCGAGCCCCGTGGCGACTACCGTAACTCTCAATTCGTCGTTAAGTTCGGGATCGATAACTGTCCCGACAACAACGGTGGCCTCTTCCGAGGCGAACTCCTCAATGGTATCGCCCACTTCGGAGAACTCACCGAGCGACAAATCCAGCCCGGCAGTAATATTGACCAGAATCCCGCGGGCACCTTCCAGATCGATGTCGTCCAGAAGCGGGCTGTTGATAGCGCGTTCGGCTGCCTCACGCGCCCGGTTCTCGCCGCGAGAGCTTCCTGTGCCCATCATGGCCATACCCATTTCGGACATTACCGTCCTCACGTCCGCGAAATCGACATTGATCATGCCGGGACGAATAATGAGGTCAGCAATACCCTGAACCGCGCCCAACAATACATCATTGGCTTCTTTGAAGGCATCCAAGAGACTGGTATTTTTTCCCAAAACCTCCAGCAGTTTTTCATTGGGTATGGTGATTAGAGAGTCAACATGCTGCTGAAGTTCCCCAAGACCTGCCTCTGCGAGAGAAAGTCTTTTACGACCCTCAAAAGTGAACGGTCGGGTAACCACGGCAACCGTGAGAATTCCCATTTCCCGGGCGATCTCTGCGACCACGGGCGCACCGCCGGTGCCGGTACCACCTCCCATGCCTGCGGTGATGAACACCATATCAGCGCCCCTCAGGGACTCGGCAATACGCTCCCGGTCTTCCACCGCCGCGGCGCGGCCAATCTCCGGATTTGCGCCCGCGCCCAGGCCCTTGGTGATCTCACCGCCCAGCTGCAGCACCGTGGGTGATTCCACATCTGACAAAGCCTGGGCATCAGTGTTGGCGCAGATAAAATCAACGCCTTCCACCTTATTGTTGATCATGTGCTTGACGGCGTTACCACCACCGCCGCCGACACCGATCACTTTGATGACAGCGCTCTGCGGTACGTTGTCTACGAGTTCAAACATAGCTTCCTTCCCCTTTGTTAACGTCACCTGACGGTGACCTTTCTTCCCCAAAAAAACTTATGTGTTAAAAACTGTCGCGAAACCATCGGGACAGACGCGTCCACCACGCCTCCCCCGAGGCGCGGGGCGCACCACCGTGGACCTCTCCCGCATGGCGGCTGCCATACAGGAGTAAGCCCACGGCGGTGGAATAAATCGGATTGCGAACAATATCGGCCAGGCCATCGATACTCTGCGGATATCCCACGCGTACGGGCATGTGAAAAATCTCCTCGGCAAGCTCCGAAGCCCCCTCCATCTTGGAGGTGCCACCGGTCAACACGATGCCCGAGGGAATGAGATCCTCGAAGCCGGAGCGACGGAGCTCGGCCTGAATGAGCGTGAAGAGTTCGTCATAGCGGGGCTCCACCACCTCGGCGAGAGACTGCCGTGACAGATCCCGGGGCGGTCGATCGCCCACGCTGGGCACCTTGATCGTCTGATCCGCGCCCGCGAGCTGCGTCAATGCACAGGCGTAGCGGATTTTTATCTCTTCGGCGTACTGCGATGGCGTGCGCAGGGCCATGGCGATGTCATTGGTGACCTGGTCGCCGGCGATGGGAATCACGCCGGTGTGCCGGATGGAGCCTTCGGTAAAAATCGCGATATCCGTGGTACCACCGCCGATATCCACCAGGCATACCCCCAACTCCCGCTCGTCGTCTGTGAGCACGGAGTAAGACGACGCGAGTTGCTCGAGAATAATGTCCTCGACCTCCAGGCCACATTTGCGGATGCACTTTTCGATGTTCTGTGCAGCATTCACGGCGCAGGTGACCAGATGAACTTTGGCTTCCAGGCGCACACCGGACATACCCTGGGGCTCTTTAATGCCCTCCTGGCTGTCGATCACGTATTCCTGAGGGAGCACATGGAGAACCTTCTGGTCCGCAGGAATCGCCACGGCGCGCGCGGCATCAATCACCCGCTCGAGGTCCTGACCCACCACTTCCTGCTCCTTGATGGCCACGATGCCGTGGGAGTTGAGGCTGCGGATATGGGATCCCGCGATGCCGACGTACACGGAATGAATCTGGCAGCCTGCCATAAGCTCCGCTTCATCGACGGCCCGCTGAATGGACTGCACCGTCGATTCGATGTTGACGACGACACCCTTCTTCATGCCTTTCGACGGATGGGAGCCGATGCCGATGACTTCGATGCTGCCATCGGCCAGAACCTCTCCCACGATCGCCACTACCTTGGACGTTCCAATATCCAGTCCGACAATCATTCGTCTGTCTTTTGCCGCTGCCATTACTGTCTACCTGCCTGGGTGTTTTCGGACAGCCCCGCCAACTGCGGGGTCTGGTCAAAGGCCACAGCGGCACCGCCGGCGTAGCGCATGTCGACGCGCCGCACCAGGCGGTCAGCATCCTTGAGGTTGCTCCTCCACAACTGCATAAAGCGCTGGAGTCGCAGGGAAAAGTCATGGTCACCGAGCTGAAGCTCAAGCCCGTTATCCAGGCGCACATAAAGCTGCCCGTAATCGTCCTCGCTCAGCGCCGTCGGCGTGAGCTCCAGCGGTCGCAGGCGCTCCAGGAGACGCTGATAGTGATTCATGAGTCGCCCTTCACTGCCTTCGGGGCCCCGGATCGCCGGAAGGTCCTGCCAGCGCTCACCGTCCGTCACTTCGATAATGCGCGCCTCGTGGTTCAAAAAAGCCTCATCACCCCAGCGCGCGATAGGGAGCTGCTCCACCACGCTCACCTCCAGGGTATCGGGAAAACGTCGGCGAAGCTGCGCGGTGTAAACCCAGGGCAGCTCCTCTAGGGTTTCCTGAAGATCCCTGAGGCTGAGAAACAGAAGCCCATCATCCAGGTGACCGGAGAGGACATTCCGTAGCGCTTCCTGGCGCAAATTTTCGATCTTCCCCGTGACGACGATGCGCTCGACGGGGACCGTGCGAAGGGCCTCCATGCCCAGATAGAGAATCACTCCAAGGACCACGAGGGCGCTGAGAGAAACCAGTGCACCAATGCCGCTTTGCAAGCGTGCAAGAAACGCTTTGCAGCGCGAAGACATCGTGGGCTTCTGTCGACGACGGGCGTTTCTGCGTGATGCTGCCATCAGGCTGCCCTCCCCTTGATCGCGGCGCCGGCCTGCCAGGACAGCAGCAAGATCTCCTCAAGGAGCTCCAGGAGGGACATACCTGCCGCTTTGGCTGCCATGGGGACCAGACTGTGGTCCGTCATGCCCGGGACCGTATTCACCTCAAGAAGCTGGAACTCGCCGCGGCGGTTACGCATGAGATCCACACGTCCCCAGATGGAGCAGCCCAGGGCCGCAAAGGCCTCCAAAGCAAGACGGCAGAGCGTCTCTTCTTCGCCGTCGCTGAGACCACAGGGAATGTGATAGCGCGTACTATTGCCCTTGTACTTGGCCTCGTAATCGTAAAACTCCCGGCTAGCCTCAATGCGGATAGGCGGCAACGCGCGATCGCCCAGAATGGCAACGGTGTACTCCGGGCCGTCAATAAACTCCTCGGCGAGAATGCCTTCGCCGTATACCGCGGCGGCCTCGCAGGCAGCCTTAAAGCCATCCACGGAATCAACACGTGACATGCCCAGGCTCGAGCCCTCAGCGCTCGGCTTGATGAATGCTGCGCCCCATTCCGAGAGGAGTGCGGCGGCATCGGTGTGAGCATCTACCATGGCAAAGTTCGCCGTGGGGAGTCCCAGAGATCGCCACAGCTGCTTACTGCGCAGCTTATCCATGGCCAGGGCTGATCCGAGCACATCGCTACCCGTTCCCACCACGCCCATGCTTGCCAGAAGCCCCTGGGTGACACCGTCTTCACCACCCACGCCGTGCTGGATGTTGAACGCTATATCCGCGTCCTCGAGACGCTCCCACCAGCGGGGCTCACCCGTATCAAGGGCAAGGGGCTCGTAGCCACCATCGCGCAGGGTCGTCAGCACGGTATCGGCACTGGCGAGGGAGACCTTACGCTCACCGGAGGTGCCGCCGAAAAGTACAGCGATGCGAAGATCACAAACCTGGCTGTGGACGCTCATGGCAACACCTGCCCGTCGCGCAGCTTGTTCGCCAGTCTGGCGATGTCGCCGGCACCCTGGGTGACCACGATATCGCCGGGCTCCAGCACGTCGACCAGCAGCGCCGGGACTTCCAGGGCGCTCGCCGCATACAGCGGGTCCAGCTGTCCGCGTTGGCGAATAGAACGCGCAAGGGAGCGACTGTCGGCACCGGTGATGACCTCCTCCCCCGCGGGATACACCTCCAGGAGCACGAGAAAGTCCGTTTCGGACAGCACGCTCACAAAATCGTCATAAAGGTCCCGCGTGCGCGTAAAGCGATGGGGTTGATACACCATCACGACGCGGCGCTCGGGCCAGGCCTGGCGGGCCGATGCCAGGGTGGCCGCGACCTCCGTGGGGTGGTGACCATAGTCGTCGACGAGCGTCACCTCATGAGCGCCAATCCGGACTTTATCGAATACGCTGAAGCGCCGGCCCACCCCGCCGAAGTTGGCGAGGGCATTCTGAATCACGGCGTCATCAATCCCCTGGTCCGTCGCCACAGCCACCGCCGCCGTGGCGTTGAGCACATTGTGGGGCCCCGGCATATTCAGGCTGATGGCAAGAGGTGGATGCGCATCAGGGCGTCGGACGACAAAGCGCGTCGACAGCCCGTCGGGCTCCAGATCGCTAATACGGTAATCGGCGTGTTCGCTGAAGCCATAGCCGAGAATCGGACGGCCGAGATCCGCATCCAGTCCGGCCAGCACCGGGTCGTCCACGCAAAGCACCGCCAATCCGTAGAAGGGCAGATTATGAAGAAACTCCACAAAGGTGCGGCGAAGCTCCGCAAAATCTCCACCATAGGTTTCCATGTGGTCCGCTTCGATATTGGTGACCACGGTGACCATAGGCTGGAGATGCAGGAACGACGCATCGCTCTCATCGGCCTCTGCGATGAGAAATCGTCCTGCGCCCAACTGCGCATGGGTACCCGTGCTGTTCACGCGGCCCCCGATGACAAAAGTGGGGTCCAGGCCCGCAGCGGCGAACACGGCGGCGATGAGACTGGTGGTTGTGGTTTTGCCGTGCGTACCTGCCACGGCGATCCCGTAGCGATGGCGCATGAGTTCCGCGAGCATTTCCGCGCGGCGAACCACCGGTATCCGCCGCTCCCTGGCGGCGACCAGCTCGTCATTGTCCTCGCCCACGGCGCTGGAAATCACCACAACATCGGCATCGCTCACGGCGGCTGCACGGTGGCCAATGGTGACGGTGACACCTATGCTGGCGAGGTGCTTCGTGACCGCACCTTCCATAAGGTCGGAGCCGCTCACGGAGAAACCCAGATTCACCAGCACCTCGGCAATACCACTCATACCGCTGCCGCCCACACCCACCATGTGGATGCGGCGTACGCGACGCATTTCTGAGGACCCTGGGATAACGTCAGTCGTCATCGCGTCAAGGCCTCCGCACGATCGGCGATGGCCGCCGTAGCATGAGGTCGGGCACAGGAGCCCGCCGCACGGGACATAGACGCCAGACCCTGGGGATCATCGAGGAGTTTTTGCAGCGTAGACTCCAAAGCGGCCGCTAGCTCTGCTTGTGGGAGGAGCACCGCCGCCCCGGCTTCCACGAGAAATCGGGCATTGGCGCTCTGGTGATCATCGATGGCGTAGGGCAAGGGAACGAGGATGGAAGGTCGCGCCGTGACCGCAAGCTCGGCAACGGTTAAGGCACCGGCGCGGCATATCACCAGCTGCGCCCAGGCGTAGGCTTCCGGCATATCCTCAAGGTACGGCTCCACCTTCCACTTGGCGTTGGTGACCGCCGCGTAATTGTTCTGCGTTGCATCGCTGTGCGTCGGGCCACACTGATGACGCCATTCGCATTTGTCGCCCAGGGCCGCCGCCACGGCGGGGATCGCATCATTAAGAGGCCGCGCTCCGAGGCTGCCCCCGAGCACCAGCACCCGCAGGGGCGTAGCGGAATTGGGCATCCATGGAAAATCCTTCGCCACGGGGAGCAGGTCTTTGCGCACGGGGTTGCCCAGATATTCGGCCTCGGGATATTCCGTCAGCACCCCGGGAAAGCCCGTCACAATCGCCGAGGCCAGACGCGCCAGGGCGCGATTTGCACTTCCGGGCACAGCGTTTTGCTCCTGCAGGAGCAAAGGTCGGCGCGTCATCCAGGCGGCGCAGGCAGCGGGGAACGAGGCATAACCGCCCATCCCCACAACCAGGGCCGGTCTGAAGCGCAGCATTACCCACAGGGACTGCAGTAACGACACACCCAGGAGCACCACGGCGAGGATCTGCTGGAGCAGACCCTTGCCTCGCAGCCCTCGCATGGGCAGGGGCAAAAACTGTATGTCAGCGTCCGGTACCACCCGCGCCTCAAGGCCTCGGCGGGTGCCGATCCAGGCGAGACGAAAACCGCGTTCACGCAAGTCCATAGCCACGGCGAGGGCAGGATAGACATGCCCCCCCGTACCACCGGCAAGCATCAACGCCAGAGGAGCGCTCATCGTTTGCGCCCTCCTTTTGGCTGGTTCCGCTCATGAGCAACGCGCAGCACCATGCTGAGCAACACACAGGCGGTGATGAGACTGGTGCCGCCATAGCTGATCAAGGGCAGGGTCAGGCCTTTGGTGGGCAACAGACCGGCGCTCACACCCATGTTGACAAAGGCTTGCCCTGAGAACATGAGCGCCACCCCAAAACAGAGATAGGCGGAGAACAGCTGTCCGTCTTTCTGCGCCTGTCGACCGAGGTAAAAGATCCGAAGCACCAGGGCCAGAAACAGACTGATGAGCACAAAGGCGCCCACGAAGCCCGTCTCTTCCGCCCAGATGGAAAACACAAAATCGGTATGGGCTTCGGGTAGATAAAACAACTTTTGCACACTGTTACCCAGCCCCACGCCGAACCACTCGCCGCGACCAAAGGCAATGAGCGACTGAATCAACTGAAAGCCTGAGCCGAAAGGATCGGCCCAGGGATCCGTATAGGCAATGAGACGTTGCAGGCGGTAGGGCGCTGCCTGAATCAGTAAGGCGCCCAGAGCACCGGTGGCCAGAATGATCAGGCTGAGGTGCGTCAGGCGCATACCCGCCAGGAACAGCATGCCAAAGGCCGTGGCGAACATGATCACCACGGCGCCGAAATCCGGCTCAGCCAACAACAATACGGCGACCAGCCCAAGAATCATGAGTGGCCGCAGGATGCCCTGCCAACTTTCCTGCAGGGTTTTCCCCTGGCGCAGGAGATAGCCTGAGAGATAAACAATCATCGCCGCCTTCGCCAACTCCGATGGCTGCAGGGTCATGGAGCCCAAAGCCAGCCAGCGCTGACTGCCGTTGACGTTGCGACCTACCCCGGGGATCAGCACCAGAATCAGCAGCAGGCTTGAGAGCAACAGGAGCAGCCAGCCGCTGCGATACCAAAACTCCACGGGCACCTGGTAACAGATGAAACCGCTGATAAGCGCCAACGCGAGATAAATGAGGTGACGAATACTGTGATGCCACATGTTGTTGTAGCTCGCCTCGGCATAGCCCACGGAGGCAGAGCTGATCGCAATCAAACCGATGAGCAGCAGCGCCACGGCGATGGCCATAAGCATCAGATCCGGGAACCGACCCGTATCAGCGGCGACCGTTGCACGGGGAGTCGTCGCAGCGGCGGCAGTCATAGGGAGCCCTCCGCCATGACCAATTCCTTGAAGCGCTCACCGCGGGCGCCATAGCTTTCGAACTGATCGAAACTTGCGCAGGCCGGAGACAACAAAACGATGTCGCCGGGCTTTGCGACCGCGCGGGCCGACGCCACCGCCGCCTCGAGGGTGTCGACGGACAGAAGATCACCGGCATCACCCAGCGCCTCGGCAATCACCGGCGCAGCCTCCCCGATGAGCAGAACCTTGTCGCAGTGGGCAGCGACCGCGGGCTTCAGCACCCGAAAATCCGCGCCCTTGTCGCGCCCTCCCGCGATGAGTATGAGGCGATGGGACTCACCCAGACCTTCGATCGCCGCGAGGGCAGCGCCAACATTGGTCGCCTTGGAGTCATTGATCCAACGCACACCACCGCTCTCGAGCACCAGCTCGCAGCGATGCGCCAAACCCGAAAATTCACGAAGCACCGTCATCATCGCTTCCCGAGGCAGATCAATAGCCGAGCCCAGAGCCAGGGCAGCGAGAGCATTTGCAAGATTGTGACGGCCGGGCAAAGCAAGCTCCGAGGCTTTCAACAGCGGCTCAAAACCGTGTACCAGGGTTGGCTCGCCATCAATGTCACGCAGGCCAAAACCCTGGAGATCGGGTTCGCCCAGACGCCAGCTCAGCTGCTGCCGGCCCGCCGCCAGGGGAGGAATGGTCAGGGGATCATCAAGGTTATAGACCACCTTCTTACAGCCATTGAATATTCGATGCTTGGCCTGGTGATAGCGCGGCATACTGCCGTGACGATCCAGGTGATCCGGCGTCAGGTTGAGCACCGTTGCTACCTGAAGGTTCAGGGCGCCCGCGCGCTCCAGCTGAAAGCTTGAGAGCTCCAGCACATACAGCTCATTGCGATCATCAAGAAGATCCAGCGCCGGCACGCCCAGGTTGCCGCCAACGCCCGCGGTATAACCCGCCGCCCGGACCATCGCTCCCAGCATCTCGGTGACCGTGGACTTGGCATTCGAGCCCGTGATTCCAATCACCGGCGCCTGAGCCGCCGCCACGAAGAGATCAATATCACCGCAGAGTCTGGCACCCGCGCTCACTGCCTCTTGCAGCCAGGGCTCATCGGGCGAGATTCCCGGGCTGACAATAAGTTCCGCCGCTGTGTTCAAAACATCCTGCGCGTCGCTCCCCAACATCACGGGGACGCCGGGCATTTCAGCGCGAAGCTCTTCCAGACCCGGGGGCTTCTCCCGGGTATCAACAACGGTGAATTCCTCACCACTGCGATCCAGATAGCGGGCCACGGACAGACCGGTGACACCGAGCCCCACAACCACTTTGCGACGCGTGCTGCTGATAAGAGACGACATGTCTTTCGCTATCTCTCCCATTACCGCAGCTTCAAGGTGGCAAGACCGAACAGCACCAGCATTACCGTGATAATCCAGAACCGGACGATAACGCGGGGCTCAGGCCAGCCTTTCAATTCGTAGTGATGATGAATCGGCGCCATGCGGAAAAGGCGCTTACCCGTGAGCTTGAAAGACGCCACCTGGAGAATCACGGAGACCGTCTCCAGCACAAAAATTCCACCCATGATGAAAAACACAATCTCGTGACGGGTAATCACGGCCACGGTGCCCAGGGCGGCGCCGAGGGCGAGAGCGCCCACATCACCCATGAACACCTGTGCGGGATAGGTGTTGAACCACAGAAAACCCAGGCCCGCGCCGGCAATGCTGCCGCAGAACACCGACAGTTCACCGCTCCCCGCCACATAGGGAATTTGCAGATACTGAGCGAAATTCACGTTACCCGTGAGATAAGCGATGAGACCCAGGGCCGTTCCCACGAGCACCGTGGGCAGAATCGCCAGACCGTCGAGTCCGTCAGTGAGATTCACCGCATTACTGGCACCGACGATGACGAAGTAAGCGAGGACCACAAAGGCCGCGCCCATGGGAATCGCGATGTCCTTGAAAAAGGGAATAAACAGCTGGGTTGTTACGGGGCTGTCGGCGGTCATAAACAGAAAGACGGCGGCGGAGAGGCCGGCCACGGACTGCCAGAGATATTTCCATCGCGCCGGCAATCCCCGGTGATTGCGCTCCACAACTTTGCGGTAATCATCCACCCAACCCACAGCGCCGAAAGCCGCGGTGACCAATAGAGCGACCCACACATAGGCATTGGACAGGTCGGCCCACAGCAAGGTACTGATGGCAATGGCCACCAGGATCAGTGCACCACCCATGGTCGGTGTGCCGGACTTTTCCAGATGGGACTCGGGACCATCGCTGCGCACGGACTGCCCCACCTGGTAATAGCTGAGACGACGGATCATCACCGGACCTACGAGCAGGGAAATCAACAGGGCGGTTCCCGCCGCGAGAATGCCGCGCAAGGTCAGATACTGGAACACGCGGAACGCCGACTCGAACTGCGCCAGGTAGTCTGCCAGGATCATCAGCATAGGCCGGCCTCCCGGGCGGTATCACGAATAGCCACCAGTACCGACTCCATGGCCGCGCCCCGCGAACCCTTTACCAGGAGCGTGTCACTTTGCTCCAGCAGTTCCGGTAGCGCCGCGGTCAGGGCATCCCGCGTCGGATACCACTGCCCTGTCGATCCGAAGGTCTCCACGGCGGGCTTCAGGGCATCGCCAATACCAACGAAACGTGTCACGCCCTGCTCCCGGGCGCGCGCTCCCATCTCACGGTGTCGCTCGGCGCTCTCCTCGCCCAGTTCCAACATTTCGCCGAGGATCAGCAGGCTGTTTCCCGCGGTTGCGGCCAGAAGGTCTATCGCCGCTCTGACGGATCCGGGATTGGCGTTGTAGCTGTCATCAATCAGCGTTTTATCCTCGCCCAGGCTCTCGGCCCGCAAGCGACCGGATTCAGCTTCCGCCTGTTCGAGCCCCGTCACTATGGTCCCGAGATCGAGACCCGCCGCCGTCGCCAGCGCTGCTGCCGCAAGGGCATTGGCCACGCTGTGCCTGCCGGGAAGGGGAAAGCGCACGGCCTGCTCTTCGCCGTGAACACGCAAGGTGAACTCACTGCCTTGCAAGCCGAGATCCCTGAGATCGGCAACCGTAATATCGCCTTCCTCGCCGAGGGAGTAGCTCACGGTATCGGCGCCGGCACGGGCGATACGCTCACGCCACAGGGACACCCAGGGCTGGTCGAGATTCAAAATAGCCGTGCCCTGGGCACCGAGACCGTCAAAGATTTCCGCTTTGATATCCGCCACGTCGGCGACGCTGCCAAAGCCCTCGAGGTGAGCCTCCATGGCATTCAGCACCGTGGTTATCGAGGGTCGGGCCAGGGCGCACAGGTGCGCAATGTCGCCGCGCCGGGTGGCACCCATCTCAACGATGGCGAAGCGGGTTTCATCATCCAGCCGTGCCAGAGTCAGCGGCACGCCAATTTCATTGTTGTAGTTACCGGCCGTGGCCACCGTCGGCCCCGCCTGAGTGAAAATGCTGCGGCAGAGGTTTTTCACCGTGGTTTTTCCGCAGCTGCCGGTAATGGCAATCACCAGGCTCCTGGAGAAGTCGCGACTCGCCCGCCCTATGTCTGACAGTGCCGCCAGACAGCTGGAGACCCGCAAGCAGGGAACGTCTGCATCCACGGGATGCTCCACCAGTGCCGCGATGGCTCCGTTTGCCACCGCCGCATCGATGTAGTTATGGCCGTCGACACGCTCTCCCGGAAGGGCCACGAAAAGATCCCCCGGCGTGACGGCACGGGAATCAATAGTGATGCCGGAGACCGCTAACGGCGCGCCCTCGTAGGGCGCACCCAGGCGCTCTGCGATGACTGACAGAGAAAGCGCGGACATCATGCGGCAGACCTCGCCAGAACCTGCTGAGCCACGGCGCTGTCACTGAAGGTGAAACGCTGATCACCGATGATCTGATAGTCCTCGTGCCCCTTACCCGCGATGAGGACGCAGTCTTCGGGCGCGGCGGATTCAATGGCCATGGCAATGGCATCGCCGCGATCTGCACAGACGTGATACTCCCCCGCCATCGCGGCTTCAATGTCGGCAATGATCGCCAGGGGATCCTCGCTGCGGGGATTGTCACTGGTGATCACGGCGCGATCAGCTATCGCGGCGACCGCCTCCGCCATCAGGGGACGCTTGCCTTTGTCACGATCGCCGCCACAGCCAAAGACCGCAATGAGCCGGCCCTTGCACTGCTCCCGCAAAGCTATAAGCACATGGCGCAGGGCATCCGGCGTGTGGGCGTAGTCAACCACCACCAGGGGACCGGCTGCGCTGTGAATCGGCTCCATGCGCCCGGGTACCGGCTGCAGACTTTCTGCGGCCGTCATCACCGCATCGAAGGGAACCCCAGCCTGGAGCGCAGCGGTAAGCGCCGCGAGCAGGTTGACCGCATTGAACTTACCCAGAAGGGGACAGTTGAGAGTCCCGTTACCCCAGGGACTCTCGAGACGCATCTGCATCCCGGCGCTATGGAGGCGGAGATTGCTCAGACGGACATCCGCCGATGCATCGTTCAGACCATAGCGAAGCACCGCTACGCCCAGGGACATCCTGCCCGCAAGGACATCACTGAAAGGGTCATCGCTATTGAGGATGGCCGTACGGAGAGATTCAAAGGCAAACAGCCGGGCTTTTGCAGCGCCATAGGATTCCATGTCGCCGTGGTAATCAAGATGGTCTCTCGTGAGATTGGTGAAGATGGCGGAGTCAATATCCAGCCCGTTTACACGACCCTGATCCAAAGCGTGGGACGACACCTCCATACTCACAAAGGGAACCGCCTGTCCCGCCCAGCTTGCCAGGATTTCCTGCATGGCGATGGAGTCGGGGGTGGTGTGGACGCTGTCCTGCACCCCTGCGGTGAGCGATGCCCCCAGGGTGCCGATAACACCGCAGTCATACCCCGCGCTACGCAGTAGCTGGGCAAACAACTGACTGACGGTGGTTTTACCATTGGTGCCCGTGACCGCTGCCACGTGCATCTGGCGACTGGGATCGCGATAGTAGCGTCCGGCGATTTCACAAAGCTTATGGCGCAAACCGGGGATGACCACGCAGGGGAGCGGCGGCTCCTCACCCGGTAATTCGTCTTCCACCAGGGCCGCCACCGCACCGGCGGCGGCAGCCTGGGAAAGATACGCCCGGCCGTCGTGGGACCCGCCACGCAAGGCGACGAAAAGCTCTCCCGGCTGAACGTTTCGGCTGTCCAGACACAGTCCCGCGATATCGATGTTTGGCAGACCAGCAGCCAAATCAGCCCCGGTGCCCATCAGCAGCGCTGGCAGTTCGCGGCAGGTATTGACGGTCACCGGCGTCATGCACCACCTCCGGCGGCGACGGCGAGCATCGTGTCGGGGGCTTCGAGCGTCGGCGCTACGCCGAGGAGGCGCAGCGTCTCCGCCGCGACCCGGGCAAACACCGGCGCTGCTGCAGAGCCACCACCGTAGTTGTCCCCCTTGGGGCGGTCCAACACAACGACCGTGACAAACCGCGGATCTTCAATGGGCGCCATACCGACAAAGAGCGCCACGTATTGATCGTCCAGATAGCCACCGGCACCGACCTTGTGCACCGTACCGGTTTTTCCGCCTACCTCGTAGCCAGGCACCCGCGCTTTGCGGGCGGTCCCCTGGGATCCTGTCACTTCGTGGAGCACGCCCCGCACCTTGGCCGCAATATCCGCATCAACCACACGCTCGCCGCGCACATCAACAACCTCCCGCTGAAGAAGGGAGAGCTCCGGCAACATGCCGCCATTGGCAAACACCGCGTAGGCCCGGGCGATCTGCAGCGGCGTGGCCGTCAGACCATAGCCAAAAGCCAGGGTGACCTGCTCAATGGGGCGCCAGCGCGGACGCTGGGGAAGGAGGCCTGCGCTCTCGCCGGGAAATCCTGTGGCGGTCGTCTGACCTAGACCAAAGCGGTTAAACACATCCCAGATGGGCTCGTGGCCGATGTCCAGGGCAATCTTGGTAATACCCACCTGACTGGACTTTTCGACCACGCGCGAGAGGGTGATTTCACCGTAATTGCGGGGATCGGGAAGCACCTTGCGCCCGACGCGAATTCGCCCGGGACTGGTATCGATGAGGGTGTCCGTGTCGTAGCGGCCCGACTCCAAAGCGGCTACCAGCGTAAGGGGCTTCATGGTCGAACCCGGCTCAAAGATGTCCGTGAGGGCGCGATTGCGCGTCTGACTCATGGTCACGGTGCTACGATTATTGGGATTAAAATCGGGATAGCTCGCGCTCGCCAGCACCTCGCCCGTGTGACTGTCGATGGTCACGATGACGCCCGCCTCCGCGCCGGTGACGGTCGCTGCACGATTCAGCTCCCGGTGGAGCAGGTACTGGAGACGCAGATCAATGGAGAGCTGCAGATTGCGACCGGGACGCACGGGATCAATGACACCGATGTCGCGTACGGCATCGCCGTGGAGATCCTTGATGTAACGCTTTTTCCCCGGATGTCCGCGAAGCCAGTCATCATAGGCCAGCTCCAAACCCGCGACGCCAGCGCCATCCACATTCGTCATGCCCACAAGCTGGGCCGCCACTTCACCTGCGGGATAAAAACGACGGTACTCCCGCTCGGCGCGCACGCCGGGAATATTCAGGGCAAGCACTTCCCGCGCACTGTCGGGAATCAGATGCCGGCGCAGATACATAAACTGCTTGCCGTTATAGCGCAGCAAGCGGTCCTCGAGCTCTGCCGTGCTCAAATCAAGGGCTGATGCCAACTCCGGCAGGCGATCGCTATCTCTGAGGACCTTGGGGTTCGCCCAGAGAGAAATCACCGGGGTGCTGACCGCAAGAGGCTCACCCCGGCGATCGGTGATCAGCCCGCGATAGGCCGGGAGCTCCGCCGTGCGCAGCATGCGCATATCCCCCTGGCGCTTCAGGAACTCCACACCACGACCCATATCGAGAACCTGGAGAGACAGCACCCGCCCCACCAGCGCAAGAAACATCAGCACCAGGAGCGCAAGCACGACATTTGCCCGCCAGGGCTGCACGGATACTTTGGCCGTCTTACTCATGGGGCCACCAGGCGCGTTTGTTCATGGCCCGGAGCAACGAGACCCAGGGTCTCGCCCGCTTCACTTTCAATGCGGTAATGGGAGGCCAGGGTGCTCTGCTCCAGGAGCAGACGGCTGTATTCCTCCTCGAGGTACCAGCGTCGCGCCTCGAGGTCCTGAAGCTGCGCATAAAAACCGCGGCTGGCATGCGTGCTGGCAATGATGAAAAAGGCACTCCCCAGCACCAGCATAAGCAGTACCAGGGCCCACCAGGGCTTTAAGACCGCGGCGCTCACGCGATCTTCTCCGCACAGCGCATGATGGCGCTCCGCGACCGCGGATTGGCTGCCACCTCCTGGTCACTTGCCCGCACCGCCTTGCCCAGCAGACGCATGGGCACACCGACATCGACATCTCTTACGGGCAGATCCCGGGGCAACTGGGGGCCGCGGCTCATGTCCCGAAGATGACGTTTGACCAGGCGATCCTCGAGAGAGTGAAAGCTGATCACCACCAGGCGGCCGCCGACGGCGAGCACCGACAGCGCCAGGGACAGGAGCTCGGCGAGATCATCGAGCTCCCGATTGACCCGAATGCGGATAGCCTGAAAAGAGCGGGTCGCGGGATGCTTGTGCTTTTCCCAGCGCGGATGGGCCTCACTGACAATGGAGGCCAGCTGCGCCGTTCGCGTGAGGGGCTTTTCGGAGCGCGCTTTTACGATGGCCGCGGCAATGCGGCGGGCATAGCGCTCCTCGCCGTACTCTCGCAGCACATCGATAATTTCCTGCTCCGGCGCGGCCGCAATCCAGTCGGCGGCTGATTCTCCGCGACTGCGATCCATGCGCATATCAAGGGGGCCGTCCTGCTGAAAACTGAATCCGCGCTCCGCCTGATCCAGCTGCGGACTGGAAACGCCAAGATCCAGCAGGATGCCATCGACGGCACCCAGACCCCGCTCCTCCAAAAAAGCCGGCAGTGCGGCAAAGGAGCCACGGGCGAAGGAAAACCGATCATCCCCGGCAAGGAGTTCCTCCGCATCGCGCTCCGCTTCTTCATCCTTGTCGCAGGCAAAGAGACGGCCTTGATTATCCAACCGACGAAGAATCTCACGGCTGTGGCCACCGCGACCGAAGGTGCCATCGACGTAAAGGCCGGCGGGGCTGCCTACCAGCGCGTCCACCGCTTCGTGCAACAATACCGTTTCATGGGAGGCCGCCATCTAGAGAGGCAGATTCATCAGCTCGTCGGGCCATGGCTCATCCGCCCCGACATCTTCCAGCGCCTTGTCGCGCTCGACAATCCAGAGCTCCTCGCTCCAGAGTTCCATCTTGTTGCCCTGCCCCACCAGCACGAGCTTTTTCTCCAGGCGGGCGTACTCGCGCAGAGACGGCGGCAGCAACATGCGGCCATTGCTGTCGAGCTGTATATCCGTGGCGTAGCCCAGCATCAGACGCTGAAAGCGTTTTACCGCAGGATTGAGAGAAGGTAGTTTTTGCAGGTCTTGTTCAATCTGCTCCCAGGCGGGCAGCGGATAGATACACAAACAGGAGGTCTGGGTATCGATAGTCACAACAATTTCGCCAGCACACTGCTCAAGCAGAGGCTCACGCTGACGCGCGGGGATCGCCAGGCGACCCTTTGCATCCATATTGATGTGCTGCACACCACGAAACACTTCTTATCGACCCCTTTTTTCCGGCGAATTCCACAAATCGCCAGAATTACCCACTTCTCTCCACTTCTCGACACTATAGGTGCGCAGGAAAGGGCAAGTCAAGCAAGAAAACGCAAAAAAGCCTGTTATTTCAGGGGTTTGGGAGCAGTTTAGGGAGGATTGGAGGACATTTACAAGCGCATTTAGCGGCGGTAAAAAATCACAAAAACAGCGGCCTAAGGCGTTAAGCTAAGCTTTTACTTTAAGTTAAAGCTCATTTTCTTATTTGGTCGCTGGGTTTTAGGCAAATTCCGTCTAACCAGCGTCGGGATTACCGCAAGATGTTCCCGGTTGACGCTTTCGGGATCCCTGCGGGTTCTCCAGAGAGCAAAACAGCGCCCGAGAAACAGTGCCACGAGCGGCACTTCTACCTGCCCTGGTTTCTGATAGACCTGACTTCTGATCGTCGTGGCCTCTGATCGCCCTGGCGTCTGATCGCGCCGGCTGCAACAGGCGTTGTGGCGGCTGTGGTTTGCAGCTACAACGCCTGGAGCTGCACGGCCTCAGCCGCAGCAAAAATTAAAGAAGTTGGCCGATAAGCCGGGTTCTGTCGAGAACGATCATTCATCTGGGACGAGCGTCGCCGCCCGCCTCTAGCGACCTACCCGAATCCACTGCGGGCCGCAGCTGGTGGATTCCTATTTGGTCTTGCTCCAGGTGGGGTTTACCATCGCCGCGCCTGTTACCAGCCGCGCGGTGCGCTCTTACCGCACCTTTTCACCCTTACCCTTCACAGGACATCGTTGAGAGGTCCTGCCAAGACGTCCGAGCCATTGCATTAACAGCCCTGAGCGGTCTTGGAGAAAGGCGGTTTCCTTTCTGCTGCACTTTCCGTGGGCTCACACCCCCCAGGCGTTACCTGGCACCCTGCCCTATGGAGCCCGGACTTTCCTCCGTACCCCCTGAAACAGGGAATACCGCGATCGTCTGGCCAACTTCGCGCGCAGAGTAGCGACAGGCGGAGCCAGGCGCAAGAAGCAATCCTGCATCAGCCCTCTTTATGCTGCAGTAAATAATCATAGAGCTGGCGGCTGGGCATGCCTGCGTAGGCAGCCACCAGCTTCGCCGCCTGCCGCGCCGGCATATGCTCCGCCATTCCGCGTAACAACTCCCCCAGGGCGGAATCCACCTCGGCAACACCCTGATCCGGCGCCGGCGCTAAGAGCAGAACAATCTCTCCGCGCGCCTGGTTGGCATCATCCCGCACCCATTCACAAAGCTCCGAAAGAGATGCCCGACGGATCGTTTCGAAGCTTTTGGTCAGCTCCCGTGCCAGCGCAGCTTCTCGTGAGCCACCCATCACAGCCTGCAGATCCTCCAGGGTCGCAAGGATGCGATGGGGGGCCTCGTAAAAAATCAGGGTCGCGTCTGAGGAGGCAAGCGCTTCCAGCCGCCGCCGGCGGGCCTCACCGCGATTGGGTAAAAAGCCCTCAAAGGCAAAGCGGTCACTGGGCAACCCCGATCCTGACAGCCCCACCACGGCGGCACAGGGTCCCGGCAGGGGAATGACTTTTAAACCTTCATCCTGCATCACCCTGACGAGTCGATAACCGGGATCCGAGATCGTTGGCGTACCTGCGTCGGACACCAGCGCCACGGACTCGCCGGCGGCGACCCGCGCTGCCAGTTGCTCCGCCACCTGGGGCGCGCTGTGCTCATGGTAGGCGAGCATGCGAGTCTTGATCCCCTCCCCGCTGAGAAGCTGCCCCGTGCGACGGGTATCCTCCGCCGCGATACACGATACCTGTGAAAGCACCTCCACCGCCCTACGGGAAATGTCACCGAGATTGCCGATAGGCGTGGCCACAATGTAGAGCGCCGGTTCCAAGAGCGACAGCCTCCCTTATAATGCAGAGATCTCCGCGGCACTGGCCGCGTTCCAACTTCGAGGATAGCATGCTGAGCTCGCTCCCCCGCTGGCGTACCGGCCTCACCGGGACCTTCCTTGCCGGCGTTCTGGCTGCCTGTGGCACCACCCCGGGAGACCTTCCCAACCGCACCGGCTTTCCGGGAAGGTCCGATGCGCCTTCGGCGACCGCGTCGCCCGCCGAGGTAGAAGCCTATCTTCCTGCGGTCACAGGGGAACGCCTGAATGACGAACTGTTTGCAGCAACCCGCGCGGCTCTGGCGGATGGTGACTGGATGGCCGCGACCCTCGCCCTTGCAGCTATTGAAACACCCGACCCGGAAAACGCCGAAGAGGCCGATACCGCAGCATCCGAGGATCTGGTGGTCACCGCTTTGTGGATTGACTACTACAAGGCTCGCATCGCTTACCTCCGGGGTGACACCGGAGAATACAGTGCCATTGTTACGGAGCTGGAGGCACAGCCACTTCCGGATGCCCTGCGCCGCGCTGTACTTGAGCTGCAGCTGGACGTCGCCCAACGCCAGGGAAACGACGCTGCCCAGCTGCAGCTGGCCCTTCGCCTGCTATCCCAGGGCGCGCAGGGCGCCCCACCGCCCTCCCGGCTTCTCGGCGCGGTCTGGAATGCAGCCCAGCGACTTCAAAAAGACAAAAATCCCGCCCCTTCCTATGACACGATCACTCAGGGCTGGCTGGATCTGGCCACGGCAACCACCGTCGACAGCCCCCTGGCGACCGCGGCGGCACTCGGGGCCTGGAGCACGCAGTATCCCCAGCATGCAGGACGGACCTATGCTGACGCCCTGAGAGAAGCCGCCCTCGAAGATGCGAAGAGCAACAAACTCACGCTGGTGCTTCCCCTCTCCGGGCCTCTGGAAAAAGCAGGCGCCGCGGTGAGCGAGGGCTTTATCGCCGGTTTTTTTGCCGAACAGCAGCCGGGACTGACCGTCGATGTTCTCGACAGCCGGCGCTTTGAAACCATCGGGGCAGCTTATGCCGAAGCCCAGGCTCAGGGAGCCAGTGTCATCGTGGGCCCCCTGGGCAAACGGCAAGTCGCGGAACTCCTTGCTGAAACGGAATTGAAGGTGCCTGTGCTGGCACTGAACCGTCCCCTTTACGGTGGAGACAACAATCCCCGCAGTCTCCTCCTGTCCCTCGCCCCCGAAGATGAGGCCCGACAACTGGCAGACAACGCTTTCGCCGACGGCGCCCGGCGCGCCCTGGTGATTCGACCCGAGGGTGAATGGGGTGAACGCATGGAGCTGGCCCTGGCGCGACGCTGGCAGGCTCTTGGCGGACAGATCCCGACCACGGCCATCTATGGAACGCCTGACAGCCATTCTCCCGCCCTGCGGGACGCCCTCGGCCTGGGAGAGAGCGGCGCCCGCAGCCTTGCGGTGCGTGCCTTGTTCAACGAGCCCGTAGAGATCGCGGGTCGACGGAGGGAAGATCTGGATACGGTGTTTCTTCTCAGTAAAAGCAGCGACGAGGCCCGGGCGCTCAAGCCCCTCGTTAATTACCACTACGCCGGAGACCTGCCGGTGTATGCGCTATCCACGGCAGACAGTGGCAGCGGCAGCAGCGGACTGAACCGCGACCTGGGGGGCCTCAATGTGCTCGCGATGCCCTGGCGTCTGGACCCCGCCTCGGTAAACGCTGACGGCGGCTCCGTTGCGCTCCACGCCCTGGGCATGGATGCCTACGCCCTGGCGAAGCGATGGTGGCGCATGCGCTCTGTAGCGACGCCGCTGTATTTTGGACTCACCGCCGAATTACGCTCTGATGATGACGGACGCCTCGAGCGCCGATTGAATATGGCCGAATTCGACCGAGGCGAACTGCGCCCCCGCTGACCTAGACTCTCCCCCAGCCTCTCCTCCAATTACGGCAAGGCGAGGCCGCAGCAACTGACGTGTTAATTGTTGAGCGGGGGAACAGCCGGCATGGTGAGTGGTGATGACTTTGAGGCGCGAAGCGCGGCCCTCCTCAAGTCCTACGGCCTGCGTATCCTGGACACGCAGTACCGATGCAAAGCAGGGGAAATAGATATCATTGCCTGCGATGAGCATCACTTACTGTTTGTAGAGGTCCGCGCCCGACGTCATCGCAGCCATGGCGGCGCCGCGGCTTCGGTGAACCGGGCAAAGCAGTGTAGAATCGCACGATGCGCAGCTTATTTTCTCAATCGACATCCCCAGTGGTGCCACCTGCCCTGTCGCTTCGATGTCATTGCCTGGGAACCGGGCTGCGCCGGACAAAGCTTCGAGGCACGTTGGATTCAGGCAGCCTTCATCACTTGATCGCACGGTCCTGGCGCCAAACCGCTGTCAGGCGTTTATGAGTCCAACGCCATGACCGACGAACATTATGATCGCACAGCCGCGAGCTTCCACCGGCGCATCGAAACTATTGCCAACGCCGTGGACAGCATGGCACCCGGGCTCGCCGCAGCGACCAGCCTTCTCGCTCAGGCGATATTGGACGACAGAAAAGTACTGGTCTGCGCCTGTGGCAGGGACGCCACCCTCGGCGCACACGTCGCGGCAACTTTAAGAACTCCCCTGGAATCCGGGCCGCCATTACCTGCCATCGCATTGTGCAGCGACAGTGCGGAGGGAGACACCCAGCTATGGCGGGATCTCCGCACGCTCTCCCGCGACGGCGATATTCTGCTGTGTATCGATAGCAGCTCCGGCGCCGCCATTGCACAAAAATTTATTCAATTTGCCGGGACCCGAAACCTCGTGACCGTTGCGATGTCAGAAAACCTGGAAGTAAACGGCGGCAGCTGTATCGAAATCCATACCGCCGATGCCGACCAGCGCAGCGAGCTGGCCCTCATGGCCAGCCACTGCCTCAGGGAACACCTAAAACAATTGTTGGTAGGAGAATAAACTGACCATGGCGCGCCGCGTATCTTTAGCGACACCTTTAGCGACCCCTTTTTCCGCCTCTGCCCTGCCGCGTTTTGCTCTTGCGCTGGCACTATCAAGCCTGCTCTTCCTTCAGGGTTGTGGCTCGCTTCTCGCCACCTTTGAGTCTGGCGCCATTGAAGATGATCCTGGCGAACGCACCTTTGCCCAGCGCATCGCCGATGAATCCATCGAGACAAAAGCCATCGTCAATCTTCATGCGGCGGATGATCGTTTTGATCAGGGGCATCTGGTGGTGCAGAGCTACAACGGCTACGTGCTCATAGCCGGCCAGGTGCCGCAGGAAGAGCTACGCCAAAAAGCCAACGATGTCGTACGAAAAATTCGTGACGTCCGGCGTATCTACAATGAACTGGAAGTCGCTGCCGCCAGCTCGGCGATGACAAGGGCCTCGGATACCTGGATCGCCAACAAGGTCAAAACATTCCTGCTCACGGGCAGCGATACGCCGGGACTGCGCGTGAAGGTTGTCGCCGAAGATGGCGTCGTCTATCTCCTGGGTATGGTGACCCGGGCAGAAGCTGATCGTATTGCGGAAGAAGCGGCCGACACCTCAGGCGTCCAGCGGGTTGTGCGCCTGTTCGAGTACATCGATTGAGCGCCGATACTTTCGCAGGCTTGACTGCGCTTACTTTACGACCGTGAGACTGGGTTTTCCGTTGCGCCGGAACGGCGTGGGTTCATTGCCGCCCTCGGGCGTGGGGTCGTCATCCCCCTCTTCCGGCTCAAACGCCATGCCCTGGCCGTTTTCCCGTGCGTAGATTCCCAGGATCGCCGCCATAGGCATAAAGACGTCCGTAGGCTTTCCTCCGAAGCGGCCGTTGAAGCTCACGCAATCATCGGCCAGCTGCAGCTCAATCACGGCTGAGGGAGAGAGGTTAAGGACAATCTGTCCGTCCTTGACGTACTCTTCCGGCACGTCGACCCCCGGTGCCGTCGCATCCACAATCACATGGGGCGTACAGTCGTTATCAACGATCCACTCGTAGAGGGCTCTCAGCAGGTAGGGCCGACTTGAATTCACCAGTAAATCCAGCGCTGCGCCTAGAGGCGCATCTCGCGCTCCTGCTCGGTCAAACTCTGCTGGAACGACTCCCGCTTGAACAACTGATCCATGTAGGCAAACAGCGGCTTCGACTGCTTGCTGGGGCGAATATCAATACCCAGGGTGGGTAGGCGCCAGAGAATAGGCGCAATACAGCAATCTACGAGGGTAAATTCATCGTTCATGAAAAACGGCTTTTCCGCGAAAATCGGCGCGATTGCCAGAATACCCTCGCGCAACTCTTTAACCGATCGCTTAACGACGTTGTCGCTGCGAGAGTTCTGAATGGAGTCGATTAACGCGCACCAGTCCTGCTCGATGCGGTGCATAAACAGGCGGCTCTCGGCGCGGGCTACGGGGTAAACAGGCAAAAGCGGAGGATGAGGAAAACGCTCATCCAGATACTCCATCATCACGCGGGTCTCGTAGAGAGAGAGCTCACGGTCAACCAGTGTAGGGAGGGAGTTGTAGGGGTTGTGCTCGGACATCTCTCTCGGCGGATGCGCGGGATCCACGTCAATAATTTCGGCGGTAACGCCTTTCTCAGCCAGTACGATGCGTACACGATGACTGAAGTGCGAGGTCGGATCGGAGTAAAAAATCATGGAGGTTGGTGCGCCTGTAGTTTATGGAAAACTGTTTACGTCAAATGGGGGGACACAAAATACCAGCTTTACCCTTTGGGCACGAGGCCTTGAGGCTTCTGTGACCCACCGGATCTGCGTCGACCGATCTGGTCCCCGGCCTAATAATTGTGATAGCAGTGTTGCACTGAGCGCCTTACACGCGCTGTTCCGTTGTTAATGCAGCGGTTACGGCCTTAGCTAATCGCTTGTTGTTTGTACCCATGCCTGAACAAGAAAACGGCGGCGTAGGATTCTCACCCTATGCGCCACCGTTCCTACCCGCTATAGGCGGAGCTTTGTTGAACCTCGATCAGTGTACGTCTTTCCAGTACTCGCGGTTGAGCAGCGTCGCAAACACGAAGAACACGGCAAGAAACAGCAGAGAATAGATGCCTATACGCTGACGATCGGCTTTGATGGGCTCTGCCACGTAAGCCAGAAAGTTGACCAGGTCATAGGTAGCCTCGTCGAACTCTTCCGTCGACATGAGACCGGCATCAACCACGTCCATTGTTCCGCAGGGGTCGCTGTGATCCGCCATCTGAGTCCCGGACAGAGGCTCCACCTCACCGTGGACCGCCGTGGGCGTGCAGGCCAAAAGTCCCTGGAGCTCGATGAGGGCGTGAGGCATACCCACATTGGGAAACACCCTGTTGTTCACCCCGTAAGGCCGCGTAGGATCAGCGTAAAATGTACGCAGATAGGTGTAAAGCCACTCAGGGTTCCGCGCCCGGGCAACCAGGGTGAGGTCCGGCGGCGCCGCACCAAACCAGACCTTGGCCCGGTCCGAATCCATGGCATTTTCCATCAGTGCGCCCACTTTGACCTCAGGGTCAGCAATGATGTTGCCGCGCATGAGATCCTCGGGAATCCCCAGATCGTCAGCGACGCGGTTGTACCGCGCGTACTGGAGCGAATGACACCCCATGCAGTAGTTCATGTACACCTTGGCACCGTTCTGTAACGAACTCTTGTTCGAGATATCCATCTCGACCTCGTCACAGGGCATGGTGCCGCAGTTGTAGGCGGACTCGGCACCCACCACCTTCAGAGGGATGATCGTCAGCGCGAGTATCAGTAGCAGGCCGGCCAGGGAGCCGACAGCGCCCACGCCACCATCCATGGTCACCCGCTCGGGCACCGGCTTGGCCTTGTCCATACTCGACCAGATGGGCATGAGCAGGAAGAAAGCAAAGTAAAAGATGGAGCAAATCTGCGCCAGTGCCGTGCGTGCCGGTGTCGGAGACTTAACGCCAAGTACACCCAGAATCAGAAATGATGCGACGAACAGAACGAGCATCACCTTGTTCAGGTTTCCACGATAGCGCCAGGATTTAACCGGCGAGCGATCCAGCCAGGGCAGTACAAAGGGTATTGCCACGCTGGCCGCGAAGGCCACAAAACCCCAGAACTTGTCTGGAACAGCGCGGAGTACGGAGTAAAACGGCGTGAAGTACCAGACGGGAGCAATATGATCCGGAGTCTTGAGCGCGTTGGCCTCCTCGAAGTTGGCGTATTCCAGGAAGAAGCCCCCCATCTCCGGCGCAAAAAACATGATCGCGCAGAATACGAAGAGGAACACCGCAATGGCCTGGACGTCGTGCACGCTGTAGTAGGGATGGAAGCGAATCCCGTCGAGGGGAACGCCATCAGGCCCCTTGTTCTTCTTGATCTCAATACCATCGGGGTTGTTTGAACCCACCTCGTGCAGCGCAAGGATGTGTAGGACAACCAATGCAAGGAGCACGATAGGTAGTGCGACCACGTGGAGCGCAAAGAAGCGATTTAGCGTAATGCCGGATATCAGGTAATCGCCACGAATCCAGGTGACGATGCTCTCGCCCACAACAGGAATCGCACCGAAGAGAGAGATAATAACCTGCGCCCCCCAATAGGACATCTGGCCCCAGGGCAGTACGTAACCCACAAAGGCCTCGGCCATCAAAAGCACAAAGATGAGCATACCGAACACCCAGAGGAGTTCCCGGGGCTTCTTGTAGGAGCCGTAGATCATCGCGCGGAACATGTGCAGATAAACGACGATAAAGAACGCCGACGCACCAGTGGAATGCATGTAGCGGAGAACCCAGCCGTAATCCACGTCGCGCATAATGTATTCGACCGACGCAAAAGCCTCTTCTGCACTGGGCGTGTAGTTCATAGTGAGCCATACGCCGGTGAGCAGCTGATTCACGAGCACCAGCAGGGAGAACACACCGAAGTAATACCAGAAGTTGAAGTTTTTCGGCGCGTAGTATTCACCCATGTGGGTGTTCCACGCACGCGTAATGGGTAGACGCTCGTCAACCCAGTCGCGCAAACCGATGAGCATGTTGACCATTACACTGCCTCCGCATCAACGCCAATAACAAGGACGCTTTGTGATTCAAAAGAGTAAGGGGGAACTACCAGGTTGGTTGACGCCGGCACACCCGAGTAAACGCGGCCTGCCAAATCAAACTTGGACCCGTGACAGGGACAGAAAAACCCGCCGACCCATTCATCGCCGCCAAGATCCGCAGCACCGACTTCGGGGCGGAATTTCGGCGCACAGCCCAGATGGGTACATAGCCCTTCGACAACCAGGAGTTCAGGGCGAATGCTGCGCGCCTTGGACGAGATGTAGGCAGGCTGCTTGGAGATCGCCGAATCGGGATCCTTGAGATCGCCATCAACCTTGTCGAGGTTTGTGATCATCTCCTCAGTGCGATGAACGACGTAAACGGGCTTGCCTCGCCACTCCACGACAACCATCTGACCTGGCTCCAGCTTGCCGATATCGGCTTTTACCGGTGCTCCCGCCGCCTTTGCTTTGGCAGAAGGATTCCAAGACCCAAGGAAAGGTACTGCGACAGCGACGGCACCCGCCGCGCCGACCGCACTCGTGGCAACCGTAAGAAAACGACGACGGTTGTTGTCGACTTCTGACTCAGCGCTTTCGCTGGCCGTTGTGACACTGGACATATCGATTGGTCTCCTGTTTCTTCGATGCCAACTCATTGGATCGCGGATGGCTCCCGGGAACATCACCTGCAATCTGAAAAACCCCTGGCGCCGGTTTACATAGCTGCGTCAAGGGTAGCTGGAATCCGGGCGCACGAATGGTAAAGACTTTAGCCGCTTCAAACAAGGAAAGGCCCGGCTTTTTGCAACCCAAACCCTTGATTTATCTCTAAACTTGGACAAATTCCCCGCATAAAAAAACCCGACCGGTGGTAACCGTCGGGTTTTTCTGGCTCATCCTGAGCTCCATGAGAGGAGCGCCCGATGATCGACTTAGCGCTTGGAGAATTGTGGGCGCTTCCGCGCTTTGCGCAGACCCACTTTCTTACGCTCAACTTCGCGGGCGTCCCGGGTCACAAAACCGGCGCCGCGCAGAGTGCCACGCAGGGCCTCGTCATACTCCATAAGGGCGCGGGTAATGCCGTGACGGATGGCTCCGGCCTGCCCGAAACTGCCGCCGCCTTCCACGGTCACCTTGATGTCAAACTTTTCCACCAGATCCACGAGTTCCAGCGGCTGACGCACGATCATACGTGCCACTTCCCGACCAAAATACTGGTCCAGAGGACGCTGATTGACAGTGATATCGCCGCCACCACTGCGCAGAAACACTCGCGCTGTGGAGGTCTTGCGACGCCCGGTTCCGTAATACTGAGTTGCGCTCATTGTTTCTCCTAGACCTGCAGCGGCTGAGGCTGCTGCGCGGCGTGCGGGTGCGCATCGCCGGCGTATACCTTGAGTTTACTGAACATTGCACGACCCAGCGGGTTGCGGGGCAGCATGCCCTTCACCGCGCCCTGGATGACACGCTCAGGGGCTTTGTCGATCAGCTTTTCGAACGACAGGGACTTCAGACCACCGGGATATCCCGTGTGCCGGTGATACATTTTATCCGTGCGCTTGGCGCCGGTGACGTGCACTTTCTCCGCGTTGATGACGACGATGTAGTCGCCGGTGTCAACGTGAGGGGTGTACTCTGCTTTGTGCTTGCCGCGCAGACGGTGAGCAATTTCACTGGCCAGACGGCCAAGCGTTTTGTCGGTGGCGTCAACGACATACCAGTCGTGGGTGACTTCGCCGACTTTAGCGCTATAAGTTTTCATGGGTTTCGCCTCAAAAGGGCCAAAAAAAGAGCGCGAATACTACTTAAACGACGGACCCTTGGCAAGCCACAATTCCAATAAGATTTCCCACATTCAAAGCGCTCTTCACAGCGGGTCAGAGCAACCGCCAGAAAGATTGCTCAGGGCCGGTGCTCCTGGGCCAGGTAATCGTGAGACTGCATCTCGAACAGACGGGATTCCGTGCGGGCAAATTCGAAGCTAAGGCGCGTACCGTGGTAGAGCTCTGATGCCGGAACTTCGGCGGCGATCACGAGTTTTACGCTCCGGTCGTAGAATTCATCCACAAGATTGATAAAGCGCCGACACACATCATCCTGCCCCGCACCCATTCTGGGCACACCGGATAAGATCACGGCGTGAAACTCCCGGGCCAGCTCGATGTAATCATTCTGGGAACGGGGGCCATCGCAAAGTTCGGGAAACTCAAACCAGGCCACATCATCGGCAAGACAACGACAGGTCAGGTAGCGACCGTTGACTTCAATGCGCTGCCAATGCTGGATCGCGTCCGGTGCCAGGCGCTGGAAACTGTCCGTCAGGCTGGCATCAGCCTCCGCACCCAGGGGGTGGTGATAGAGTTTGGCCTGCTCAAGAGTTCGCAGGCGATAGTCGATACCCGCATCGACGGTCAACACTTCTGTGTAGCGCTGAAGAAGCGCAATCGCCGGCAGGAAGCGCGTCCGCTGGAGTCCATCTTTATACAGGCCATCGGGGGCGATGTTGGAGGTTGCGACCAGGGCGATACCGCGTTGAAAAATCGCCTCCAGAAAGTTCGCCAGAATCATGGCGTCGGCAATATCGCTGACAAAAAACTCATCAAAGCAAATGATATCCGCTTCCGCAGCCAGACGGTCCCCGATAAGCTCGATGGGGTTTTTCTCCCCCTCCAGCTCTGCAAGCTCACGATGTACCCGCTGCATAAAGCGATGAAAATGCACACGGAGCTTCCTGTCAAAGGGCAGGCTCTCGTAGAACGCATCCATGAGGTAGGTTTTGCCACGCCCTACTCCACCCCAGAAGTACAGGCCTTTTTCGGGCTCCGAATTGCGACGAAAGCGGCGACCCAGACGGCCGGCGAGGGTCTGGCTGCGGGCATGGCGCTCCACGACGCGATCGTACAGATCCTGCAGGCGCAGCACCGCTGCCTCCTGCGCTGCGTCGTGACTGAAATCTTCCCGTGTTAAATCTTCTTGGTATCGCTGCCAGGGTGTCAGCACAGTGTCGTTGCGGGTCGGGATTCCCGATCCTCCGATGGGAACGTTGAGGCGCGCTACCTTACTCGTGCAGCTCCGGTTTTGGCAATCCTGCTACCAAGCTGTGACGTAGCAACGTTATACTCCCCACCCACCTGAAACGTAGAGGACCTGCTTGTGAACACCGGTACTGATGACCCCATCATATTTGCAATCGTTGCCGCCATTATCGGCTTATTGATCGGATATTTTGCCGGCCGACGCACAGCGCCGGGCAGTGAAGAAGCGCGGGAGCTCACAGAAAAGCTGGAGCAGGCCGAGTCCGCCCGGGCGCGCTACGAGCAGCGGGTCAACGCACACTTTGCCGACAGTGCGGACAAGCTCAACACCCTGACAGCCAATTATCGTGACATCTACGCCCATATCGCCGGCGGCGCATCAGAACTCTGCTCCGAGGAGGAGGCCGCACGTTTTCAGTCGCTTGAGGCGCCTAAGGATTCCGATCAAAACACCATTGAAGCGGACAGCGTTGTCGTCGAGCCTCCCCGCGATTACGCGGCGAAGACCTCACCTGACGACCCCGGCGTCCTCGACGAGCGTTTTGGACTGGAAGGCGAAGAGAAACCACCGGAAGACTCAAGCACGCGGAGCGCCTGATGGAGCGGTAACGCGTCCGGCGGTAGCCGGTCCGGGCCTAACAAGTCCGGATCAAACGGGCCTTCTTTAATCGTGGCGGCAGGAGTGGTGGCGGCAGGAGTGGTGGCGGCAAAGATGGTGGCGGCAGATCAAACCGGGTTGTCGCAGTCGATAAAGCTCCACTCCAGATCAAACCGCTCGGCCAGGGACGCTGCGAGGGCCTGAACACCGTAGCGTTCCGTGGCGTGGTGCCCCGCCGCCATGTAGGCAATCCCAAGCTCCCGTGCTGTATGTACCGTAGGCTCTGAGATCTCACCGGATATGTAAAGCTGCACACCGGCTGCCGCGGCCTTGTCGATGTAGCCCTGGGCCGCGCCGGTGCACCAGGCCACCTGCTCTATCGCTGCCTGACCATCGCCGATGACCAGGGGCTCCCGATCCGTCAGTGCCTGCACCTGCGCCGCCACCGCGTCCAGCGACATGGGGCTGGCCAGCTTCCCGATGTTCCCCACGCTCTGAGGATCCTCCCTGTCCAGGGGTTCGACATCCTGAAAGCCCAGAAGCTGCCCCCAACGGGCGTTGTTGCCCAATACCGGATGAGCATCCAGGGGCAGGTGATACGCCAGGAGGCTCATGTCAGAGTCCAGCAGTGTCTTCAGACGCCGCCGCTTCATCCCCACCACCTCCGGTGCCTCCCCTCGCCAGAAATAGCCATGGTGAACAATCAGAGCGTCAGCCTCCCAGGCGATGGCCGCCTCGAGTACGGACTGATTTGCCGTCACCGCAGCGGCCAGGCGGACGACCTGGGCACGCCCCTCTACCTGAAGACCATTGGGGCAATAATCGCGAAAGCGTGGGGATTCAAGCGTTGTATCGCAATGTCTGACTAAATCCTGAAGGGCAACGGGCATTTGAGGGTCCGGGGTCGGTGTCTGTGACGGAGGCATCATATACAATCGTTTTTCTTTCTGGCTAGCGAGGGCCCATGGGCTCGTTCCTGAGATTTTTTACCTGGCCCGCCATTGCCGGTGTGCTGGCTGCGCTTCTGATCCTTCAGCAGTGGGTATTACCGACGCCCAGTCCCGAAGGCGCGGCGGTGGCCCGGGACAGCTTCCGACAGGCTGTGGCCAGTGCGACGCCCTCGGTGGTCAACATCTATACGGAGAAGCGCGTGGCATCGGCGAACAGCCGCATGCTCAATAATCCATTTATGCCTATCCCCCGGGGCGCGCCTCGGCAGCGGGTGGAGCGCTCCCTCGGATCCGGCGTCATCATGCGTGAGAACGGTTACATCCTGACCAACAACCACGTCATTGACGGCGCCGATGCCATTCAGGTGCTGCTCAGTGATGGCCGCTCCGCCGCAGCGCAGGTCGTCGGCCTGGACCGAGCCACGGATCTGGCAGCGCTTAAAGTTGACCTGGAGGACCTCAGCGCCATCAGCATCGCCGATTCGGACCGGCTATCCGTGGGTGATGTGGTCCTGGCTATCGGCAATCCCCTGGGGTTTGGTCATTCCGTCACCCAGGGCATCGTGTCGGGACTGGGACGCTTCGGGCTCAGCCCGGGCAGCTACGAGGGCTTTATCCAGACAGACGCGGTGATCCATGCGGGCAACTCCGGCGGCGCACTGGTGGACGTCAACGGCGCCCTGGTGGGCATCAACAGCTGGATCTACGCATCCAGCGAAGGTAATAGCGGGGGCTCCGTCGGTATCGGCATTTCCCTGGCCATCCCATCCAGCTTCGCGGATTTTGTAATGGACGACCTCATTCGCTTTGGACGAGTCATCCGGGGCTGGCTGGGTGTCCAGGTAGAGCAGATACCCGGTGATGGACCCGGTGACCAGCGCCTCCTGGTGCGCGGCGTGGCCGTCGACGGGCCTGCGGATCGTGCCGGTCTTCAGGCGGGCGATATCATCACGCACCTCAACGATGAAGCCGTCGAGGACGTACGACTGGCCATGTATGAGGTGTCTCTGCTGCGGCCCGGAGACCGATTAATGCTGAGTGCGTCCCGGGACGGCGAAGCGGTGGAGCTCACCGCCATCATCGGCACCCAGCCCGAAACCACCGAGTAGTGCCAGGCACTGACCGGGCTGCGCCTTACTCTTACTCTTACTCTCCGGAGCGCATCGCCGCGCTGCGTGCGTGAGCCGTCAGGGACTCTCCCTCCGCCAACACCGTCGCGATACGCGCGAGGGGTGCAGCGCCCTCAGCGCTGCAATGAATAATCGAACTGCGCTTCTGAAAATCGTAGACGCCCAGGGGAGAGAAAAACCTCGCTGAGCCCGAGGTCGGGAGCACGTGGTTGGGGCCGGCACAGTAATCTCCCAGGGCCTCACAGCTGTGAACTCCCATAAAGATAGCGCCCGCTGCTTCAATATGGGGGAGCAACGCCTCGGGGTCTGCCACCGCCAGCTCCAGATGCTCCGGCGCAAGGCCGTTGCTGATGGCCGCGGCATCGGCGATGTCCCGAGTCTTGATCAAGGCGCCGCGGCGGGCCAGAGAGGCCTCGATGATTGCTGCGCGCTCCATCTGCGGCAGCAGGCGATCGATAGCGGCATCGACCGCATCAATATAGGCGGCGTCCGGGCAGAGCAGCAGCGCCTGGGCACTCTCGTCGTGCTCCGCCTGGGAAAACAGATCCATTGCCATCCACTCGGGGTCGGCACTGCCGTCGGCAATAATCAAAATCTCCGAGGGCCCAGCGATCATATCGATACCCACCTGACCAAACACCTGACGCTTGGCCTCGGCGACAAAGCGGTTCCCCGGACCCACAATCTTATCCACGCGGGGCACCGCCTCGGTGCCATAAGCGAGGGCGGCCACCGCCTGGGCGCCACCGATGCAGAAGACGCGATCAACGCCCGCCAGGGCCGCCGCGGCCATCACCAGGGCGTTGCGCTCGCCGCCCGGGGTGGGGGCGACCATGACAATCTCCGACACCCCGGCAACCCGGGCGGGGATGGCGTTCATCAATACCGAAGACGGGTAACTCGCCTTCCCACCGGGGACATACACTCCCACGCGTTTGAGGGGTGTCACCCGCTGACCCAGACGATTCCCCAGGCCATCGTCATAGCTCCAGTCTTCACCGAGTTGCCTGCGGTGGAAGGTTTCTATACGACGAGCGGCCTCCGTGAGGGCGGCCCGCTGCTCTTCGGGCAGCGCCTGAAGGGCCTCCTCCAGTTCCTCCCGCGGGACTTCCAGCGCCGGGAGCTCCTCCACATCCAGGTGATCAAAGCGTCGCGTGTATTCCAAAAGCGCTTCGTCACCACGCTGGCGCACGTCGGCAATGATCTGTGCCACCGTTGACACCACATCGCTGTCACCGCTCTCCATGGGCACTTCGAGCTGCGTCAGGGCGGAGGCAAAGTCCGCCGCACTGCTGTCGAGGCGGCGCATCAGGCTGCCGGGGCCAGATCGGCGACGGCGCTGCCAATGGCTTCGATGAGCCCATTGAGCGCTCCGTGTCGCGAGCGCATGGACGCCTTGTTGACGATGAGTCGCGAGGTGACCGCGGCGATCTCATCCAGGGGCTCCATGCCGTTGGCCCGGAGCGTGTTACCCGTATCGACGATATCCACAATCATATCCGCAAGCGCCATAGCCGGCGCGAGTTCCATGGCGCCATAGAGCTTGATGAGCTCCACCTGCACGCCGCGCCGGGCAAAATAATCCCGGGCGACGTTGACGAATTTGGTGGCCACGCGCACGCGGCGGTCCGGCCATGCAAAATCCACGGGGGCAGCGGTCATGAGCCGGCAGGGGGCAATGCCCAGATCCAGAGGCTCGTAAACGCCATCGCTACCCTGCTCCAGCAGGGTGTCTTTTCCTACCACGCCGAGGTCCGCTGCGCCGTGACGCACATACACCGGCACGTCCACACCGCGCATCACCACCAGCTGCACGTCGTCCCGCGTGGTGGGGAACACCAGCTTGCGACTCTTCCCCATGTCTTCAAGAGGTTCAACGCCCGCCCGCGCCAGAAGTGGTAGCGTCTCTTTGAGAATTCGCCCCTTGGTCAGCGCAAGCGTGAGTTTGCCGGTTTCCATGCAGTCAGCCCAATCGTCCTTAGTCCACAATCCGCCGGATATCGGCGCCCAGAGCCTGAAGCTTTTCTTCGATACACTCGTAGCCGCGGTCGATGTGATAAATGCGATCGATAAGGGTCTCCCCCGTCGCCACCATCCCCGCGATCACAAGACTGGCCGAGGCACGCAGATCCGTCGCCATCACCGGCGCTCCCGCGAGGGACGCCTGCCCGACAATAATCGCCGTGTTGCCTTCAATAGTGATCCTGGCACCCATACGGTTCATCTCATGGGTTTGGATGAGACGGTTCTCGAACACCGTCTCCGTAACCGTCGCGGTGCCCTCGGCAATGGCATTCATCGCGGTAAACTGCGCCTGCATATCCGTAGGGAAACCCGGGTAGGGGGCCGTACGGATACTCACCGCTTTCGGACGCCGCCCGTGCATATCCAGGGTGATCCAGTCCTCTCCACAGCTGATATCGGCGCCCGCCTCCTCCAGCTTCTGGAGCACAACCTCCAGATGCTCGGCCCGCGCCTCGCGAAGATGGAGCTTGCCGCCCGTCGCCGCCGCGGCCACCAGATAAGTGCCGGCTTCGATGCGATCCGGCATGACATCAAAATGACAACCGTGAAGCTTCTCCACACCGTCAATGACCATACGGTCCGTACCGTGCCCCGTGATGCGGGCGCCCATGGCAATGAGGCATTTCGCCAGATCCACCACCTCCGGCTCCCGGGCCGCGTTCTCGAGAACGGTCTGCCCCTCTGCGATAGCCGCGGCCATCATGAGATTTTCCGTGCCGCCGACGGTCACGGTCTCCATCACGATGTGCGCGCCCTTGAGACGTCCATCGACGGTGGCATTGATGTATCCGCCTTCCACTTCGATGGTCGCGCCCATGGCCTCAAGCCCGCGCAGATGCAGATCGACGGGGCGACTGCCAATGGCGCAGCCACCGGGAAAGGACACCCTGGCCTTGCCGAAACGCGCCACCATGGGACCCAACACCAGGATCGACGCACGCATGGTCTTGACCAGTTCGTAGGGCGCCGAGCAGTCGCTGAGGGTGCTGGCGTCGACCTCAATGCTCATCTTCTCGTCGATGGTCAGGCCCACACCCATGCACCCCAGGAGTTCGATCATCGTGGTGATATCGTGCAGATGAGGAAGATTGCCGATGGTGACGAGTTCGTCCGACAGCAGCGTGGCGGCAAGAATCGGCAGCGCCGCGTTTTTGGCGCCGGAAATCCGCAGCTCACCTTCGAGCCGTGCACCACCTTTGATGAGGAGCTTGTCCATGGTCTGGGAGCGCGCTCAGGCGCCCTCGGACTCCCACTCTGCCGGCGTCAACGCGCGGATGTTCACTGCGTGAATACTCCCCGACGCAATGGCCTGGTTAATCGCAGCGTAGACCGTCTGCTGCCTGCGCACAGCCCGCATGTCCGCAAAGGCATCGCTCACCACGGTAATGTCGTAGTTCGCGCCAGCGCCCTCAACGCTCACCGTCGCATCCACCAGGGCCTCCCGGACCATCGCTTCGACAGTTTTGGCATCCACTGTGAGTCTCCTGTTCCCGGCAACCGGGTGACTGATAAAAAAAGGGTGGGGATTGTAGGGGAAAGCGGCGAAAAAAGCCCGAGGGACACGCGATCACCGCCTCGCGGCAGCGTAAGGCCGAACAATCCCCCTGAGCAGCATATCCGGGCGCCGGCGCTAGTCCGTTGCGTCTTCTACAGTCCAGTTTGCGATGACCTGGTCAAGATCGCCGTCGTAACGGCGGGCGGCGGACTCAAACTGACTGCGGTAAATCTGACCGAGGTTGACGTTCTCCACCACGAGATTGCGCATTTTCCAGTCGCCGGATTTATCCCGTGCCATGAAATACACCACGACGTAAGGCTGTGCTTCATCACTGTAAATGAGCTGCTTGAGCATGGCCCGATCCGCGGAATCACCGGCATCGGGGCTGTCATCAAGCTCCACGCGGGATCCACCAAAAGCAAGGAGGCCCTTGCTGTAGGTCCTTACCAGACCCACGCGCATGGTTTCCGTGAAACGCTCCAGCTGATCCCGAAGCTTATCCCGACCCGCTTCGTCCAGGCTGCGGTAGCGGGCCCCCGTGGCATATTCACCCATGACACCCCGGGCAAAGCCCCGAAAGTCAACGATGGGATCGAGGACCTCGTGCACGGCCTGGTAATAGCGCTCCGTGTCCTCGTCCACATAGGATCTTGCCTCTTCAATCACTGCCAGCACTTTGTCCGTGGTTTCCCGCAGCGTTTGCCTGGCGGTTTTACCTGCAGCCGCTTCATCGTCCTGGGCATGGAGGGACGGCGCGAGGGACAGCATGAGAAGCCCCGTCAACAGCGCAAAGGCCGCCGTGATCGAATGTGTCCATTTGCTGCGCAAAACCATGTTCCTTTCCTTAAGACTGCTGGCCTGAATGATCAGAGCGGTTATACTCGGCGACCCTCAACTTGGACCGAGCCAAAATTGGGCGAAAAGTGTACACGCTTTTGTCACTCTTCTCTCTGACTCGTATGACAGCATCGACACCCTGCAGGTTCAACTTTCACAGCTTTTCCCCGCGGCGAGCTTCCTTGAAGCCCGGGACCTATGGCGCGTAAGCTGAGCCTCAGGACCCCATGCTGATACCTCTGCTGACAATTCTCGTCGCCTTTGCCGTGTTGATGTGGAGCGCCGATCTGTTTGTGGCCGGCGCTGCCTCCATTGCCGGCAATCTCGGCATGTCGCCGGTAATCATCGGCCTCACCATCGTATCCCTGGGCACTTCGGCGCCGGAGATTCTCGTTTCTATCACCGCGGCCCTTGCCGGCTCCGGGGGCCTGGCGATCGGCAACGCTGTGGGTTCAAACATTGCCAACATCGGCCTCGTTCTGGGTATCACCATATTGGTGGTGCCGATTCAGGTGCATCCCGGCTGCATGCGATCAGAGCTCCCCACGCTCCTGGTGGTGACCGCCGGCACGGGCCTGCTTCTCCTGGATGTGGAGCTGGAAAGAAGCGACGCCATACTGATGATCACCGCGCTGGTCCTCATTCTGGCGCAGATGATCCGATCCCAGATTCGCGACCCCGAGGTCGCCGAAGATGCGGAGGCCGAAGACGAAGATCTGCCCCATCACGGTCCCGCTAAAGCCTGGATTTCCTTTGCCATCGGTCTGGTCCTGCTGGTGGGTAGCTCAAAAGCGCTGGTGTGGGGCGCCAGCGCCATCGCGACGCAGTTTGGCGTACCTGAGCTGGTGATCGGGCTGACCATTGTGGCCGTGGGCACGAGCCTGCCCGAGCTGGCAGCCACCCTGGCCAGCGCCCTTCGCGGACACGCAGAGATTGCCATTGGTAACATCGTGGGTTCCAACCTGTTTAACCTCCTTGCCGTCATGGCCATGCCGGGATTGCTGGCGCCGGAGCAATTGCCCCATAACTTTCTTTTCCGTGACTACGGTGCCATGTGTATCGCCACTATCCTTATGGCAGCTGCCGCCTATCACGGTCTTCGATCGAGCCGTGCAAAACCCGGATACTCTTACCTGGGCCGGGCCGTGGGCACGCTGTTCTGCCTGGGTTATGCGCTGTACTATTACGGGCTTTACACCAGCTTGTAGACTGATATGACCGATCCTGCCCGCTACCTGCTCTCAGCACAGCGCACCATCCGTATGGAAGTCGAGGCCGTTGCGGCTCTCGAGGCCCGCGTGGGTGAAGAGTTTGAGCGCGCCTGCGAGCTCATTCTCAAGGTGCCAGGTCGCACGGTCGTCACGGGCATGGGCAAATCCGGTCATGTGGGCGGAAAAATAGCCGCCACCCTCGCGAGCACGGGCACGCCGGCGTTTTTTGTGCACCCGGGCGAAGCGAGCCACGGCGATATGGGCATGATTACCGCCGACGATTGCGTTATCGCCTTGTCCAACAGTGGAACCACCCCCGAAGTGCTGATGCTCATCCCCCTGCTCAAGCGTTTGGGCATCCCTTTGATCAGCATGACGGGCGCGCCGGATTCGGCTCTGGCCAAGGCATCTGATGCCCATATTAATACCGGCGTCGCCGTGGAGGCCTGCCCCCTGGATCTCGCCCCCACCTCCAGCACGACCACGGCTTTGGTCATGGGCGATGCCCTGGCCATCGCACTACTGGAGGCCCGGGGGTTCACCGCAGAGGACTTTGCTTTTTCCCACCCCGGCGGCGCCCTGGGGCGCAAGCTGCTGCTGAAAATTGATGATGTGATGCGCCAGGGAGAAGGTATTCCGAAGGTTTCGGAAGCGACGCCCCTGTCCGATGCACTTCTGGAAATCAGTGCCAAAGGCCTGGGCATGACCACCGTCGTCGCCGCGGACAGCGACCGGCTCCTTGGCGTATTTACAGACGGCGACCTGCGACGGGCCCTGGATGAGCAGGTGGATATCAAGGGCACGCGTATCGGCGACATCATGACCCGCTCCCCGGCCACGGTACACACGGGCATGCTCGCCGCGGAGGCCCTGCGCATTATGGAAGAGCGTCATATCAGCGCCCTCGTGGTGCTGGATGAGCAGCAGGAGATCGCGGGCGTGGTCAACCTTCTCGCTTTGCTAGAGGCGGGTATTGCATGAATCCCGCAACGGCCCGGAGCATAAAGTTGCTCGCCCTGGACGTCGACGGCGTGCTGACCGATGGCCGCATTACCTACGGCAATGACGGTGAGGAGCTGAAGTCTTTCAATATCAAAGATGGCCTGGGAATCAAACTCCTTCAGGGCGCAGGCGTCGAAGTCGCCATTATCACCGGACGGCAGTCCCATATCGTTGACCGCCGCGCAAGAGAACTGGGCATAGAAACCATTATTCAGGGACGCGAGGACAAGCTCTCAGCTCTAAAAGAGTTATCTGAAGCGCGGAGACTGAAGCTCAGCGAGTGCGCCTACATGGGAGACGATCTTCCCGACCTCGGGGCGGTGCGGGCCGCAGGCCTGGGCCTGACGGTCGCCGATGCCAGCGACGCCCTCCTCAAGGCGGCCGACTGGCAGTCAAAACAACCGGGGGGGCATGGCGCGGTTCGCGAGGCCTGCGAAACACTCCTCAGCGCCCGCGGCCAGCTCCATGCCGCCGAAGCCGCCTTCGAATGACCGCTACCAAGGGGCGTCGTCGGGTCCGAAAACGACTGTCCATTCCCCTACTCCTGTCGGCGGCGCTGCTGGTGTACACCACCCTTTCGCCCTCGCCGACGCTCATCAAAGAAAGTGTGGCCCCCATGGTCCCTGCGCGTGTGCCCGAGAGTTATGCCACGCAGGTTGCCGTTGATGACTTCGATGTCCATGGCGTCCGTCAGGGCAGCACCGAAGCGTTGAATCTGCGACGCTTTCCCGGTGAGGGCATCGTCGAACTCGATGAACCCAAACGGCACAACTACAGCACCGACGGCGAGTGGGTGGCTAACGCCCGGGAGGGGCAGCTGCGCGAGGAGACTGAAGTCCTGGTGCTGAACGGCGACGTGCGGCTCCAATACGACGTAGAGAACGTGCAATTTCTCACGGAACGCATGATCATCAACATGCCCAAACAGGCCGCGCGAAGCACCGCCAGTGTGCGCATCTGGCAGGGTGACAACGAAACCGTGGCAGACCAGATCTACATCAACCTAAGGGCCCAGGTCGCGTCTCTCAGCGGCGCTGTCAGGACGGTCTATGTCCCCCAAAGCTGACGTAAAAGTCGAATCCTCGACCGCCCGGCAGGGGTACGCCGTGCTGCTGCGCAGGCTCTGCGCTATCCTGGCGCGCTGTGCCATGATCATCGGCGCCTTGGGCTCTTACCCTGCGTTGGCGCTCCCCGAAGATCGTTTGCAGTCCATTGAAATCACCGCTGCCCGCGCCGTGCGGGATGAGCGCGCGGGGTTCACCGTGTACAGCGGCGACGTGGTCATGAAGCAGGGCAGCCTGCACATCCGTGCGGACAAGATCACGATATTTCACGACAGTGAGGCCGCCGATCGCATCATCGCTGTCGGTGAGCCCGCGACCCTGCGCCAGCAGCCGGAGATCGACAAGGGGTTCGTCACCGCAAGCGCCGGCCGCATTGTGTACGAGAAGTCCCGCGAGTGGGTGCAACTGCGAGAAGCCGCGGTCATCGAGCAGGACGGCGCCGTGGTGAGCGGCGATTCCATCGACTACTTCATGGCCGAGCAGCGCGTCCGCGCCGACGCGGCCCCGGAAGATGCCAGTGGACGGGTGCAGGTCATTATCCCCGCCGCGGTCATCGAAGCGGAGACCCGCGACGGTGACGACAACTCTGGCGATAAAAAGGACAGCAACGATAAGAACAGCGAAGCACCGGCAAGCGAGCCCGGGCCGGGCGAGAGTGGGCAGAATCCCCGGGGAGGCGTCGATGGCGACCCTGACAGCCCGTAGTCTTGCAAAAGCCTACCGTGGCCGGGCCGTCGTCAAGGACGTGAGTATTGAGGTACAGAGCGCCCAGGTCGTGGGACTCCTGGGCCCCAATGGTGCGGGAAAAACCACCTGCTTCTACATGATCGTGGGCATCGTGGCCTCGGACGGCGGTGACATTCTGATTGACGATGAAAGTATTACCGCCCTGCCCATGCACGAGCGGGCCCGCCGCGGTATCGGTTACCTGCCTCAGGAAGCCTCCATCTTCCGCCGCATGAGCGTTGGCGACAATATCCTCTCTATTCTGGAAACCCGCAAAGACCTGAGCCGTGCGGAGCGCCGGACGCGCCGCGACGAGCTCCTTGAGGAGTTTCATGTCGGCCATCTCCGGGACAGCCTTGGTCAGGCACTTTCCGGCGGCGAACGCCGTCGCGTAGAGATTGCCCGGGCTCTGGCCATGGAGCCCAAGTTCATTCTCCTGGATGAACCCTTTGCCGGCGTGGACCCCATCTCTGTGGGCGACATCAAGAACATCATCCGCCACCTCCAGACCCGGGGCATCGGTGTTCTGATTACGGACCACAATGTGCGGGAAACACTGGATATCTGCGAAACCGCATTTATTGTGGGCGAGGGCCACATCATTGCCCAGGGCAGCCCTCAGGACGTTCTAGAAAACGCCAAGGTGCGCAAGACCTATCTCGGCGAGAATTTTCGCCTCTAGCTGCCCGGTGCGCTATGCCGCTGGGCGTTACCCATCCGGCTACCCTCCACTGCCCTCCACTGCCCTCCACTGCCCTCCACTGCCCTCCACTGCCCTCCACTGCCCTCAAGCAATCTGCACTATTCTTCCACCACGTTTCATTATTTTTCATTACCATAATGCAATAAGCGAGCCAAGGCGTTGCACGGACCTCGGTGCAGGCCTACACTCAGGTCTATTGGACAGCAATGCACTGTCTCACCGTGGGGATGCGCGCGGGCCCGAATCGGGTCAGAGCGCGCGTAAGAGCGCACCCAGATGGCACAAGACCATCGGTGCGTAGCGCAATAGGGCAGGACTGACGCGCTATGAAGCAGGGACTACATCTCAAGCTCGGTCACCAGCTGACGATGACACCGCAGTTGCAGCAGGCTATTCGGCTGTTGCAACTGAGCACCCTCGATTTACAGCAGGAAATCGAACAGGCGCTGCAGGAAAACCCCATGCTCGAGGTGGAAGAGGAGCAAGCCGATACCCCGGAAAAACCCGACCGCGAAGACTCCGGCAATCACGAAGGCCCCATGGACAACCCTGAACGGAGCGCCAACGTCGACGAAGCCTCCGCCGAGGGAGAATTCGAGGCGAACATGCCCGAAGACCTGCCCGTGGATACGCAGTGGGAGGACATCCTTCCCTCGAGCGCACCTCCCCCATCCGAAGGTGCCGGTGAGGACTTTGACTTCGACAGCCGCAACCGGGGCAGCGAGAGTCTGCAGGATCACTTGCGGTGGCAGCTCAATCTCACCCGCCTGTCCGACAGTGACCGCATCGTGGCCCTGGCCATCATCGATGCCACGGATGCCAACGGCAGGTTCAATAGCAGCGTCGAAGATCTTCTTGAACTTTTCCCGCCGGAACTTGAGATCGAAAAAGAGGAGGTCACCGCCGTCCTCCACGCCCTCCAGCAGTTTGAGCCCGTGGGAGTGTTCGCCCGGGACCTGCAGGAATGCCTGCAGTTGCAGCTCAAACAGCTCGATCCCCAGACACCCTGGCTGGATCAGGCAAAGATTTTGATCAACCGTCACATCAATCAACTGAGCAGCGGCGACTACGCACAGATCATGCGCCGTATGAAACTTTCGGAAGATGATCTTCGCGGCGTCCTGACTCTCGTGCGCTCCCTGGACCCTCTGCCCGGCAAGCAGTTTGGGGACGACGATACGGAGTACATCGTTCCCGATGTCTATGTCAGCCGCAAGGAGGGCCGCTGGGTGGTAGAGCTGAACCCCGACACCGCGCCGCGACTGCGGATCAACGACTACTACGCCGGCATGATCAAGCGCGCCGACAACAGCGCTGATAACAGCTACCTTCGGGACAATCTTCAGGAGGCCAAATGGTTTCTGAAAAGTCTCCAGAGTCGAAACGAAACCATGATGAAGGTGTCTACAGAAATAGTGAGGCGCCAGCGGAACTTCCTGGAGTACGGGGAAGAGGCCATGAAGCCCCTGGTATTGCACGACATCGCGGAGGCCGTGGAAATGCATGAATCGACCATATCCCGTGTAACGACGCGTAAATATATGCACACGCCGCGGGGCATCTTTGAACTCAAATACTTTTTTTCCAGTCATGTGGCCACCACCAGTGGTGGCGCCTGCTCCTCCACGGCCATTCGTGCTCTCATCCGAAAACTCGTGGCCGCGGAAAATCCCCGCAAACCGCTCTCCGACAGCAAGCTTGCGGAACTACTCGAGGGTCAGGGCATTCAGGTCGCCCGGCGGACCATCGCCAAGTACCGGGATAGCCTCACCATTCCACCGTCCAACGAGCGCAAGCGGCTTGTATAAACATGGCGGTAGCCCCTGCGCGCTGCGGCGTGACGCTCGCCAAGCCGTATAAAGATCGATTCAAGGAAAGATCCAACGACAGAAAGACAAGAACGTTGCAAAACACCCAGCGGAAAGAAAGAAAAAGGAGAAGCGCATGCAAATAGTAATCAGCGGACACCACGTCGAAGTCACCGATGCCCTGCGGGAGTACGTAGAAGCAAAGTTCGAACGTTTGCAGCGGCACTACAGTCAGATCAGCAAGTCCGAGGTGACACTCATCGTGGAGAAAATGGTACAGACAGCAGAGGCCACGGTGCATATCGCCGGCAAGGATCTGTTTGCCTCCGCTGACTCGGAAGATATGTATGCCGCCATTGATGCCCTTGTGGACAAGCTTGATCGACAGCTGATCAAGCACAAGGAAAAGAACCGACCCCACTAAACGCCAGGGAGCTTTTTGAATTACCCATGTCAGCAATCCCGACCATGAGCCCGGAAACACCCCACGCCGCCAACAGCGTCAGCGATCTGCTCACGCCGGCACGCAGCCTGTGCCGCATACCCGGGGGCAGCAAGAAGCACCTCTTTGACCTGGTTGCGGAGGTACTGGGGAGTGACCGGGATGAGTTCCACCCGGATGAGCTGGTCGCCGGCATGCTGGCACGGGAAAAACTGGGAAGCACCGCTCTGGGCAATGGCATCGCGATACCTCACTGCCGTCTCAGGGACTGTGAGACGCCCTGCGGCGTGCTCCTGACCCTGTCCAGCGGTGCGGACTTTGATGCGCCGGATGATGAAGATGTGGATCTTCTCTTTGCCCTGGTGGTACCCAGCGAGGCGACCCAGGAGCATTTAAACCTTCTCGCAGATCTGGCGCGGCTTTTCTCCCAGGCGGACTTCCGGGAGGCCCTTCGCCACTGCGGCAGCAACGAAGAGCTGTTTAACACGGCGACAAACTGGACCGCAGGCAGCGCCTAGTGGACCTGATCATCATCAGTGGTCGTTCGGGATCCGGGAAGAGTACCGCCCTGCACCAGCTGGAGGACGAGGGTTTTTACGCCATCGACAACCTCCCCGCTTCCCTCCTCCCCGCCCTTGTGCGGGAGACGGGACCGGGCCTCCCGGAACAGTTTCGGGGCATTGCCGTGTGCATTGACGCGCGCAACGCTTTTCGTGACCTTCAGGGCTTTAATGCTGCCCTGGCCTCCCTGCCGGAGTCGGTGCAGCCGCGGATTCTTTATCTGGACGCCGATGAAGCCACCCTGATCAAGCGTTTCAGCGAGACCCGGCGACGCCACCCCCTGACCAACCAGAAACTACCGTTGGCCGAGGCCATACGCTATGAAAGTGAACTTCTGGAACCTTTGGCCGCGCAGGCAACCCTCACCCTCGATACCCGGACCATGACCATCTATGAGCTTCGGGATGCCATCCGCCAGAGACTGGTGGGCTCCGAAGCAGAGGAGATGGCCATCCTCTTTCAGTCCTTTGGTTTCAAGCGGGGCGTACCCGGCGATGCGGACCTGATTTTTGATCTACGACTGCTTCCAAACCCTCACTGGTCAACCGAGCTGCGCCGGAAAACCGGCGAAGATCCTGACGTTGTCGCCTACCTTGAGGACCACGATATTACCGGGCAGCTGTTTCAGGATATTGCGGGTTTTATCGAACGCTGGGTGCCCGCCTACCAGAAGAGCAGTCGCAGCTACCTCACCGTCGCTCTGGGCTGCACAGGCGGCCAGCATCGCTCGGTGTATATGGCCAGGCGCCTTTATAACCATTTTCAGGGCCAACTCGCGCAACTTCAGCTTCGCCATCGGGAGCTCCAGTAGGCAGCGCCATGATCGAGAGCGAGCTCAATATCATCAATAAGCTGGGGCTTCACGCCCGCGCCGCTGCCAAATTTGTCAGCTGTGCCAGCCGCTTTGGAAGCAGGATTCAGGTCGGTAAGGGTGGAGAGTGGGTGGACGGCAAGAGCATCATGTCCGTGATGATGCTGGCCGCGGGCCAGGGCAGCACCCTGGCCCTCCGCGTCGATGGTGACGATGAGGCCGCGGCCACGGAGGCGATACATGCCCTTGTGAACGACTACTTCGGCGAAGGCGAATGAACACCCTGCAGGAAGATCAGAAGCGCTCCCGGGATAGCGTTTCCCGGGCTTTGGAGAGCGGCACCCTGGCCGATGTTCGCCGGCTCATTCGAGTCATGGAACCCGGCGAGGTCGCCCATATCCTCGAATCCTCACCGCCGCGGTACCGCCATGTGCTCTGGCAGCTGCTGGAGGGTTCCCAGGAAGCCGAGGTGCTCAACGAGCTGGGAGAAGAGCTCAAACTCGATTTTCTCCAGAGCATGGGACCGGATCAGGTCGCCCAGATAACGGAAGAGCTGGACGACGACGACGTCGCGGATATTCTGCAGCAGCTCCCCGAGGCCTTCACCCAGCAGGTGCTGGATGAGATGGATGAGCAGGACCGCTCCCGTCTCGAGCGGGTGATGGTTTACGACGAGGACACCGCCGGTGGCCTCATGAACACCGACACCATTTCCATTCGCGCGGATGTGACCCTTGACGTGGTCCTGCGTTTTCTCCGGCGCCACGAAGAAATACCGGAGATGACGGATACGCTCATCGTGGTCAGTCGCGACGATCATTACATCGGACTCCTGCCCGTGCGCACGCTCCTGGTATCCGACCCCGGCTGCTCCGTGCGGGAACTCATGCTCACCAAGCGCAAACCCCTCCACACGGACATGCCCGACAGCGAGGTGGCGCGGCTGTTTGAGCGCAACGACTGGGTCTCTGCCCCCGTGGTCGATGGCGACGGTCTCGTTGTGGGGCGAATCACCATTGACGATGTGGTGGATGTTATCCGCGAAGATGGTGACCACTCCTTCATGTCCATGGCGGGCCTGGATGAGGATGACGACACCTTCGCACCGGCCATTAAAACCGCGAGGCGTCGGGCGCTGTGGCTGGGTATTAATCTTCTGACAGCGTTTATTGCGTCCTCCGTGATTAATATGTTCCAGGGCACCATCGAAAAGGTTGTTGCCCTGGCCGTGCTTATGCCCATCGTCGCGTCCATGGGCGGTATAGCCGGCACGCAGACGCTGACGGTACTCGTGCGCGCCCTCGCCGTAGGACAGATCAATCGCAGCAACGCCCGCTGGCTGATCAGCCGGGAGTTTGCCTCCGCCGCCCTCAATGGTGTCCTCTGGGCACTGGTGGTCGCCGTGGCCGCCGCCCTCTGGTTTGATGACAACACCCTGGGCCTGGTCATCGCCCTCGCCATCGTCATCAATCTGATCACCGCAGGTATCACGGGCGCCGTGCTACCTCTGCTATTGCAGCGCCTGAACATCGACCCCGCCCTGGCCGGAGGTGTGGTCCTCACGACGGTCACGGATGTTGTAGGCTTTATGTCCTTTCTGGGTCTGGCCACGGTGTTTTATGCCTAAACCGAAACGCGGCAAGAAAAAACCCGTAGACGATTTCGGGATCGCGACCGACGAAGAGTTTGACGGTCCCAGTAAATCCGCCATGAAGCGGGAAATGACCGCGCGCCAGGAGTTGGGAGAGGCTCTTTGCGAGCTCAGTGCCCGGGAACTCGAGCAGATCCCCATCGAGGACGAGGACCTCCTGGCAGCCATCGCAGAGACCGCGCGCATCAAACACCACAGCGCCTTACGACGCCACCGGCAGTACATTGGCAAGCTGATGCGTCGCATTGATCCCGAGCCGCTGCAGGGGGCGCTGGATGCCCTTTATCAATCGCGGAAGCAGGAAACCCTGGTGTTCAAGGGCCTGGAAGCCCTGCGGGACACGCTCATCAGCGACGGCGACAAGGCCCTGGGGCCAGTCCTTGAAAAACATCCCGAAGCCGACCGCCAACACCTCCGACAACTGATTCGTGAAGCCCAAAGGGAGGCCGTTGCACAGAAAGCACCCGCCGCTAGCCGTCGCCTTTTTCGCTATCTTCGGGAGCTTCACTCCGAGGCGTGAGTTTGTCGTCAAAGAGACGGCTGAAAGTCACCGTGGGCGTCTCCATGGGACCCGAGACCTCATAGACCGCCGAGGACATGCGGTTGACCTGTTTTTCAAAGACCTTACTCACCACAAACACGCCCGCTGCCACGGCAGGGCCAGCGGCCAGGGCCGCCACCCAGGGCAGGTTGTTGGCGACGGGCAGGGTCACCAGCAGTTCACCATCGATACTGCCCGACTCCAGATCGCTGACGCCCGTAAAGGCGAAAGCGCTCGCCGCGCCATCAATCTGCAGATCCGCCACCTCAAGCGTGCCCCGCTGAAGAAACAGCTCTGTGCTGGCCGTGACAAAGGGTATGCCTGACTCGAACATGTGACTGAGGCTAAGGCCTCGAAGTATCTCGGCAAAATTCAGAAAACTGATCATGGAAAGTGCCCCGGGTCCTGACTCGAGAAGACGTCCGTTACGCGCCGCCAGCGCCACGGAGCCCTCGGCATCGACCACCGCGTAGGCAGACGGCGGACCGGGCCACTGTAGCCGCAGAGACAGGGAACCCGATTCCGACTCCAGGGTGGGGCTAAAGCCTGCGGCGCTCATCACCCCGCCGAGATCTCCATAACTGGCATCGATCTCCAGGGCGGTCACCTCGCCATCCTCACTGTTAAACCAGCGCAGCATGCCGGGCTGGGGATCATCCAGCGCCAGGCCCCAGAGCTCACCAGAGATGTCCGTGGCATAGACGGCCCCGTCAGACTGATCCGTATCCAGATCAAACCCCAGCCCACCCAACATCCTTCCTTCGTTGCGCAGCTCCAGGACGTCAACCCGCATACTGGGCATCGTGGCCCGCACCTGCGCCAGGGCGATGGGCTCTCCCTCACCAAAGCTTTCCAGATCCAGATGCTCCAAAAGCAGCCAAAGCTCCCCGCCCTCGCGGGTAAGGCTGCCCTGCACCAGCTGAGATTCAATGGCACCCTGCCAGAGCGTCTCCTCGCCCCATAGGTCTATCCGGGCCCGCCCAAAACTCCGCGTAGCGAGACGCAGCTCGCCCACTTCCAATGAATCGATGTCATAGCTGAGGGGAGCACCGGCTTCTTCTTCGGCGATAGACGCGTCGGACTCAAGGACGGCCAGGGTCTCGGCTTCCGGGGGTTCATCCGGTATGTCGGCAGAGGCCATCGCACCGTAGCGACGATAAAAATCAGCCCACTGGGTGATATCCAGGGCAGACACGGTACCGCTGAGACAGAACCGCTGCTCACAGCTGTTCAGGACCGCTGCTTCGCCGCCCACCCTGGCGGCGAACCTGGACAGGCCCCCTTCCTCGAGCTGCAGTGCGATTGCCAATCGCTCACCCAGAGAGACGGACATCACCGGGTCGGCTTCCAGCGGAATGGAAAGAACCAGCGGTAGCGGCTGATCCGCAACTTTCTCAAAAGGTTGCGGCGCGTCAAAGGCTGCGCCCAATAACTCTGAACGTAAGATAAAACGCGGATTGTCTTTATCGCTCAGGCGGAGCTCACCGGTGAAGGCGGTGTCCCCCGAGGTAAAGCCCAGGAGCGGCTGTTTTAACCAGGGCGCCACGGCCCCGGTGTCGAACTCACCGGTCAATGCCAGGTCTATACCCGGCCCGGGATTCTCAGCACTTTGCTCGGTGCTGCTGTCCGCGGAGGCGATACCGTCGAGGGTACTCAGAACGAGGTTGCCACCCAGGGCCTGACCGGCCAATTCGCTTCCCAGAAAACCCTGATCCGTTCGATAGCGCAGTATGCCTTCCACATCGGAGACGGTGAGCTGCAGCTGGTCTATCGCCGCGGAGGCATCAACAAGCGCCAGGGACAGATCGACATTGGCCTGCCCTGCCTCACTGCCAATGGGCAGGGTGAGTGCAAGATCGCCCTCCATGGATCCCGAGAATCCCCAATCCTCAAAAACACCATTGGTCACATCGCGCAGGGGGGAATCACGCAGAAGGACACCCGCGGCCGTCGCCGGCCCGGATACATGACCGTTAACATCCAGTAAAACGCCCGCTGACTGGGGCAAAACGCGAACCATCAGGTCCGAGAGCTCCGCTCCCTCACTCCGGGCCCTGGGAGCCCTCCCCCAGGTCCTGCCATCATCAACCCATACCGTGGCCTGCACATCCGTCAGCGGCGGCCACGCCGGATCATAGGTGAGGGTCGCGTCGCTGGCATCCACAAACAACTGCACCGTCATGTGTGGATAGTTGCGCCGACGGGTGCTGCCCCGCCAGATAAAACCCGCGCGCTCTACCGTGCCCGCCACGATGCTGCGATCCAGCCAGCCCAGCAGGGGACCCGGGAGCGTCATGGGCAGATACTTGCCCCGCTCCTGCACCACGGAATCCTCAAGTCCGATGAGCAACTCAAGCTCCACCCCCGTGACGCGTTCCTGAAAGGGAATGTCCACGGAAAAAAGACCATTCGCCTGCCCTTCGTCCCCGATGAGTTGCATCAGCCCGCTGTCAATGTGCAGGCCCGCCTCATCCCAGGCCAGGTATACGTTACCCAGAGCGTCGCTGTAACGAAGCGGCTCGGCATACAGGGATGGGTAATGCATGCTGAATTCGTCGGCGTCGAGGTTTAACTGCCCCCCACCCGGCGCCAGCTTCAGATAGCCCGTCACCCCCGTGAGGGCCGGCGTGTTGCGCCAGCTCTCCACGCTCAAGTCGTCCACGGCACTGCGTAACTGCCAGCTGTTGGCGGGATCCGAAAGATCGTCCAGGCGCAACTCCACCACGCTGAGAGTTCCTGTTGGCGCAAGAGTCGGCAACACATCCCGCAATCCCTGGGGCATTCCCGGCGCGGCCGCGAGGAGGGTGGGCAGCGCCGCGAGGCCCAGATCGCTGGCACGGATGCGCAGCGCCTGTCCCCACCAATCAAATTGCGCCCGGTCCAGATCCAGGGCCTGACCGGCGCGCTCGATATGAAAATCCTCCGTCAGCAAGCTCCAGTGCCGAGCGCGTTGCTCAAGGGCCGCTTCAAAGGACAGAGCGTCCAGAGGCAATGACCAGCCACCATTGAGCTCATCCAACTGCAAGGCAGCACCGTCCCAGCGCATCTTCGCCGTGGAATCACCGGCAACCCGGGTCAGCCAGAACTGCGCACTGGCAGACCCCGCGAGACGGAAAGGCAAATCCAGGGTATCCCAAAAAGCACTGAGTGCAGCGAGGTCACTGCTCTTGGCATCCACGAAGACATCACCGGTCCAGGACAGGGGCCGCAGAGGACTGCCTACGCCCTCAGCGTTCACGCTCAAAGCGATACTCTCGCCCTCGATGATGCCGTGAAGCCTGCGGGCGTTGCCTTCGCGCTCGAGAAGCAGGTTCACCGCCAGGGCTACGCGATCTCCGGAGGTAAGGAGGTTGAGCTGATTTTCTGCCAGGGCCACCCGTTGAACATTGGGGAGAAAATCCTCCAACCAGGCCTTGAGCACGCCGTCGCGGGGGACAAAGCCCACAACCTCGATGGCACCCTCCTGCGTGAGCCGCGCATCCAAGGTCAGCCCCGCCACATCCAGGCGTGACAACTGCAGGGATCCCGCGAGTAAACTGCCGGGGATATCGAGACGCAGAGACCCGCGCCCAATGGCGACAGGAGGCACAGTCGGGTCGTCCTGCGTGATCCGCAGCTCGGTGAAACTGAGCTCCGGGCTGAAAGCGTTCCAGCCTCCCGACAGGCTGTCCACGGACACGGTGAAGGGCAGTTGACGGTTGATCAGTTCCAGCACCGGATCGCGAAGCGCCGGCATTTGCTGCATGAGAAAACGGCCCGCGGCAACGTAGATCGCCAGGAGCACCACCAGGAGCACAAGCAGACGCCAGGCCCAGGGCGCCAGAGCATGAAACCCCCGAAGGGGCAGACTTTCGCTGTGCGGGCTCTCGCTCATCGTCAACTAGTCGCCTGGCTGCCTGCTATAGCAACACAATATCGAATTGCTCCTGCGTGTAATCGGGCTCCGCCCGAAAGCTGATGCTACGCTCGATAAATGATTCGAGGTCGCCCACGTGTGCAGACTCCTCATCGAGGAGACGCTCCACCACGGCCTGGGAGGCCAGCACCAGCAGTCCGCCGGTTTCGTAGGCCCGCGCATCGCGCATAATCTCCCGGAGAATTTCGTAGCACACCGTCTCCGCCGATTTTAATACACCTCTACCCTCGCAATTTGGACAGTCTTCGCAAAGGGTACGTTCCAGACTTTCACGACTGCGCTTGCGGGTCATTTCAATGAGACCCAGCGCTGACACACCGCTGATCTTGTTCCTCGCCGGATCCCGGGACATGGCTTTTTCCAGCGCGCGATGCACCTGCCTGCGATGCTCCCCGTCGCTCATGTCAATAAAGTCCACGATAATGATGCCGCCAAGGTTGCGCAGACGTAGCTGCCTGGCAAGGACGCTCACCGCTTCAAGATTGGTCTTGAACAGCGTCTCTTCCTGGTTTCGCCGTCCCACGAAGGATCCCGTATTCACATCGATGGTGGTCATGGCTTCGGTCTGATCAATCACCAGGTGCCCGCCACTTTTCAGGGGCACCACCCGGGCAAGGGCGCGCTGTATATCTTCTTCTACGCCATGAAGATCAAAAATCGGTCGCTCGCCCTCGTAGAGCTCCACAAGATCGGCAACCTCCGGCATGTACTTGAGACAGAAATCATTCAGCACTCCATAGTTATCGTGGCTGTCCACCAGAATGCGCTGGACCCCCGGCCGCGCCAGGTCCCGCACGGCGCGCAGCTGCAGGGGCAGATCCTCATACAGCAATTCGGGACCCCGAGCCTCCGATACCCGCCGTGACACCACGGCCCAGAGGCGCTTGAGAAAGCGAAGATCCGCGAGGATCTCGCTCTCCCCGGCACCCTCTGCGGCGGTTCTCACTATGAAACCGCCCCCGGTCATGGACTCGGACTCCAGGGCCGCGGTGAGCACTGCCTGAAGCCTGGCCCGCTCCTCGACCTCATCAATGCGTTGGGAGATGCCCAGGTGGTCGCTCTTAGGCATGTACACCAGGTAGCGGGTGGACACGGAGAGCTGGCTGGTGAGGCGCGCGCCTTTTTTGCTGATGGGATCCTTTACCACCTGCACCGTAACCATCTGCCCCTCGCGGAGATGATCGGCAATACGCTCATCGGTGAGGGTGCCCACGCCGAGAACATCGCTCAGATGGAGAAACCCACTGCGCTCGAAGCCAAAGTCGACAAAAGCGGCCTGCATACCCGGGAGCACCCGGACGACACGCCCCGCATAGATATTCCCTACGGTGCCACGGCTCGCCTGACGCTCTATGTAAACGTCCTGAGCAGCGCCGTTCTCCACAACGGCAACCCGCGCCTCCATGGGGGTGACGTTTACGAGGATTTCCGCATTCACGCCGCGTCCTTCCCGAGCACCGGCACGAGACCAAAGCGCTGTAACAGTTCTCGCAGCTCAAAAAGCGGCAGGCCAATGACATTACTCACGCTGCCCTCCACGCGACGGACAAAGCTACCGCCCAAACCCTGGAGCGCATAGGCTCCTGCTTTATCCCAGGGCTCATCCGTTGCCAGATAGTCATCAATCAAGCGCCCGGATAACTCACCAAACTCAACGACGGTCCGCACCACAATCACCTCGCTGCGTGCGGGGTCTCTCGCGCACACCGCGGTAAGCACTTCGTGGCTTCTCCCGCTGAGCGCTGTGAGCATGGCGCGGGCATGATCTTTATTCTCAGGCTTCCCCAGGCTTTGTTCCTCGAGGACGACGCTTGTATCCGCGGTGAGGAGAACCGTGGATTCTTTCAGGTCCAGCGCTGCGGATTTTTCCCGCGCCATGCGCTCCACGTAGTCCCGGGGTGCCTCGTCGGAAAACGGGGTTTCGTCGATATCCGCGGGACAGACGGTAAACGCCAGTCCCAGCTGCTGAAGAAGCTCGGTCCGACGGGGGCTCGCGGAACCCAATACCAGGGTCGGCTCCGGCGTGGACATCAATGCACCTTGTAGCTGCGACGGAGTTCGCGCAGCAGGGGCATGAGGAGAGGCCACAGCAGGGCCGTGCTCAGGGCGGGAAAAAGAAAACCGAATCCCGGTACGGCTCCGCCCTGGAGTCCCTGCAACCATTGGGTAATCAGTTGGTGGAGCCCGGCAAGGAGAAAAATCACGGAGGACTGCTGTACCAGGGTAAAGACGCGCAGACGCTGATACATCAGACCTGCCAGGGTCACCACCACGGACAGGGACAGCATGTTCTGCCCAATGACCGCGCCCTCCATCACATCCACAAAGAGACCAACAACGAGTGCCGTTACCAGTCCCACGCGGTGAGGCAGAGCGATGGTCCAGTAAACGAGCACCAGGAGGATCCATTCGGGGCGCCACCACAGGAGCGCTCTTGTGAGAGGAATCACCGCGAGCACCGCGGCAAAAAGTAATGAGGCCAGAATCACCCAATAGGCGTTCATGCGCTCACTCACTCGGCGCGGCCTCGGGTTTCAGAACAGGCTCAATGTCAGGCAGTTGACTGAACACCAGGAGAACGTGACGGGCGCGATCCAGGGCGGCCGTGGGGGTCGCAGAAATCCGTGCAAAAGCTTCGCCGGGATTACGCTCCACGGCAGACACCACCGCGACGGGATAGCCAATGGGAAACCGCCCCCCCAGACCCGAGGTGACCAGAAGATCCCCCGCCTGGATGTCCGTGGTCGCCGTAACGTGGTTCACCGCCATCTGATCCAGGGAACCGACACCCTCCGCTACCGCTCGCACCCCATTGCGGTTTACCTGCACCGGCACGGAATGGCGGGGGTCGGTTACCAGCAGCACCCGTGACGTGGTCATCCCCACTTCTACTACCTGCCCCATGAGGCCCTGGGCATCGATGAGAGGTTGTCCGAGATACACGTCGGCCTCCGCTCCCTTGTCCAGGACTAACTGGTGACGCACGGGGTCGGGCGACACACCAATGATCTCGCTCACGAGCACATCATCGCGCAGGAGCGCCGTGGAATTCAGAAGTGCCCGCAGGCGGGCGTTATCCGCCTGCATGGAGGCAAGCTGCTGGGAGCGCCCCTGAAGCACCAGGTTTTCGCGCCGCAGCCGGTCGTTATCCTCCAGGAGACTTCGCCGGGAGAGGATGTTGTTGTCCTGCCAGTCGCTGATCGCGGAGGGAATATCTGCAATGAGATAGATGGGGGTAAGGAGTGTATCGATTCCGGAGCGCACCGTGGCGAGACCGCTGTAGCGCAGATCCGCCAACAGCAGCGCGCCCACGAGCACGAGCCCCAGCACAAGCCTGAGACCGAGATTGGATTCCTGTATAAAAAGCGGCTTGATTAGCAGCACCCAAAGCGGGCAATGCTTATGCCGCCCGCGATTACTCCGTAGACAGCAATTCTATCGTATGGCGGTCCATACGTTCCATGGCCATACCGCCACCACGGGCTACACAGGTGAGGGGATCCTCGGCCACGACCACGGGAAGACCCGTTTCTGACGCGATAAGCCGATCCAGGTCCCGAAGGAGCGCGCCGCCCCCGGTCAGGACGATGCCGCTCTCGGCGATGTCGGCGGCCAATTCCGGCGGCGACTGCTCCAGTGCGGACTTCACGGATTGCACGATGGACGACAGGGGATCCTGGAGCGACTCGAGAATTTCGTCGCTGTTGAGGGTAAAGCTCCGTGGCACACCTTCCGCCAGGTTGCGGCCGCGAACGTCTATTTCCCGAAGCTCGCTACCGGCAAAGGCACAACCCACTTCCTGCTTGATTTTCTCTGCCGTGGAATCGCCGATGAGCGTGCCGTAGCGCCGGCGCACATAGGCGACGATCGCTTCATCAAAACGATCCCCGCCGAGGCGGATAGAATCGGAGTACACCACGCCATTGAGGGAGATGATGGCGATTTCCGTGGTGCCACCGCCCACGTCCACCACCATGCAGCCAGCGGCCTCATCGACCTCCAGCCCTGCGCCGATAGCCGCTGCCATGGGCTCTTCGATGAGCCGCACTTCCCGGGCACCCGCGGAGAGCGCGGATTCACGAATAGCGCGCCGCTCCACCTGGGTCGATTTGCAGGGCACGCAGACCAGTACACGGGGGCTGGGGCGAATAAACCGGGTCTCATGCACCTTGGCGATAAAGTGTTGGAGCATTTTTTCCGTGACCTGAAAGTCTGCAATAACGCCGTCTTTCAGGGGTCTGATGGCCGTGATATTCCCCGGGGTCCGGCCAAGCATGCGCTTGGCCTCGGTGCCGACCGCTTCAATGGTTTTCTGCCCGTTGTGGATGCGAATGGCAACCACCGAGGGCTCGTCGAGAACAATGCCCTGACCGCGCACGTAAATCAGGGTGTTGGCTGTTCCGAGATCGATGGAGAGATCGTTTGAGAACATGCCACGCAATTTTTTCAGCATGAAAGTCTGTTACCTGAATGAAGGCAAATATGGAAGGTGAAGATACTCGCGGTCGAGACCGCTGCCAAACCCCTGTCGCAACATGTCGCCGGTGATGCCTCGCGTCGATTATCTGGTGTCACCGGCCGTTGCGTAGCGTCACCGGCGTTTATCTAGTCTCGCAAAGGCCTGTCTACTCGCGTTTTACGCGCTCAAGCCGGCGTTTCTAATTAGCGTCACTATGGCGCGCAAGGTTATCAATCGCGGGGGTGTTGGGCAAGAAACAAATGTTGTATGGTGCGGCGCTCTCCGAGGTTCAACCCCGACAAAACAACAGATAGAGCCATGTCCGTATCCGGCGACACCATTCGAGAAATCGCACAGCTTGCGCGCCTGCGCGTGGAAGAAGATGAGCTCCCCGCGCTCACGGGGAACTTCAATGCCATCCTCGACCTTTTTGAGCAGCTTCAGGCAGCGCCCACGGATGGCGTAGAGCCCATGGCGAATCCTCTCGACGCCCGACAGACTCTCCGCGACGACGTCGTGACCGAGAGCAACCAGCGCGACTCCCTCCAGAGCACCGCGCCCCTCACGGAAAACGGCCTTTATCTGGTACCACGGGTAGTCGACTGAGATGGCGACGCAGATGACCACCGGGACGGATACAGCCATGGACACCCGCAGCCTCGCAGAGCTAGGGGCCGCCCTGGCACAGGGCGAGACCTCCAGCGTGGCGCTCACGGAAGCTGCGCTGGCGCGCATCGACGCCCTGGACGGCGGGCTGAACAGCTTTATCACCGTGGACGCCGAAGGCGCTCTGCGGGAGGCCCGGGAAGCCGATGCCCGCATCGCCCGGGGCGACGCCGGCCCTCTCACGGGCATACCCATCGCTCACAAGGATATCTTCTGTACCCGGGGGCTGCGCACCAGCTGCGGATCGCGCATGCTCGATGGCTTTGCACCACCCTATGATGCGACGGTGGTGGCGCGCTTCCGAGAAGCGGGTGCCGTGCTCATTGGCAAAACAAACATGGATGAGTTCGCCATGGGCTCATCCAACGAGAACAGCTTTTACGGGGCCTGCGCAAACCCCTGGGACAGGTCGCGAGTACCCGGCGGTTCGTCCGGCGGGTCCGCCGCTGCCATCGCAGGGGGCCTCGTCGCTGCGGCGACGGGCACCGATACGGGAGGCTCCATCCGCCAGCCCGCCGCCTTCTGCGGCATTACCGGCCTGAAGCCCACCTACGGACTGGTCTCGCGGCTGGGCATGATTGCCTACGCCTCCAGTCTCGATCAGGGTGGCCCCATGGCTCGCAGCGCCGAGGACTGTGCGCTGCTTCTGGGCGCCATGGCAGCTCACGATCCCCGGGATTCCACCTCGGTCCAGCGGCCCCCGCAAGACTATGTAGGGGGACTGCAGCAGCATTCTATGGAAGGACTGCGCATCGGGGTGCCCAGGGAATATTTTGGCGAGGGCCTGAACAACGATGTGGCCGCCGTCATTGACGCTGCGCTCAAAGAATTCGAAGCCATGGGCGCTACACTTAAAGAGATATCCCTCCCCCGCACCGCCCTGTCCATACCCGCGTACTACGTGATCGCGCCGGCGGAAGCGTCCACCAATCTCTCCCGCTATGACGGCGTGCGCTACGGCCACCGCTGCCAGGACCCCGTCGATCTGGAGGATCTCTACACCCGCAGTCGCGAAGAGGGCTTTGGCGACGAGGTGCAGCGTCGGATACTCGTCGGCACCTACGCCCTGTCCTCGGGGTATTACGATGCCTATTACAAAAAAGCCCAGCAGGTGCGCCGCCTCATCGCCGGTGACTTTGCCACGGCGTTCGAGAGCGTCGATATCATCGCCGGCCCTACCACCCCGGGGGTAGCTTTTAAACTCGGCGCAAAAACCAGCGATCCAACGGCGATGTATCTCGAAGATATCTACACGCTCTCCGTGAATCTTGCGGGACTCCCCGCCATGAGTCTTCCCGCGGGATTCAGTGACCACCTCCCCGTGGGCCTACAGCTCATCGGTCAGCATTTTGACGAGGCGCGGCTCCTGGCAGCAGCTCACCAATTCCAGCTGCGCAGTGACTGGCACCGACAGCTGCCCGGGCAGGAGCCACACCCATGAGCCGTGAGATGGTTATCGGGCTGGAAGTCCATCTGCAGCTTGCCACCCGCTCAAAGATTTTCTCCGGCAGTCCCACCACCTTTGGCGCGGAGCCCAATACCCAGGCGAATGCCGTCGATCTGGCCATGCCGGGCATGTTGCCCGTGCTTAATAAGCAGGCGGTGCGTTACGCGGTCATGTTCGGACTGGCGATTGATGCCGAGATCGGTAAGCGTTCGGCCTTTGATCGCAAAAATTACTTTTACCCCGACCTTCCCAAGGGCTACCAGATCAGTCAGTTTGCGGAGCCCATCGTGGGCACCGGCCGCTTCAGCTTTAAACTCCCCGATGGTTCCGAAAGCACCGTGGGGATAACCCGCGCGCATCTTGAAGAAGACGCGGGAAAGTCTCTCCACGAAGACTTCCATGGCATGACAGGCATTGATCTGAATCGCGCCGGAACGCCACTGCTGGAAATCGTCACGGAACCGGATTTTCGCAGCGGCGAACAGGCCGTGGCTTTTCTCAAGGCGCTCCACAGCCTGGTGACCTATCTGGGCATTTCCGACGGGAATATGGCCGAAGGCTCCATGCGCTGCGATGTGAATCTCTCCCTGCGACCCGCGGACAGCGACACCCTGGGCACACGCACAGAAATCAAGAACGTGAACTCTTTCCGCTTTGTGGAGAAGGCGATCCGCTGCGAGCGCATTCGCCAGGAAGACATTCTCGATGATGGCGGCAGCATCGTTCAGGAAACGCGCCTCTATGATGCAGACCGCGACGAAACGCGTTCCATGCGCAGTAAGGAAGTCGCCAACGACTACCGCTACTTCCCCGAGCCCGACCTGCTGCCGGTGATCCTGGATGACGAGGATATTGCAGAAATCAAAGCGTCGCTCCCGGAGCTCCCCCGGGCGCGGTGGGCACGATTCCAGGACGAATACGGCCTTTCGGAGTATGACGCCGGTGTGCTTACGGATGAGCGCGACGTCGCGGACTATTTTGAAGCCACCGCCAAGGCCAGCGGTGACCCGAAGCTCGCCGCGAACTGGATTCAGGGCGAACTGCTGGCGGCACTCAATGCCGAAGATCAATCGATTCAGTCCTGTCCCGTTGCCGCGGAGCACCTTGGCGGCCTTATCCTGCGGATAAAGGACCAGACCATCTCAGGCAAAATCGCCAAAGAGGTGTTTGAGGCCATGTGGAACGGTGAGGGAGACGCCGATGCGATCATCGACGCCCGCGGCTTAAAGCAGGTGTCCGATAGCGGCGCTCTGGCGGCCATGGTGGATCAGGTGGTTGCCGACAATCCGGATCAAGTCGCCCAATACCGCGCCGCGGATCCTGCCAAGCGCAAAAAACTCAGCGGCTTCTTTGTGGGGCAGATCATGAAGGCCTCCAAGGGGCAGGCGAACCCGCAAATGGTGAATGAGTTACTGATCCCTCGCCTCGAGGCCGACGACAGCTAGATGCAACGCTAGCGTTCAGGACACACAGCATGCGTAAAGACAAAGTCAAAGTTTTAGATGAACAGTGGGACGACGAACGGGTCGCCAGCTTTCTGGAACCCCGCCCCGGTGATGGCGATAACGCCGACTTTCAGCTGCTCCTTCGGGCCTACCAGAGCATGCGCGATGCGGATTTTGCGCGGTTTATCCCCCTGTTTTGCAATGCGGGACGGGACATCAACGCCCGGGGGCGCGAGGGTAAGACGCTGCTGGAGGAAGTCAGCGAGCACCGCTACGGCATCGCTTACGCCGAGACCCTGAGAGCCCACGGCGCGAAATAGCACAACGAATCCTCAGGTCGAGCCCTGCTCGTAGGGCACCCGGCCCCGCATAAAGCGCTCACGGTTTTCACGCTTTTTCTCTTCGCTTTTCGCCAGTAGCACCAGCACGGCTCCGGTTCCCCCGAGGTTGGGAGGCGCGCTGTGAAAGGCCTGCACCGGTGCCAGTTCCCGCAACCAATGATCCACAAAGCCCTTGAGGATGCCCACCGCCTCACTGTTGGGGCTGCGCTCACCCTTCCCGTGAACGATGAGCACGCTGCGCAAACCCAGCTCGTGACATTCGTTGATAAAACCGTAAATCTCCCGCCGCGCACGCTGCACGTTCATACGGTGCATATCCAGCCGCGCCTCAGCGGCATAGCTGCCTTTTTTCAGTTTGCGATAAACGCCGTTCTGGATACCGGGGCGCTTGAATTCCAGCACGTACCAGGGATCCAGGGGCTTAACGCCCTCGTCGGCCAGGGGGTTGCTATCCCTGCCCCGTTCCGTGACCGCAGCCTCACGGCGCAGCTCCACGAGGGTTTTGTCCGTCGCGGAGCGACCACGCCGGACCCGTGTCTCGGTCTTTAACGGGGTCACATCCCCCATCTCGCTGAGGAAGTCGTCATCATCCTGCATTGTCGCCGCCTCCTGAATCTGTGGTCTACCGGCACACGCCTGGAGCGGGCCCTCTCGAGAAAGTCATGCCCGCCGGGCTCCTGGGGTGTCACGGCGTCGCCGTCTGGTCGCACAGGGCACTCGCCCCAACGCACTAAGGGCCTAAGCCCCGCACACAGCATTGTGCTCGCGTTAAAATACGCAGACAAGCAGACACACAGATCAGGAAGAACATTGGAAGGCGATCCTCTTTACGGAGCCGGCTGTCTTATTCGCGGCGGCAAGATGCTCAGTCACCCAAAACTCAGGCCCTTTGTCCTGGTGCCCCTGACTATCAACGTCATCATCTTTGGCTCGCTGATCGGCTGGGGTCTCAGCAATCTCATCGACTGGGTAAACAGCTGGATGGCATGGCTGCCCGAGTGGCTGTCATTCCTGGAGTGGATTCTCTGGCCCATCATCGGCCTGACTGTGGCCCTGGTGACCGGCTACCTGTTTACCGCCGTGGCCCTCCTCATCGCCTCGCCGTTCAATGCCCTCCTGGCGGAAAAAGCCGAAGAGCTGATCACCGGCCAGCCGGTACAGGGCCTGGAGGGCCTGGGCGCCGCCCTGATGGGCGTGCCACGGGGCATCTTCCGGGAACTGGCCAAACTTGTGTACTACATCCCCATGGCCTCCATGGTGCTGATCATCAGCTTCATTCCCGCCGTGAACGCTGTCGCACCCTTGCTCTGGCTACTCCTTGGCGCGTGGATGATGAGCCTGCAGTTTGTTGACTATCCCATGGACAATCACCAATTCAGCTTCAAAGACGTACGCATCGCTGTCAGCGACCGCCGCCTCTCCAGCCTCGGTTTTGGCGGCATAGTCGCGGCCCTGGCCAGCGTGCCCATCGTCAACTTCTTTGTAGTGCCCGCCGCCGTTGTCGGCGCGACGATTCTGTACGTCGAGGAGCTTCGGTAGTCTCACTTTGGCCTGTTTTATTTAAGCTGCCAAAACGGTACTTCGGAGAACAAAGCTACGCGCTGCAAGATCATCTCGGGCAAGGAAAAGTTGAGGTTTGCGAAGGCCTGTGCCGCGCCGCATTAACGCTTTCGCGGACACGGGACATCGTGGCGATCTGTCAGGGCTTTTGCTGTGCCGCGTTAAGGTTTGCGCGGACGTCGCGAGCCATGGATGGCGAGCGCCGAGCCTGTCATGGATGACGCTTTTTGGCGGTCCGCGAAAACCTTAACGCGGCGCGGCACAAGCCAAAGCACCATAACAACCGGATCACCTCCCCCCTCATGCGACCCTAGCTCGACCCATGCCTTTTAATGCACGGTCTCAAGAATGCTCTTAGCGCGACAACAACTCCGCCGGTGGATGCTCACACACCACGGGCTCACCAAGCAGCGCTTCAAGGTCCGGTAGCAGGAAGGCGTCGTCCTCACTGGCAAAGCTGATGGAGGTGCCGCTGGCGCCCGCGCGACCCGTGCGACCGATGCGGTGCACATAGTCTTCGGGATCTTCAGGGAGGTTGTAGTTAACCACGTGGGTCACGCCATCAACGTGAATACCCCGACCCGCCACATCCGTGGCAACCAGCACAGAGATCTCCCCCTTCTTGAACTGATCCAGGGTCTTGGTGCGCTTGGCCTGGGCGATCTCGCCGCTGAGCATGCCGCAGGTGATGCTGGCCTTGCGGAGACGCTCGAAGAGGCGACGCACCTGATCCCGGCGATTAGCGAAGACGATGACCGAGCTCGCATCATCGCTGCGCAGGAGGTTGACCAGAATCCGGAAACGCTCCTCGCTGCTCGCCAGATAGATGCGCTGATCCACGGAATCCGTTGCCACGTGATCGGGCTCGATCTCGATGGTAATGGCATCGGTGGTCCACTGTTGGGACAGGTTAATAATGTCCTGGGTAAAGGTTGCGGAGAACAGCAGCGTCTGACGGTAATCCTTATGGGGAGTCTGGCGCACAATACGCTTTACCTGGGGGATAAAGCCCATATCGAGCATGCGGTCCGCCTCGTCAAGCACCAGCACCTCGACCTGGTCCAGCACCAGATCGCGCCGCCCCGTGAAGTCGATAAGTCGACCCGGCGTCGCAACCACCAGATCCACCACCTCGCGACCCAACTGATTTAACTGTTTCTGATAGTCCATCCCGCCGATGAGGGTGCAGGTGTTCAAGCCCGTGTGCTTGCCCAGATCCTCGGCATCCGCCGCGATCTGCATTACCAGCTCCCGCGTGGGCGCAATCACCAAAGCCCGGGGCTCGCCCAGAAACCGCTCTCCCTCATGGGGATGTTTGAGGAGGTCATCAAAGATGGTGATCAGGAACGCCGCGGTCTTACCCGTACCGGTTTGCGCCTTGCCGATCGCGTCGTGCCCCTGGAGTGTGTGCGGGAGAATCTGGGCCTGGATCGGTGAGCAATACTCGAAACCGATTTCGGCAATCCCGTGCATCAGGGTCGGGTGCAGGTCTAAATCATGAAAACGGGTTTTGCCCTCTTCCGGCGCCACATCGAATTCATCGACGCTCCAGGAGGATGCAGCCTTGCCGTTGGCTGCCTTGCCGTCTTTTGAGGAACCGCTACGAGAGGAGTGCTGGGATCGTTTGGAACTGGTCAAAGGAATATCTACCTGAAAATTTAGGCGCGCAGTCTAGCATTTTTGGCGAATAATTGATCAGCGATTAAACAGGCGCCCCAGGTAGTAATCGACGCTCACATAGCGACCGCCGCCGGTAAAAAGCAGGGTCAGGAGCATGAGCAGATAGGTCACGGCGAGTTCGATCCCGTTGTTGAGGATGACAAAATCGCCGCGCTCCGTGAGCCAGCTGTAATTCCCGTGTTCCCGGAGCAAATCCCGGGCCGCTCCCAGACGCTGGGCCACCTCGGGCACGCTGGAGTCAGCGATAGCCGCCCAGCCGTGATCCCAGTGCACGGCAAAAATTGCCACCAGCATCACAACGATCAGGGGAATGGAAATCCAGCGCGTCGCCAGCCCCAGGAGCAATAACAGGGCCCCGATGGCCTCGGAATAAGCAGCGAGGTAGGCGAGCATTACAGGAAACGGTAAGCCCAGACCGTACTCCGCATTTCCAAACCACTCGATGGTGTTTTCCATGCCCGCGATTTTTTGCGTGCCCGCCATCCAGAGCACCGGCACCAGATACAGACGCAGGGCCAGGGGCGCCAGTCCGTCAAGATGGGCAAGACGCCCGAAGAAAGCTTCCTGAAACCGGCCAAATCCCTGAACCCATGAACTCACTACTGCTGTCCTCCCGGACTTTGAGGGGCTGTCATTTGACGATTAGACGCATCACCGCAGTGACGCATGCCAAGTCGACATATGGCTGAGCACGCAAGTGTCCTACCGCCAGTCATTCAGACCACGCGCTGCACGGAGCGTTCCGTGATTTTTCGACGCTTTAAAAACCGAAGCCGCTGCCCAGGCCCTCGCCACAATCGGGACAGTCGGCGCGACGCTCTACCTGAATGATGCTCTGGGCATAGGTCTTGAGATCAAGCATGAGCACCCTGGATCGCAGGGACTCCCCCCACCCCGTGAGCACTTTGATGACCTCCAGAGCCTGAAGCGTGCCCAGCACCCCCACTACGGGCCCCAAAACGCCGTTGTCCCGGCAGGAAAGCGCCGTGGCAGCGCCCTCCCGGGGATACAGGCAGCGGTAGCAGGCGCCACCGCCAGCCACATCGAAGGTGGCGAGCTGCCCCTCGGAGCGTGCGGCTGCTGCAGACACGAGGGGCTTTCCGGCGCGGATGCAGGCGCGGTTGAGGGCAAAGCGCGTGGGGTAATTATCCGTGCCATCGGCGACCAGCTGCACCGAGTTCACCGCCTGAGCAAGCGCTTCGTCTTCGAGTCGTTCCGTGAACTGGGAGACGCGGCAATCGGGATAGTGAGCGCTGATGAGCGCCGCCGCCGACGCCGCCTTGGACCTGCCGATATCGCCCTCGCCGTGGAGGATCTGACGATGGAGGTTCGTACGCTCAACGGTATCGCCATCGGCAAGAATCAGACGTCCCACACCAGCCGCAGCGAGATAAATGGCAAGGGGACTTCCCAGACCGCCGCAGCCCACCACCAACACCCAGGCATCACGCAGAAGCTCCTGATACTCCAGGGTGAAATCCGGCAACATCAGTTGCCGACTGTACTGCTCCAGTTCCCGATCGCTCAGCACAGACCTTCTCCCTGCCAGACGCCACTACTGACGCGTTCATGTCCTGCAAGATCCTCAGCGCTTGCAACAGCGGTGAAGCCTCTCGTCGATAGCAAAGCCCGCACCGTCGATCCCTGCTCGAAGCCATGCTCCAGGAGCAGGCGTCCACGGGGCTCAAGCCAGGTCGGTGCCTCGGCAATGATGTGACGGATATCATCCAATCCATCAGCCCCCGAAACCAGCGCCGAGCGCGGTTCAAAGCGCAGATCACCGCTACTCAAATGCCCATCGCTCTCTGCGATATACGGAGGGTTGCTGACAATGAGATCAAAGCGTTGCCCCCGGACAGCGGTAAACCAATCGCTGCGATGAAAGGCTACATCCTTCAGACCCAGTCGTTTGCCGTTGGTCCGGGCGATCTCCAGCGCCTCGGGGCTGTGCTCCACGCCGGTGATTTGCCAACGGGGACGCTCCGATGCCAGCGCCAGGGCGATGGCCCCGGACCCCGTGCCGAGATCGAGCACAGAGGCCCCGGGGGACAAATCCAGTTTCAGGGCCTGTTCAACAAGGAGCTCCGTGTCCGGGCGCGGGATCAGAGTGGCGTCATTTACGCGCAGAGTCAGGGACCAGAACTCCCGCTCGCCCAGGAGATAGGCCACGGGGATCCCCGACGCGCGCTGAGCGAGCAAGTGCCGATAGTGCTCCGCAGCGGACGCCTCCACCTCGGCATCGGGCCAGGCAACAAGATAACTTCGGGGTTTTTTAAGGGCGGCGCACAAAAGCACCTGGGCTTCCCGTTGCGCTTCGTCACCTGCCAACGCTGTGCTCTCGGCAAGTAACTGCTCAACGGTGGCCATTACTGTCCGGACATGGCCGCCAGCTGATCGGCCTGATGCTCCTGGCGAAGAGGACCCAGCACCGCCTCCATATCGCCGGCCATGACTTCGTCAAGCTTGTACAGTGTCAGATTGATGCGGTGGTCCGTGACGCGTCCCTGGGGGAAGTTATAGGTTCGGATGCGGTCTGAGCGATCCCCCGTGCCCACGAGATTCCGCCGCTGTTCTGCCTGCTCGCTGGCCTGGGATTCTTCCGCAACGCTGTCGAGTTTGGCCTGGAGCAGCGACATGGCCCGGGCCCGGTTCTTGTGCTGGGAGCGCTCATCCTGGCACTCCACAACAATACCCGTGGGCAGGTGGGTCAGGCGCACGGCGGAATCGGTTTTGTTGACGTGCTGACCGCCGGCACCCGATGCGCGGTAGGTGTCAACGCGCAGGTCCGCCTTGTTGATTTCCACGGCCTCCAGCTCCTCGGGCTCGGCGAGAATCGCAACGGTGCAGGCAGAGGTGTGAATACGTCCCTGGGACTCGGTCTCGGGCACCCGCTGTACCCGGTGGGCGCCGGACTCGAATTTGAGATAGGCGTAGACATCGCTGCCTTCAATGCGACTGATGATTTCCTTGTATCCGCCGTGTTCGCCGGGGCGCTCCGAGAGCACCTCGATACGCCATCCCTGGCGCTCGGCAAAACGGCTGTACATTCGCTGGAGATCGCCGGAGAAAATAGCGGCTTCGTCGCCGCCGGTGCCTGCGCGAATTTCCAGAAACACGTTGTGGCTGTCCTTGGGATCCCGGGGCAGGAGGAGCAACTGCAGCTCGGCTTCCAAAGCCTCGCGCCGCGCTTCGCCCTCGCTGATTTCGGTCTTTGCCATTTCCCGCATGTCGGCATCATCGTCCGCGAGCATCGATTCCGCGGCTTCGAGATCGCCCTGCAGTTCCTGATACTCGCCAAAACACTTGACGACGGTTTCCAGCTCCGAAAACTCCCGGGACAAGCGACGAAACTGGTCCTGATCAGAGATGACGCCGGGGTCGCCGAGCAGGGCCGAGACCTCTTCATGACGCTCGGACAGCGTCTCCAATTTGAGCAGCAATGAGGGTTTCACTGCAGGGTGGGGCCGGGCGTCCTGGGACTCTCGCTCTCGGTAACGCCATCAACGGCGACGCTGGCGATCGTGGTCGCCGTCAGATCGTCGGCAGCCTCGGTGGCGGCTTTTTCTGGCGCTGTCTTCGGCGCTCGCCCCGAAGCAGTCTCCGCGGTCTCGGGTGCCTCGGCCTTGAGATCCAGAAGCCGCGCAGCATGGCCCAGGACATCGTGACGCCCTTCGGCACTGGCTTTTTTGAGGCCCGTGGTCGGAGCGTGTATCAACTTGTTGGTGATGGCCCGGGCGAGCTGCGCCACCACTTGCTGGGGATCGTCGCCGCGCGTGATGGACGCGAGGGCTTTGTCCAGCTCCCGTTGTCTTACGCTCTCTGCAGCTTTGCGGTACTGCTTCACCAGATCCACTGCAGCCAGGGAACGGTGCTCCTCACCCACGCTGGCAATGCCCTGGGCGATGATCTCATCCGCTTTGCTGACTTCCTGCTGACGCGCGCGAAGATTGCCATCGACAATCTGCCGGAGGTCATCAACGCTGTAGAGGTAGATATCCCGGAGCTCGCTGACCTGAGGCTCGATATCTCGGGGAACGGCAATATCGACCATGAGCATGGGGCGGTGACGTCGCGCCTTGAGCGCCGACTCTACCGTGCCTTTACCGATGATAGGCAGTTGGCTGGCCGTGGAGGTAATGACAATGTCAGATTTGGGAAGATGGTCGGGAATCTCCGCCAGGAGCACGGCGTCAGCACCAAACTGCTGGGCCAGCTCCCGGGCACGCCCGAGGGTCCGGTTGGCAATGACGATATTGCTCACGCCCGCCTCGATAAGATGGCGGGTCACCAGCTCGATGGTTTCGCCGGCACCCACCAATAGCGCATTACAGTCGCTGAGGTCCGTAAAGATACGCCGCGCCACGTCCACCGCGGCGAAGGCCACGGACACAGGGTTTTCGCCAATGGCGGTATCCGTACGCACTTTTTTGGCGATGGAGAATACGCGGGGAAACAATCGGCCGAGTTCACTGCCCACGGTGCCCGCATCATTCGCAACGGCATAGGCTGATTTCAGCTGACCAAAAATCTGCGGCTCGCCAAGAACCATGGAATCCAGGCCCGCGGCCACATGCACCATATGTCTCAGCGCTGCTTCACCTTCGTGGTGATAGGCCGCGCCGCGCAGATCATCTGCGGAAAGGTGATGATAGTTCGCCATCCAGTCGATGAGCTCCCGGGCCTTTTCGTCCAGGGGCTTCGAAGGCGGCGCTACGGCGTAGAGTTCCGTGCGATTGCAGGTAGAAAGTACGACAACCTCGTCGATCTCCGCCGAGCGGCAGACATCGTTCATGGCTTCGGACACCTGTTCCGGCGCAAAGGCAACACGCTCGCGCACATCGACGTGTGCGGAGTTATGATTAATGCCCAGTGCTATGAGGTTCACAGTGGAAAGTGTCCAGTTTACTTGTCAGTCGCCTTCGGAGTGGATTCTAGCAGCATAAACAAAAAATCGCAGGCTTAATGTGCCGCTTTTTTATACAGCAGCACACCCGGGAGAACCTGTAGAGCGGGGGCACCTGGCACCATGAAGCCGGCGGATCGAACGCGGCGTGGGTTTCACTGTCTCACTGTGTCATTATTCCGCCATACTATTTTGGTTTTTTCTATGTTCTCGCACGCTTCTTTTCGCCGTCTCTTTCTTATCCCCGCGCTGCTCTCGAGCCTCGCGCTGGTGGGAGGCTGCGCCGGCACGGATCGCATGGTCGACACCGCAGAACCCAACTCCGACGATCCCGTAGTGGCAGCGGCAACGGATGCGGTCAAAGAACCCCCGCCCCCACCGGTGCCTGAGCGACCCATTCCCGAAGCATCGGTTTACCCCTTATTGCTGGCTGAATTTGCTCTGCGACGTCGTGACTTTGATACGGCGCTCAACACCTATCTGGAGCAGGCGGACGTTCTTCAGGACCCCGCGGTAAGCGCTCATGCCACGCACCTCGCGCAATATCTGCAGCGCGAGCGCGAAGCTTTTCGGGCGGTACGCCTGTGGGTTGCCCTGGAGCCCGACAACATAGAAGCCAATGGCACCCTGGCGACTCTCCTGGCACGTCAGGGGCGCAACCGGGAGGCCCTGCCCTATCTGGCAACCGTGGCCCGAGCCGGAGAGAAGGCCAAGTTTCCCGTATTGCTGAATCGCTACAAGGCGCTGCGCCCTGCCGATCAGCTGGGGCTGGACAGCGACACCCAGGCGCTCCTCGATGATGACCTCGGGGACGATGTGTCCTTGCGGCTTACCCACGCCCTGATGGCGGAGGAGCGCGGTGACGCTGCCACCACCCGGGCGCGTCTGGCGCCGGTGTTTGCCCTTAAACCCTATCAGCGGCAGGCGCTGATTCTGGAAGCCAAGCTCAACCTCGCCGAGGGAATCGACGAGCCCCTGGCGCGCATGGAAGAAGCGCTGGACGTGGATCCGACGCGAACCGAACTGCGCCTCCAATATGCCCGACTTCTTGCAAGCCAGGACATGGCGGCAGCGCGGGAGCAGTTTGAGATTCTCTCCGCGGAAGCACCCCACAACGCGGACCTGCTCTTCTCTCTTGCCCTTATCAGTCACGAACTCGAGGACAATGAGGCAGCAAAGGGCTATCTCCAACAAATTATTGCCCTGAACCAGCGCAGAGACGAGGCTTATCTGTTCCTCGGTCAGATTGCCCGCAGCGAAGATGATCTCGACGAGGCGATACAGCTGTTTCAGCAGGTAGGCGATGGCGCCGAACTCATGAAGGCCACCATCAGCATTGCCCAGATTCAGGTTGCCGAAGGCCGGGAGCAGGAGCTGGCGGATTACATGGATCGCCTGCGGCAGAGCTACCCTCCGCGCAAAGAGCAGCTTTATGCCCTGGAGGCCAACATCTACAGCGAGACTGATCACGACGAGAAGGGTCTGGAGCTACTGAACCGCGCCATCGACGAGTTTCCTGAGTCCGACAACCTGCGTTATGCCCGCTCCGTCGCCCATGAGAAAGCGGGGAATATCGCTGCTGCAGAAACGGACCTGCGGGACATTATCGAGCGGGACCCGGATAATGCCACCGCCCTTAACGCTTTGGGTTACACTCTGGCCAACAGCACGGACCGCTATGACGAGGCCAGAGTACTGATCGAAAAGGCCCTGGCCCTGTCACCCAACGAGCCATCCATTCTCGACAGCATGGGGTGGGTTCTTTATCACCACGGTGATTTGGAGAACGCGAAGGAGTATCTGACCCGCGCTTATGCCGCCTTCCCGGATCCCGAGGTCGCTGCCCACCTGGGAGAAGTGCTATGGGCGATTGGCAATACCACGGGCGCTATGACAGTATGGCGTGCCGCCCTAGTGAAAGACCCTCAGCACGGGGTACTCAACGAAACCCTCACTCGCCTCGGTATCAGCCTCCAAGCCGACGCCGACTCCTGATAGCTGTGGTACCCGCGATACCTGCGACGCCTGCGATTACCGCGACAGCTGGAATTACCGCGACAGGCGCGCCCGTCGCAATGCCCGCCCTGTTTCTAGCGCTGGTTTTAGCCCTGATCAGCGGATGCTCCACCCTACCGGCACCCCCGCGGCCTGCGCCTCCTCCGCCGGAGACCGGACAGCTGAGTGAGGAGGCCCGCTGGGCAGAGCGACAGGCCGTCATTGGCACGCTGGAAAACTGGCGTGTCCGCGGCAAGGTCGCCTATCGCCTGCCGGACGATGCCGGCAGCGCGAATCTTGACTGGCAACAGACCGGCGGGCAGAGCAGCCTGAGACTGTCGGGTCCCATGGGCGTGGGGAGCACGGAAATACGCAACGAGGGCGCCCTCCTGCGCGTGAAGCGCGATGGCATCGAGCGGCTTTATCCCGCGGATGCGGCGCCCTGGCTATCGGGAGGCCAGCTGCTTCCCGTGCCCGTGAATTCCATTCAGCACTGGCTGCGCGGCGTGCCCGACCCCGCGATAGCTACAGCAGACCTTGAGACCGAGAATGCCCTGGCAACGCGCATTGAACAGAACGGCTGGGTCGTGGAATACGATGAGTATCGCGAGGCACAGGAACTGAGTCCGGGCCTGGCGCTGCCGTCGCGCTTGAATTTGTCGGCGCCCGATAGCGGGCTCACTCTGAGAATCATCTTGCGGGCATGGGAGCCTTAGCAGAGCCAAGTTCAATGCACGTCTTAATGCGCTATTTTTTTAGTGCACGGTTTTCTTAGTGGACTATTTTCAGTGCACGATTTTTTTAATGAACCGGGAAATCGCCGGCAGCGCGGCTGAGTCGCTCGTCACGCGTCCAGATTTGCACGCCCTCAGTCAGTCGACTGGATGCGAGCAAATGGATGTCGACAAAGTTGAGACCGGTACCCTCCAGCTGGTGAGCGCCCACGAAGTGCAAGAACTCTGAGTGACTTACCAGCGCCACGCGCGGCAGGCTCTCGAAAAACCCCAGCACAGCCTCCCGATCTTTTAGTCTGCCGCAAGCAAGCTCACCGATGACAAACTCGTGGGTGACCACCATTCCGTCTTCAAGGAGACGTCGGAGGTCCGAAGAGTCGCTACGAAAATGATCAATCCATACCGAGGTATCCACCAGCCACATCAGCGCTTTTTATCCTCGCCATCCTCTACACCCTCGTCATCCTCGGTCGTGGCCAGTGCGCGGCGCCCGGGAATTTCCAAACCCGGCATCTTGCCACCAAGACACGCCAAGCGCCGGGCGGCCTCCCGCTCTACCAATCGTTTGATGGCAAAACGAATCAGTTCGGTGTTCTCGGTGATGCCCGTAAGACGACTCGCCTCTGCGAACAGTTGATCGTCGATACTCACAGTGGTTCTCATAGCAAAAGCCTCACACTACACGTCGCTAACATCAGATAGAACATCATATGATGCCATACCAAACATCAAATATAGTCATGGCTTCGATCGCAGCTTCAATGTTCTGAGAAGCGTATCCGCGTCCATCGATAGTCCGTCCTCCCGTGCAATAATCGCCCCCATGCTACCAATCACCGTCAGCGCTCCCGCCAAACTGAATCTGTTCCTGCACATCACGGGGCAGCGCCCCGACGGTTATCACAATCTCCAGACGCTGTTTCAACTCCTGGATTTTGGTGACGAGCTGACCTTCTCGGTTCGCGACGACGACCAGATCAAGCTTCACTGCGAGGACGGCGTCCTTGAAGATCTTGCCCCCGAAGACAATCTCATCGTGCGTGCAGCGCAGCTTTTACAGGACAACGCAAAGGACAGCCCGCCCGCGCACGGTGGCGAAGGCTGCCGCGGCGCAGATATCCACCTGCTCAAACGCCTGCCCGCGGGGGGCGGCCTGGGCGGCGGAAGCTCGGATGCCGCGAGCACGCTGCTAGCCCTCAACCAGCTATGGGAACTCAATCTATCGATCGATGTTTTGGCGGATCTGGGTCGTCAGCTGGGTGCCGACGTGCCGGTTTTTGTGCGCGGTCACAGTGCCTGGGCCGAGGGCATCGGCGAGGAACTGGAGCCCGTGGAGCTGACCGAGCGCTGGTTTCTGGTGATTCACCCCGGCTGTCACGTATCAACAAAAGGGATTTTTTCACACCCGCAATTGACACGCGACACCCCCGCCATCACAATGGCCGCCTTTTTTACGGGGCCTACCCGTAACGACTTCGAAAACCTTGTGCGATGCCTTGCCGAACCTGTGGATAAGGCTTTGATTTGGTTAGAGAAATTCGGGGAGGCAAGAATGACCGGCAGTGGTGCCTGCGTGTTCGCAAGCTTCGACAGCGAAGCGCAGGCAAAGGCAGTCCTGCAGGAAGTACCCGGGCAATGGCAAGGCTTTGTTGCCCGCGGTGTGAATCGGTCACCCGTCCGGGAACAGCTTGACGGGCTGCCGCCCGGGTAAAGAACGCGCTGAGACCTGCCCTGGGGCGGGGCCTCATAACTGCGAAGTAAGTGCGTTTTTTGGGACTGCTAGTCCAACGAGTACAACAATGAGCGCAGCAGGTCACCGCTGACGTAAACGATCATTGGGGTGTCGCCAAGTGGCAAGGCACCGGGTTTTGATCCCGGCATTCGGAGGTTCGAATCCTCCCACCCCAGCCATTTTTCTGCGGCGGATTTTATTGCCGCCGCACCCACTAGCACGATCGTTGCACAGCGAATGAGCGAAGGAAGGCATAACGTGTCCGCAAAGCTGATGGTGTTCACCGGGAACGCCAATCCGGAATTAGCCCGCAAGGTAGCCAGTCGCCTTTATCTGTCCCTCGGTAAAGCCGATGTGGGTCGCTTCAGTGACGGCGAAGTTGCCGTAGAGCTCAACGAAAATGTGCGCGGCAAAGACGTCTTTGTGTTGCAGCCGACCTGTGCACCCACCAACGATAACCTCATGGAGTTGTTGGTGATGATTGATGCGCTACGTCGCGCGTCAGCAGGTCGCATAACTGCCGTCGTGCCGTATTTCGGCTATGCCCGCCAGGATCGTCGCGTGCGTTCCTCACGCGTGCCGATTTCGGCAAAGGTCGTGGCGGATTTAATGAATACCGTGGGTGTCGACCGCGTACTGACGGTTGACCTTCACGCCGAACAGATACAGGGCTTCTTTGGATGCCCCGTAGACAATATTTACGGTTCGCCGGTCTTGAATGACGACATTCAGGCCAGCAACTACGACAACGTCATGGTGGTATCCCCCGACATCGGCGGTGTGGTCCGCGCCCGAGCCATCGCCAAGCAGCTGGACGAGGCTGAACTGGCGATCATCGACAAGCGTCGGCCCAAGGCCAACGAAACCGAGATTATGAATATCATCGGTAACGTCGAGGGCCGAACCTGCCTACTGGTAGACGATATGGTGGATACCGCCGGCACCCTTTGTAATGCCGCAAACGCGCTCAAAGAGCGTGGCGCGACACGGGTCGCGGCCTACTGCACCCATGCGGTGCTCTCGGGCAAGGCTTTAGACAATGTTCGTAACTCCGCGCTCGACGAGCTCGTAGTCACGGACACGATTCCTCTGTCGGATGAGGCGAAAACCATCAGCAAGATCAGGCAACTCACCATTGCCGATTTGCTGGCGGAATCTATTCGCCGGGTTTCGAACGAGGAATCCATCAGCGCGCTTTTCAGCTAGGTTCATTGCGAACCGCCTGAGAGGCGTTTTTTAAGCGGACGGGGAAGCTGGTCGCAGGCGACCCCCACTCCGATATTTATAGGAGACAGTCATGTCTGAACAACTGGCCATTGCAGCCACAGTACGTAGCGACCTGGGGAAAGGTGCGAGCCGCCGCCTGCGTCGTAGCGTCGATCACATCCCGGCGATCATTTACGGCGCCGGCAAAGACCCCGCGCCCCTGACCATCGTCCGCAAGGACCTGGAAAAAGCGCTGGAAAACGAGGCTTTCTACTCACAGGTTATCGACGTATCCGTCGACGGCGATGTGCAGCCCGCCATCCTCAAGGACCTGCAGCGTCACCCGGCGCGTAACGATGTCATGCACGCGGATTTTCTGCGCGTCGATGCCAAGGTCGCCATCAAGGTCAACATTCCCCTGCACTTTATCAATGAAGAGAAGTGTCACGGCGTGAAGATCGAAGGCGGCATCATCGAGCACCTGCTGACGGAACTGGAAGTTCTCTGTCTGCCGGGTCTGATCCCCGAGTACATCGAAGTGGACATGGAAAACGTGACCACCGCCGACATCATCCACATCTCGGATCTCAAGCTGCCCGAAGGCGTGGTTTCCACGGCTCTGGAATTGGGCGAAGATCACGATATGGCTGTGACTTCCGTCAGCGCCAAGCGTGGTGGTGATGAAGAAGTCGACGAAGACGCACCTGAAGCAAGCGCCGAAGAAGGCGAAAGCGAAGGCAGCGACGACGAGGATTGATCTGCCGCCGCTTTCCCCAGGGATAGCGCATGCAGTATCTGATCAGGGGCAGCGTTACGCTGCCCTTTTTCGTTGCACGCGCTTATCGCAAGTAGAAACCCGGTAGACCGTAAGAGATAAAGTCATGCCCGTCACCATTCAACTGATTGTCGGCCTCGGAAATCCCGGGTCGCAGTATGAGGGCACCCGCCACAATGCGGGCGAGGACTTTGCGCGCGAACTGGTGAGGCAGGCAGGCGGCACCTTTAAGCTGGAAACCAAGTATCACGGTGAGCTTGCAGAGGTGTTTTTCGCCGGGCACAAGCTCCGGGTCCTTGTTCCTCATACGTTCATGAATCGCAGCGGCAAATCCGTTGCAGCGCTTGCGAATTTTTACAAGATTGAGCCGGCGCAGATTCTCATCGCTCACGACGAGCTGGATATTGCACCGGGCACGGCGCGCTTTAAGTTTGACGGCGGCCATGGCGGTCATAACGGTCTGCGGGATATTGTGCCGGCGTTAGGAAATCGCAAGGACTTCCATCGTCTGCGGGTCGGCATCGGTCACCCCGGGTCCGCAAAACAGGTGAGCAACTACGTGCTTTCCAAGGCGTCTCCCGCGGATCGCGAGGCCATTGCCGCCAGTATTGATGAGGCCCTTCGTGCCCTACCCCTGCTACTGGCGGGTGACGCCGGGAAGGCCATGACACAATTACACAGTTTTAATGGCGCGGACTCGACGATGTCGACTCCACCGCTTAAGGAATAGCTATGGGTTTTAAATGCGGCATTGTTGGTCTCCCCAACGTCGGTAAATCAACGCTTTTTAACGCGCTCACCCGTGCGGGTATCGACGCGGAGAATTTCCCCTTTTGCACCATCGAGCCCAATGCGGGGGTGGTACCCGTGCCGGATCCCCGGCAGAGCAAAATTTCCGAGCTGGTAAAACCCCAGAAGGAGATCGCCACGACCATGGAGTTTGTGGACATTGCGGGTCTCGTGGCGGGCGCCAGCAAGGGTGAAGGACTGGGCAACCAGTTTTTGGCAAATATCCGGGAAACCGATGCCATTGCTCACGTGGTGCGCTGTTTTGAGGATGAAAACGTCATCCACGTTTCCAACGCCATCGACCCTGCCGCCGATATCGAAATCATCAATACCGAGCTCGCCCTGGCGGATCTGGAAAGCTGCGAAAAGCAGCTGGCCAAAGTGGTGCGTACGGCAAAAGGCGGCGACAAGGAATCCATCGCCATGAAAGCCCTGCTGGAGAACAAACTGCTCCCCCAGCTCAATGAAGCCAGGCCCGTGCGCGGGCTCACCCTGGATGACAATGAGCAGGCGCTGGTAAAGAGTCTGTTTTTGCTCACGAGCAAGCCTACTCTATACATCGCCAACGTGGATGAAGAAGGACTCGAGGGTAATGCCTACGTCGATATCGTGCGTGGCATAGCCGCCACGGAGAACGCCGAAGTTGTGGTGATCTGCAACAAGCTCGAGTCAGAAATCATTGAGCTGGAGGACGACGAGCGCGCCGAGTTTCTTGCTGACATGGGCATGGAAGAGCCGGGACTCAATCGGGTAATCCGTGCGGGCTATGAGCTACTGAATCTGCAGACCTACTTTACGGCGGGACCCCAGGAAGTGCGTGCCTGGACGGTCAAGGTCGGTGCCACAGCCCCCGAGGCCGCGGGGGTCATTCACACGGACTTTCAAAAGGGCTTTATCCGCGCCGAGGTCATCGGCTACGAGGACTTCATTACCCACAAGGGCGAGCAAGGCGCAAAAGACGCCGGCCGCTGGCGCCTGGAGGGTAAGGAGTATGTTGTGCAGGATGGGGATGTGGTGCATTTTCGGTTTAATGTTTAAACCACTGCGCGGCGGGCAGCGTAAGCTCTGATAGCCAACACCCAAGGGTTCAGAGCAAAGCCAAGGTGCAAAACTACAAGATCTACCTAACCCCTCCCCCCGCCCCCGCCCCAACACCCATGGGTTTTCCCCGGTTTCAGGGCGAGTGGCGAGTAGGACGCGAAGCGCTCCGTCTCGGGCTGTCTTCACCCAAACTGCTTCGCGCGCCGCGGGGACACGGTGAGCCCGTTTTGCTGTTACCCGGTTTTAAGGCACCGGAGTCTTCCATGTTTCCTTTGCGCCGTCTGCTCAGGCTCAAGGGCTACAAAGCAGATACCTGGGGACTGGGCGTCAATCAGGGAAACGTCGAGCAGTATGTAGAGGCTCTAAAACCCCGGGTAGTGGAAAAAGCGGACGTCAGTGGCACCGCGGTAGCCTTGGTGGGCTGGAGCTTAGGTGGCGTTGTAGCCCGAGAAATCGCCCGGGAGATTCCTCAGTACGTAAGCACCATCATCACCTATGGCACACCCGTGATTGGCGGCCCATCCTTCACCGTGGGAGCGCGCTCCTACAGTGCAGAAGATCGAAAACGGATCAACCAGCTGATTGAAGAACGCAACGCGACTAATCCGATCAAAACGCCCATAGGGATCGTGTTCACCCGCGGCGACACCATCGTATCCTGGCCCGCCTGTATTGATCGTCACAGCTTGGATGTAACCCACTACGAAGTGGACTCGACACACTTCTCGATGGGTATCGATCCTACGGTGTGGGGGATTGTGCTGGACCGCTTATATCAAGCGCATCAGGCAGCCTGAGGGTATAGCCCGCCTTGATGCTGCTGGGATCGCCGCCATTAAAGGCATCGGGGTTTAAGCGCTGAATAGCCGCCAGAGTCTGCGGAGTAGTCGCGCCCTGGGGACGTGCTTTGCTGGCAATAGCCCACAGCGTTTCACCCTCAGCGACGATGTATTCTTGCGAGGACACTGCCTGGGGTAGGGCTTCGACCTCCACTAATGGCTCAGCTTTGATACCCGGGGAGCGCGCGTCCCTCGCCGCGGGTGCCGAGGCCCCCGCCTCATTCAATAACTCACCACGGGAGCCTGCAGCGCGGTCCAGACGTTGAAAAATGGCTTCCTGGTCAATCTCCAGGGCCTCCGGCGTGCCTTCGGGGCACAGGGGAATATCTTCTTTTTCTTTGCGCTCAAGATCCAGTTCCAGAGCCGCCAGCTTGTCGGCGTTAAAGCCCTCAGCATCCAGGGCACGCGTCAGGGAGCCCACCCGCGCCAGCGCCGTCGCCTGCGCGGCGATTAACTGCGTGCGCGCAGTGATCAAGGCCCGCTGGGTGTCGAAGAATTCGTTCTGGCTGTCCAGTAAATCCAGCAGGGAGCGCTGACCAATATCAAACTGGTCGTTGTACGCCCGGCGGGTTTTGTCCTGGGCATCCAGCTGCTGCTCGAGGTAATCGACCTGCCGCCTGAGAACATCAATATCGTTAAAGGCAATCATGGTCTCGCGTCGGATGGCCAGACAGGCGTCCTTCCGAGACTCTACCGCCGAGTAGTAGCTATTGGCCGCTTCACGACGCCGGGCGCTGTCGGAACCGCCCCGGTAGAGGTTGTAGTTCATCACTACTTCCACCGCCTGGAGGTCATAATCCCCGAGAATGCCGTCGGTGTTGCTCGCCTGCTCATTCCGATAGCGAAGATCCAGCCGCGGGTAAAAGGCACCCCGGGTGGCATTAGACGACTCCCGGGCCGACCGTAATTCCTCGATGGCCCGGTTGATATCGGGACTGTTGGCATAGGCGCGCGCCAGGGCCTCATCCCGTGTTACGGGCAGCGCCGATTCAGGGATTGCCGGCAGGGGCAGGGTTTTGGCCGGGAGCAGTCCCACGATGCGCTGAAACTCCACGCGGGTGTCATGCAGGTTGGTCACTTCTGTCAGCAGATTTGACTCCGCCAGGGCCAGACGTGCCGTGGCCTGCTCAAGATCGACGCGCTGGCTCACGCCGCCTGCAGCTCGCTCGGCTATTTTGTTGTACACCTGTCGATGCACGACATAGTTTTGCTCGGCGTATTGCACCAGGTTCTGAAAGCGCACGGCGTCCACATAGGCCTGGGTTGCCGACAAGGCCACCTCCTGGGACGCGGCTTCAAAATCGTAGTAGCGGGCCAGCTTCTCATAGCGCTTGGCCCGCGCCTCATCACGGCTCTGGAAGCCATCAAACAGCAGCTGGGTGATAGAGAATCGCAAAGAATCTGCCTCGTAATCACCAAAGTCCGCGATGGGTGTCTGGCGCTCCTGCCAGGAATAATCCCCCGACAAATCAACGCTTGGCAGCATATCGCCAAACTCAGCCCGCTCTGACGCTCGGGTAGCTTCAAACTCGTAATAGGCCGACGTGACTGCAGGGTTACTGGCAAGCGCTGTAACAATAGCCTCGCCATAACTCGTCACTTCCTGAGCATAGATTGGCACGCTGCCAGCGAGCCCCAGGACAGCGGCAATAACGCCACGCCACAGCGGTCGCTTTGGCAACGATGCTCTAGGAAAGATCTCTTTTTGGTCTCGCTTTGTCACAGCTCTCCAGGTGCTATGGCCCTAAGGGGTTCAGTTAATGTCTTCATCGCGCGGCTTACGTTACTTTCGCTACCTGCACGACTCTCACTATTCTCATTTCTAGGCGCAGCGCGCGGCGCACTATACGCCCTAACTGTTTATTTTAACGCGGTTTATTCGCATTATCGCGCTTATACTGTGCGCAGTCTCACACAACGGCGAAGCAATGGCCGAAAGACAGTTTGCACAAGGTTTCGCGCAGCGCCTTGCACAGCGTCGATTGATGATCGGGGTGTTGCTTCTGGCCCTGCTGGGCATTATTCAAGGCGCCCCCCTGGCGGGCATCATTGAGTTCGAAAAGCTCCGTCGGCTGGCTGCTGAGCGCTTTGGCCCGGACGCTGTAAACGCTGTTCAAGACTGGGAGGCGTTTGTTGCCAGCCGCAGCGCCGACCCCATACTCAGCAAGCTGCAGACCACCAACGACTTTTTCAACGAGCGTATTCGCTGGAGTAGCGATGAGCGTATCTACGGTATCGAGGACTACTGGGCCACCCCGCTGGAGACCCTGGGCAAACAGGAGGCGGATTGCGAGGACTTCACCATCGCCAAATACGTGACCTTACTGGCCCTGGGCGTCGACCCCAAAAGCCTTCGCCTGATTTATGTCAAAGCACAGCGCCCCGGCGGCGCCAGTCAGGCTCACATGGTGCTCGCCTGGTACGAGACACCGGCAGCTGCGCCACTCATTCTGGACAATATCAACACCCTGGTTTTGCCGGCGGCACGCCGCCAGGACCTGACCCCCGTTTTCAGTTTTAACGCTGATGATCTATGGATAAGCGGTGCGACCCAGCCCAGTAAAGCAAACCCGCTGCAGCGACTTTCGCGCTGGCAGCAGGTGCTGGAGCGTATCGTCGAAGAAGGCTTCCGGGCCACCTGGTAGGAGAAAAACATGTCCCTTTATCGACAGTTATGGATTGCGATCATCGTGCTGATGCTGGTGGTGTTTGGCACCACCTTCGTGATTAACGGCATCAGCAGCAGTCGCTACCTGGAGGAGCAGCTGAGCATCAAGAATAGCGATGACGCCAATGCCCTTGCCCTTTCCCTCTCCCAGCAAACCCTGGATACGGTGGCACTGGAAATTCAACTGGCGTCGCAGTTGGATCAGGGGTCTTACGAATGGGTAAGGTTTCGCGATGCGAACGACGAACTCATATTTGATCGGGCGAAAGCCATAGAACCAGGCAGTTACCCCGGCTGGCTCGCCGCCCTCTTTGACATTGATGCGGCCCCGGGCGTTGCTGCCGTGAGCAGTGGCTGGAACCAACTGGGGACGCTGAGTCTCAAGACCAACAATGACTTTGCCTACGCGGAGCTGTGGACCAGCGCAAAGCGTACCCTCGCTGCCCTGATCTCAGCCATCGTCATTGCCGGGGGGCTGGGGTCGCTGCTGTTGCGCACGATTCTTCAACCCTTGCACCAGGTGGTGCAACAGGCCGACGCCCTGGGCGACCGACGTTTTGTTGAACTACCGGAGCCGCACACCCTGGAGTTTGCGCGGGTTACCCGTGCAATGAACAGCCTGGCAACGCGGATGCAGGACATGCTCACCAAGGATGCGGAACAGTTAACCGCCGGGCAGTCTGTAGAAAAAAAGGATCCCTTGACGGGCCTTGAGCAGCGCACCAGCTTCATGAACCGGATTGCCGCCAAGGTTACTGCCCAGGACCCCGATGCCGAGGGTGCCATCGCCTTGGCGCGCATTCATCGCCTGACGGAGCTCAATCAGCTCCACGGACGCAGAACGATGGACGCTCTCATCGCTGACATCGGGACAAGTCTCCAGGGTCTGCTGGAGCAGTTTCCTGAGCTGGCCATCGCCCATCTGAATGTTGCGGATTTTTGTGTTCTTTCTCCCCGGGAGAACGATCCGAAAAGGCTCGGTAGACAGCTTCAGCGGACCGTCGTCGACGTTCTTGTACGTCACGACATGGCCGGGGACGTAAAAATTCCCACGGCCTGTGCCAGCTACGAGCCCGAGGTCACGGCCAGTGAGCTGATGAGTGACCTGGACGAAGCACTGATGCTGTCAGCACATACGGAAACGGGTGAACTGACCCTGGCTTCCCGCAGTGGCGAACGCCTGTCAAACCTCCGCGAAAGAGGTCGGAACTGGGAGCGGGCCATTCGCCAGGCGCTGATCAACAGCGAGCTCCAATTTGAATCCTGTCCCGTCGTCGATCAGCAGTCCCAGCTGCTACACAAGAAGCTGACGCTACAACTTCATATCGACGACAGTTGGTGTCGCGCGGGTGTGTTCATGCCCTGGGTTCATCGCCTGGGTCTCAACGCTGAGATCGATCGCGCCATCATCACCGCCGGCCTTGCGCACATTGCTAAGACGGGCGAGAACGCCTGTGTGGAGTTATCTATGCGGGCTATTACCGAAGACGACTTTGTGGACTGGCTCAATTACCACCTCAACCAATACCCCGACGACGCGGCACGTCTTCGCGTGGATATCAGTGAGTCTGCCGCCTTTGGCGACCCCGAGGGGTTTGCCGCCCTGCAACGGTGCCTGCACAAGCATCAGGCGCAGCTGGGCATCCAGCATATGGGACACCGCGTGGGCGAAATCGGCAAGTTAGGCACCCTGGGGGCCGATTACCTGAAAATTGACAGTCTGTTTACACACGATATTGCGGGTATTCCGGGCCATCAGGCGCTGATGCGGACTTACGCCAACATCGCCCACACCCTGGGCGTCATCTGTATTGCAGAAGGCGTCGCCAACGAAGCGGAACGAAGCAGTGCTTTTGACTGCGGGGTCAGCGCGGTCACGGGTCCCTTTTTGAACACCTAGCTCGCCGCTCAGGATGCTTCCTTGGATGATTGCTCACCTGTCGCGACCGGGACAAAGCCTAGATGCGAGGCTCATCATCCAGAAGATTGAGTGCGTTGTCGCTGCGGCGGAGAGACTGTCGCTCCATCACTTTAGCCTGAGCCGCTTCCGGCAGCTCAGTGAAGAGCAATACGTTCTTGGCAATCAGCACCTCAAGCAAGTCCTCGAGGACGCGGACGAACTCCAGGTCCGTTCGCGCCAGGTCGCTGTTGGGTCCCACGCTTGCCAAAAACTGCTGCAAAGCGCCATCGCCCTCTTCCAGCTCTTCATCAAAGCCCGGCTGGGCCTGGCGGCTTACCGCCGAAATGGCGCCGTTACTATCGCGCTGTACGTAAGGCATCAGCCCCTACTCCCAATCTCGGCAGCTTTAGAACGCCACTCTCGCCCATTGCGGATACTCAATCAATCTCTCCGGTGCCCGACTTGTCATCATTGCTGTTGTTGAGCAGCAAGTCGATCTCGAGAGCCGCAATGTCGGCCTCACCGCCGGCTTTTTGCTCTTCGCTCGCCGGCACATCCCTGGCAATGGTCGAAGAATCCTCACCTTCATGAGCCGGGAGGATCAAATCACCGTCATCGCTCAGCACATCCGCCGCGGAGATCGCAAAGCTGGCATCCTCGGCCACGCTCACACTGCCATCGGTCCAGGTGACATCGGACTGCCCGTGGATCGTGACGTCGCCATTGGCAGTGGATCCTGAGGTGCTTTCTTCGGAGTAAGTCAGAGCAATACTATCGACGCCTAACTCATCCAAGGACCGGAGTTCGCCCTCATCAGTCACGCCGTCCGAGTCGGCGTCCTGCCATACTGCAAATTGTTCCCAGCTCTCATCACCGGGGTCAAGCTGACTGTTTTGATTGGTATCAAAAACTTCTGCGACAGCCTCCATATCTGTCTCGGCATTCTCGGACCACTCAGTGAAAACATACTCCTCAGTCTGATCTACTGTGCCGGATTCATTGGCGTCAATCACCAACAAACCATCATCCGGTGCAACCCACGCAGTGTTCACAGACTCTCCAGTGACCTCATCGGTAAACACAACCCCGGCCTCGCGCGACAGATATTCCAAACCATCATTATCGAGATCGAGGGTTATAGGTGCATTGGATTGACGAATGGTGACCGTCGCCGGATCGCTTACGTTGCCCTGCTCATCGGTTACATCGTAAGTGAACTCTGCATCCGCCAGCGAGATGGGCGAGTAGGCGACACTTTTGATCAGGTAGTCACTGCTGTCAGCGTTCTTGCCAGTACCCTGTGTTACACCATCAACGTAGGGGGTCGCAGTAAATCGCAGTGCGTAAAACGGTTGCCCTATGTCCGAAAGCGTGAAACTCCCCCCGCTCCCGCCAATGTTGAAGTCGACGGGAACGCCATCAAGCGTTGCGTTAGCTCGCCCGTAGAACGTCCAGACGCCCAGTACATTACCGTCGGCATCCAGTGCTTCGACACGACCAGCCTCGCCTTCATTCGGGAAAAGTCGTTCAATTTGGACTGTCGCTTCGGTAGCCGGGCCACCCAGATTCAAAACCATTGTTTCTGATGAGCCGTTGCGATAACCGAGCTGTGTCGGCGCCTGCGGCTGCGTATTCCCCGCACTGTCCACCCCCAGACCGTCACGGGACTGGGTGATGGTCGCGTTACGACCGTTAAAGCCGCTGACCGTGACACCCGTAGCGTCGGTTGTGAGATCTTGTACGACCTGTTCTGCGGGTTTTGCCCAGTAAAACGAGGATGCGCTGCTGAACGTATCGCCAACTTGGGCCTGCTCATAAGAACCGTCACCCTCTGCATCGAGGTACAGAATGCCGTCGGTTGGTGGGGAGCGCAGCGTAAACACCAAATTCTCCAGGGGCGTTTCATCGTCAACGCCACCGAGGGTCGGAATTCCCTCCAGCCCCACCCCATCCGCAATGCCGTCAACGCTTAAGAACACCTCTAACTGTGGATTGGAAAGAGTGCCGTTCGGGCCAGGCCCGTTCGCAATCTCAGCAAGCGCCGTCAGCGGATCAGCCGTTGGTGGTGTGTCGGGCTCTGCCACCTCCGTTACGGTGATCGCGACGTTCGCCGGCGTCCCGTCTTGGGCTCCATTATCATCAACCGACGCATAACTAAAGCTGTCATCGCCAAAGTAGTCCGCATTCGGCGTGTAGGTCAGATTGCCCGCCTCCGCCGCAGGAACCGTCTGCCCCATCGACACCGCAACACCACTCAGCAGCAGCGTACCGTTAGCCGGCAAGCTCGTTATGACAAACCCCGACACGCTCCCGTCGCTATCACTGCCCGTTAACGTCGGTACTGCGTTGTCGTTCGTATCTTCGGCCACCGTTAGCGTCTTGGCGTCAGACTCTGGCGGATCATTCTCGGGCGTCACCGTCAGGTTCACCGTCGCAGTATCCGTGCCACCCTCACCGTCGCTGATGATATAGGTGAAGCTATCGCTCCCGTTGTAATCGGGATTCGGTGTGTACTTCAGCGTACCGTCACCATTGTCGGTGACCGTACCGTTCGTGGGCTGCGTGAAGCTGCTGATCGTGAGCGTATCGCCGTCCACATCGCTGTCTGCGCCATTTCCGTTATCGGCCAGCACGTCGATATCAATCGCGATGTCTTCAACCGTCGTAACACTGTCGTCCACGGCATCAGGACCGGGGTTCGTGACAGTCCAATCAAAGCTCTCGCTGACCGGTGGGTTCACGCCATCGGTTGCTGTCACGATGACGTTGTACACACCGCCGTCCACCTGGGAAGCGCTGTTATCAAGCGTGCCGCTGATAATCCCGCTGCTGGGATCGATACTGAGACCAGCAGGTAGACCCGTTGCTGAGTAAGTCAGTGTGCTGTCGACATCTGCAAAGGCCGCAGACGCGTCTACAGGAGCGATAACATCCGCATCATCATTCGCCTGAGGAGAGAGCGGATTGATCACCACGGGCGGATCATTAACCGCCGTCACGGTCAGATTAACCGTGGCGGTATCCGTGCCGCCCTCGCCATCACTGATGGTGTACTCGAAGCTCGCAGGACCGTTGTAGTCCGCATCTGGGGTGAAGGTGACAGAGCCATCGCCGTTCAGCACGACGGTGCCATTGCTGGGCGAACCGACACTCGTGATGGTCAGATCATCGCCGTCAGGATCGTTGTCGTTGCCCAAGAGATCCGCAGGGTCAAAAGTGACCGAGGTGTCTTCGTTCGTTGAGCCGGAGTCATCTGTAGCCGTGGGACCTGGGTTCGTCACCGTCCAATCAAAGCTTTCGCTGACTGGCGGATTAACACCGTCGGTTGCCGTGACCGTGACGTTATACACACCACCACCCACTTGCGAAGCGCTGTTGTCAATCGTGCCGCTGATAACGCCCGTCGAGGCATTGATGGTCAGTCCAGTCGGTAGACCCGTTGCTGAGTAAGTCAGCGTGCTGTCGACGTCGCTGAAGTTGCCGCTGAGATCAAGAGAGACTACGTCGGCATCGGCATTGTTCTGTGGGTTCAGATCGATTGAAATCGGCGGATCATTGGCCGCATCAACCGTGAGATTGACGGTGGCCGTTGCCGTGCCGCCCTCACCATCACTGATGGTGTAAGTAAAGCTATCAGGGCCGTTATAGTTTTCATTCGGCGTGTAGCTCACTACCCCATTGGCCAGGCTCACAGTGCCATTTGACGCCGTACCCACCGAAGTTACGGTCAAGTCATCGCCGTCCGAATCACTGTCGTTGGCAAGCACATCAATAACCGTCGCTCCCGTGTCCTCGCCCAGGGTCTCGCTGTCGTCATTGGCCACGGGGCCGGGATTGGTTACGGTCCAGGCAAAGCTCTCGCTGATTGGCGCATTCACACCATCCGTTGCGGTGACCGTGACGTTGTAGACGCCACCACCCACCTGGGAGGCGCTGTTATCAATCGTGCCGCTGATGATACCCGTGTTGGGATCGATACTGAGACCATTGGGAAGACCGGTCGCGCTGTATTCGAGCGTGCTGTCGACATCTGCAAAGGCCGCCGACGCGTCTAAAGGAGCGATGACATCTGCGTCGTCATTTGCTTGCGGTGCAAGCGGGTTAATGGAAACGGGGGGATCATTCACCGCATCAACCGTCAGGTTGACCGTCGCCGTATCTGTACCACCTTCGCCATCAGAGACCGTGTACTCGAAGCTTGCAGAACCGTTGTAATCCGCATCAGGGGTGAAGGTGACGGTGCCATCGCCGTTGAGAACGACAGTGCCATTGCTGGGCGAACCGACGCTGGTGATCGTCAGATCATCACCATCGGGATCGCTGTCGTTAGCCAGCAGCTCAGCCGGGGTGAAGGTGACGGCGACATCCTCATCCGTGGAGCCGGTGTCATCTGCGGCAGTAAGACCAGGGTTGGCGACCGTCCAATCAAAGCTCTCGCTAGCGGGCGGGTTAACGCCGTCAGTCGCAGTGACTGTGACGTTGTATACGCCACCGCCCACTTGAGACGCGCTGTTGTCGATAGTGCCGCTGATAACGCCCGTGCTGGGATCAATGGTCAGCCCAGTCGGCAGCCCAGTTGCTGAGTAAGTCAGCGTGCTGTCGACGTCTTCAAAAGCTGTAGAAGTATCTAATGGTGTAATGACGTCCGCATCATCGTTCGCCTGCGGTGCCAATGGAACGATAACCACCGGCGGATCGTTGACCGGGTTCACGGTCAAGTTGACGGTAGCTGCATCCGTTCCGCCTTCGCCGTCTGAGACCGTATATTCAAAGCTGGCCGGGCCGTTGTAATCGGCATCGGGGGTGAAGGTCACTGTACCGTCGCCATTAAGAACGACAGTGCCATTGCTGGGCGAACCGACACTCGTGATGGTCAGATCATCCGCATCAGGGTCGATATCGTTGCCCAACAAATCTGCTGCAGCAAACGTCACCGCCGTGTCTTCGTCGGTCGTCCCCGCATCGTCCGAAGCCGTGGGACCAGGATTCGTCACCGTCCAATCGAAACTCTCAATGACCGGTGGGTTCACGCCATCGGTTGCCGTGACCGTAACGTTGTACACACCACCGTCCAACTGCGAAGCACTGTTATCAATCGTGCCGCTGATGATGCCCGTGTTGGGATCGATGATCAGACCATCGGGCAGCCCGGTTGCTGAGTAAGTCAGCGTACTGTCGACGTCCGCAAAGGCCGCCGATGCATCTACCGGGGTGATCACGTCCGCATCATCATTGGTCTGAGGAGCAAGCGGATTGATCACCACGGGCGGATCGTTGACCGCATTCACAGTCAGACTCACCGTTGCCGTGTCAGTACCGCCCTCACCATCACTGATGGTGTACTCGAAGCTCGCGGGGCCGTTGTAATCGGCATCGGGGGTGAAGGTCACTGTACCGTCGCCATTAAGAACGACAGTGCCATTGCTGGGCGAACCGACACTCGTGATGGTCAGATCATCCGCATCGGGATCGTTGTCGTTGCCCAACAAATCTGCTGCAGCAAACGTCACCGCCGCATCTTCGTCGGTGGTACCCGTATCGTCTGCGGCCGTGGGACCAGGGTTTGTCACCGTCCAGTCGAAGCTCTCGCTGACCGGTGGGTTCACGCCATCGGTTGCTGTGACCGTAACGCTGTATACACCACCACCCACTTGCGAAGCGCTGTTGTCAATCGTGCCGCTGATAATCCCGGTAGCAGAGTCGATGGTCAGACCTGTGGGAAGACCCGTTGCGCTATATTCAAGGCTACTGTCGACATCGCTAAAGTTGCCGCTGAGATCGAGAGAGACTACGTCGGCATCGGCATTATTCTGTGGGTTCAGATCCACTGAAACCGGCGGATCATTAGCCGCATCAACCGTGAGATTGACGGTGGCCGTTGCCGTGCCGCCCTCACCATCACTGATGGTGTACGTGAAGCTGTCGGGGCCGTTGTAATCAGCATTTGGCGTGTAGCTCACTACCCCATTGACCAGGCTCACAGTGCCATTTGACGCCGTACCCACCGAAGTTACGGTCAAATCATCGCCGTCCGGATCACTGTCATTGGCAAGCACATCAATAACTGTCGCTCCAGAGTCTTCGCCCAGCGTCTCGCTGTCGTCGTTGGCCACGGGGCCGGGATTGGTTACGGTCCAGTCAAAGCTCTCGCTGACCGGGGTGTTCACGCCATCCGTTGCGGTGACTGTGACGTTGTATACGCCACCGCCCACTTGAGACGCGCTGTTGTCGACAGTGCCGCTGATAACGCCCGTGCTGGGATCAATGGTCAGCCCAGTCGGCAGCCCAGTTGCTGAGTAAGTCAGCGTGCTGTCGACGTCTTCAAAAGCTGTAGAAGTATCTAATGGTGTAATGACGTCCGCATCATCGTTCGCCTGCGGTGCCAATGGAACGATAACCACCGGCGGATCGTTGACTGGGTTTACGGTCAAGTTGACGGTAGCTGTATCCGTTCCGCCTTCGCCGTCTGAGACCGTATATTCAAAGCTGGCCGGGCCGTTGTAATCAGCATCAGGGGTGAAGGTCACTGTGCCGTCGCCGTTGAGTACGACAGTGCCATTGCTGGGCGAACCGACGCTGGTGATCGTCAGATCATCACCATCGGGATCGCTGTCGTTGCCCAGCAGATCACCCGACGTAAACGTGACCGCAGTGTCTTCGTCGGTGGTACCCGCATCGTCCGCGGCCGTGGGACCAGGATTCGTCACCGTCCAATCGAAACTCTCACTGACCGGTGGGTTCACGCCATCGGTTGCCGTGACCGTGACGTTGTAGACGCCCCCAGCCACTTGCGAAGCACTGTTATCAATCGTGCCGCTGATGATGCCCGTCGAGGCATTGATGGTCAGTCCAGTCGGTAGACCCGTTGCTGAGTAAGTCAGCGTACTGTCGACGTCCGCAAAGGCCGCTGACGCATCTACCGGGGTGATCACGTCCGCATCATCATTGGTCTGAGGAGCAAGCGGATTGATCACCACGGGCGGATCGTTGACCGCATTCACAGTCAGACTCACCGTTGCCGTGTCAGTGCCGCCCTCACCATCACTGATGGTGTACTCGAAGCTCGCGGGGCCGTTGTAATCGGCATCGGGGGTGAAGGTCACTGTACCGTCGCCATTAAGAACGACAGTGCCATTGCTGGGCGAACCGACACTCGTGATGGTCAGATCATCCGCATCAGGGTCGATATCGTTGCCCAGCAGCTCAGCCGGGGTGAAGGTGACGGCGACATCCTCATCCGTGGAGCCGGTGTCATCTGCGGCAGTAGGACCAGGGTTGGTGACCGTCCAATCAAAGCTCTCGCTAACGGGCGGATTAACGCCGTCCGTTGCGGTGACCGTGACGTTATACACACCGCCGCCCAGTTGCGAGGCGCTGTTGTCAATCGTGCCGCTGATAACGCCCGTCGAGGCATTGATGGTCAGTCCAGTCGGTAGACCCGTTGCTGAGTAAGTCAGCGTGCTGTCGATGTCCGCAAAAGCCGCGGATGCGTCGACCGGAGCGATAACATCCGCATCATCATTCGATTGGTTACCCAGCGGATTGATCACCACGGGCGGATCGTCCACTGCATTCACAGTCAAGCTAACCGTGGCGGTATCGGTGCCGCTCTCGCCATCACTAATTGTGTACTCGAAGCTGGCAGGACCGTTGTAGTCCGCGTCCGGTGTAAAAGTGACAGAACCATCGCCATTAAGAACCACGGTGCCGTTGCTGGGCGAACCGACACTCGTGATAGTCAAATCATCCGCATCAGGGTCGGTATCGTTGCCCAGCAGATCAGCCGGGGTGAAGGTGACGGCGACATCCTCATCCGTGGAGCCGGTGTCATCTGCGGCAGTAGGACCAGGGTTGGTGACCGTCCAATCAAAGCTCTCGCTAACGGGCGGATTAACGCCGTCCGTTGCGGTGACCGTGACGTTATACACACCACCCCCCACTTGCGAAGCACTGTTATCAATCGTGCCGCTGATGATGCCCGTGTTGGGATCGATAGTTAGACCATCGGGAAGGCCCGTCGCGCTGTACTCGAGGGTGCTGTCCACATCTTCAAACGCTGAGGAGGCATCGATGGCTGTAATGACTTCTGCGTCGTCATTCGATTGATTACCCAGAGGGTTGATCACTACCGGCGGGTCATTAACGGCATTTACAGTCAGATTAACAGTGGCTGTATCCGTGCCGCCCTCACCGTCGCTAATTGTGTACTCGAAACTCGCAGAACCGTTGTAATCCGCATCGGGAGTGAAGGTCACGGTTCCGTCGCCGTTGAGAACGACAGTGCCATTAATGGGCGAACCAACGCTTGTGATAGTCAGATCATCGGCATCAGGATCGCTGTCGTTAGCTAGAAGATTCGCCGCTGTAAACATGACCGCCGTGTCTTCGTCAGTGGTCCCTGCATCGTCCGCGGCTGTGGGACCAGGATTCGTCACGGTCCAGTCGAAGCTTTCGCTCACGGACGGGTTGACGCCGTCGGTCGCAGTGACCGTAACGTTGTACACGCCGCCACCCACCTGCGAAGCACTGTTATCAATCGTGCCGCTGATAATGCCAGTAGCTGAGTCGATGGTCAGACCTGCGGGAAGACCAGTCGCGCTGTATTCGAGGATGCTGTCGACGTCACTGAAGTTGCCGCTGAGATCAAGAGAGACTACGTCAGCATCGGCATTATTCTGTGGGTTCAGATCCACTGAAACCGGCGGATCATTAGCCGCATCAACCGTGAGATTGACGGTGGCCGTTGCCGTGCCGCCCTCACCATCACTGATGGTGTAAGTAAAGCTATCAGGGCCATTGTAGTTTTCATTCGGCGTGTAGCTCACTACCCCATTGACCAGACTCACGGTGCCATTTGACGCCGTACCCACCGAAGTTACGGTCAAATCATCGCCGTCCGGATCACTGTCATTGGCAAGCACATCAATAACTGTCGCTCCCGAGTCCTCGCCCAGGGTCTCGCTGTCGTCATTGGCCTCTGGACCAGGGTTCGTCACCTTCCAGTCAAAGCTTTCGCTCACGGACGGGTTGACGCCGTCGGTCGCCGTGACCGTGACGTTGTAGACGCCCCCAGCCACTTGCGAAGCACTGTTATCAATCGTGCCGCTGATAGCGCCCGTAGAGGCATTGATGGTCAGTCCAGTCGGTAGACCCGTTGCTGAGTAAGTCAGCGTACTGTCGACGTCCGCAAAGGCCGCCGATGCTTCTACCGGGGTGATCACGTCTGCATCATCATTGGTCTGAGGAGCAAGCGGATTGATCACCACGGGCGGATCATTAACGGCATTTACAGTCAAGCTAACCGTGGCGGTGTCCGTGCCACCCTCGCCATCACTAATTGTGTACTCGAAGCTGGCAGGACCGTTGTAGTCCGCATCAGGGGTGAAGGTGACGGTGCCATCGCCGTTGAGAACCACGGTGCCATTAGTGGGCGAACCGACACTCGTGATGGTCAGATCATCCGCATCGGGATCGTTGTCATTGCCCAGTAAACCTGCAGCGGCAAACGTCACCGCCGTGTCTTCGTCGGTCGTCCCCGCATCGTCCGAAGCCGTGGGACCTGGGTTCGTCACGGTCCAATCAAAGCTCTCGCTGACTGGCGGATTAACACCGTCGGTTGCTGTGACCGTAACGTTATACACACCACCGTCCACTTGCGAGGCGCTGTTATCAATCGTGCCGCTGATGATGCCGGTGCTGGGATCGATACTTAGACCATCGGGCAGCCCAGTTGCTGAGTAAGTCAGCGTGCTGTCGACGTCTTCAAAAGCTGTAGAAGCATCTAATGGTGTAATGACGTCCGCATCATCATTGGTCTGAGGAGCAAGCGGGTTGATCACCACTGGCGGATCATTGACCGCATTTACGGTCAAATTGACCGTAGCCGTGTCCACGCCGCCCTCACCATCACTGATGGTGTACTCGAAGCTCGCAGCACCGTTGTAATCCGCATCAGGGGTGAAGGTCACTGTGCCGTCGCCGTTGAGCACGACAGTGCCATTAGTGGGCGAGCCGACACTCGCAATGGTCAGATCATCGCCGTCAGGATCGTTGTCGTTGCCCAGTAAATCTGCTGCAGCAAACGTCACCGCCGTGTCTTCGTCGGTCGTCCCCGCATCGTCCGAGGCCGTGGGACCTGGGTTCGTCACGGTCCAATCAAAGCTCTCGCTGACTGGCGGATTAACACCGTCGGTTGCTGTGACCGTAACGTTATACACACCACCGTCCACTTGCGAGGCGCTGTTATCAATCGTGCCGCTGATGATGCCGGTGCTGGGATCGATACTTAGACCATCGGGCAGCCCAGTTGCTGAGTAAGTCAGCGTGCTGTCGACGTCTTCAAAAGCTGTAGAAGCATCTAATGGTGTAATGACGTCCGCATCATCATTCGATTGATTACCCAGTGGGTTGATCACCACTGGCGGATCATTGACCGCATTTACGGTCAAATTGACCGTAGCCGTGTCCACGCCGCCCTCACCATCACTGATGGTGTACTCGAAGCTCGCAGCACCGTTGTAATCCGCATCGGGAGTAAAGGTCGCCGTGCCGTCGCCGTTGAGAACGACAGTCCCATTGCTGGGCGAGCCGACACTCGCAATGGTCAGATCATCGCCGTCAGGATCGTTGTCGTTGCCCAGTAAATCTGCTGCAGCAAACGTCACCGCCGTGTCTTCGTCGGTCGTCCCCGCATCGTCCGAGGCCGTGGGACCAGGATTCGTCACGGTCCAATCAAAGCTCTCGCTGACTGGCGGATTAACGCCATCCGTCGCAGTGACCGTCACGTTGTATACACCACCACCCACTTGCGAAGCGCTGTTGTCAATCGTGCCGCTGATAACCCCCGTCGAAGGATTTATCGACAAGCCCGCGGGCAGGCCCGTAGCGCTATACGTGAGCGTGCTGTCTACGTCGTTGAAATTACCGCTCACATCGAGGCTGACCGAATCCGCGTCCTCGCTCGACTGCGCGGCAAGGTCTATAGACACCGGCGGATCATTCGCCGCATCGACATTCAGGTTCACCGTCGCCGTATCAGTGCCGCCTTCGCTATCCGTGATTGTGTAGGTAAAGCTGTCGGGGCCGTTGTAATTGGCATCCGGCGTATACCTCAGGGTGCCGTCGCCGTTGTCCGTGACCGTGCCGTTATCAGGCTGGGTAAAACTTAGAATGGACAGCGTATCCCCATCCACATCCGTGTCATTGGCCAACACAGAAATATCGACCTCCGTGTCCTCGGCGGCACCCTGCGTGTCGTCTACCGCATCCGGACCCGGGTTTGTGACCGTCCACTCAAAGCTCTCGGAAACCGGGGAATTCACACCATCCGTCGCGCTAACGACGACGCTATAAACACCGCCTCCTGTTTGCGAAGCGCTGTTATCAATGGTGCCGCTGATAACCCCCGTGGAGGGATCAATGCTCAGACCGGCAGGTAAACCCGTGGCGCTGTAAGTCAACGCGCTGTCAACGTCACTGAAATTGCCGCTCACATCCAGACTCACGCTATCGGCGTCGAGATTGGCCTGGGCACCCAGGTCCGCTGACACGGGCGCATCGTCCACGGGCGTGACGGTGAGGTTTACCGTCGCGGTATCCGTTCCGCCCTGGCCGTCGCTAATCGTATAGGTGAAGCTGTCGGGGCCGTTATAGTCCGCATTCGGCGTGTACGTTACGGTGCCATCTGCATTGAGCACGGCGGTGCCGTTAGCAGGCTGGGTGATGGCAGTCACGGTCAGGGGATCGCCATCCGGGTCCGCGTCGTTGGTCAACACGGTGATGGTCAGGGGCGTATCTTCTTCGACTGTAGCGGTATCGTTGATGGCATCCGGCCCCACATTGGGTGCCGGTGGTGGCGGAGGCGCTACCGTCTCCTCACCCACAGAAATAAGCACCGTAGCCGTGTCAGTGTTCCCGTTGGCGTCCGTGATGGTGTACGTGAAGGAATCGGAACCGCTGAAGTCGTCGTTGGGTGAATAGATAAAACTGCCGTCAGCCTCGACGCTTACCGTGCCGTTGTCCGGATCGGTGTTGCCGGTGACGGTGAGCGAATCCCCTTCGGGATCACTATCGTTGCCCAGCACACTCCCCACGAGCGCAGACTCAAAGCCGACTTCAAACACATCGTCCACAGCATCGGGGGCCAGATTGGGCGCGGGAGGCGGCGCAACCTCGGGAGTCACCGTGATAAACACCGTGGCTGTGTCAGTCCCACCATCGGGGTCGGTAATGGTGTAGGTAAAAGAGTCGCTTCCACTAAAGCCATCATTGGGGGTGTAGCTGAAAACGCCGTCGTCATCGACGGTTACCGTGCCGTTAGCGGGCTCGCCGTTATCGGCGACACGCAGCACTGCGCCCTCAGGATCCGTATCATTAGACAAGACGTTGGCAACCAGGACTCCACCGAAAGGTGTTTCAAAAGTGTCGTCTGCGGCATCAGGGGCTGCATTGGCGGCCGGCGGCTGCACCACCGGCGGCGTAGGTCCATCGGGGTCATCATCTAGCAACAGTTGCAGGTCGTTATCGGCCTCGGCCTCGACCACCCGCAGGGTCTCGGGGTTTAGCGCAGCTCGAAAACCCTCAAACTCAGGCAGATCAAAACCTATGCGACCGAGACGGACAAAGGAGCTACCCTCGTCACCGCGGCCGCCCCCCGCTGCGGGCGCCTCCAGGTTATCCAGAATATCGCCGTCACCTTCGAGGGCGGCTACGACCGCCGCAATGGTGGAGTCCTCTAGCGCGGCTTCTGAGGCGGTCGTAGCAGTATCGTTGAGCAGTTCGGAACTCAGCAACATTTCGGTGTCGGCGACCAGAGCAATCGAGGGCATATCCGGCATCAACAGCTCAACCACGGCGTCAGCCGAGGGCACGAGCACCTCGCCCTGAAACACGGCGTCGCCGCTTTTGAGTTCACGCAGGGATCCATCATTAGAGCGGGCGAACACCTTGCCTTCGCGGATATCTACGGTGCCGATTGCTTGTGCCATAACCTTGACTACCACTACTTTGAAATACAGACCGCTAACATAGGGTTACTGCGGGCAAAGGGGTATGTACTAAAGGGCAGAGTTGCCCGGGAAGGACGCAAAACGGTGACTCAGGTCACAAGGTCGACAGAAAATCGCTCTGAGAGCCACCGCAGCCAAGCAAAAGCCTAGTGAATCGGCAGACGGTTGACGTAAAGCGCCAGCTGCACACGATCGCGGAGACCGAGCTTTTCAAAAATCGCGGTGAGATTGGCTTTTACCGTGCGTTCACTGACGCTGAGCGCCTCGGCGATCTCGCGATTGTTAAAACCTCGGCCGACCATAAGCGCCACCTCCTCTTCCCGGGGGGTGAGGTCCGCAAAATAATCCGGCGAGGCGGGGGCCTTACCCGTGTCGACCCGCTGGCCCACGGTGATAAGCCGCTGCACCAAGGCCGGCGGCATCCAAAGCCCACCGTTTTTTATGACCTCCGCAACCTCCTGAAGCTGCTTCGGTGCTGCTTCGCGGTGGCAATAGCCTCTGACGCCCCGGGCAAGCACGCTGAATGCCTCTGCCTCGCCGGGCGTAGCACTGAGGACAACGACCTTGTGGCCCGCTTCCACGAGCTTTGCGATTGCCTCCCACGGCTCGCTGAGTGCCGCCAGATCAACCCAGACGAGGTGCGGCCCCTCTTCGGCATCGCTGATGTCGGCGATTTCCAAAACACGGTTCACCTGCTCGAGATCAGGAAAGGCCGCCAGCCAGCGCTCCCGCGGACCGCTCCCGGCACTCAAGAAAAGGTTTTTCATTAGCGCTCTGACAATGCCCGCTGATGGGCGCGGAGCACCGGCTTCATCAGATACGCCAGCACGGTTTTTTTGCCGGTGATGACATCGACTTCGACGGTCATGCCGGGAATGATGGGACTGTCGGGGCCAAAGTCAGCCTGCTCCGTGCGCACGGACACCTCATAAAAGGCATTGCCGTCTTCATCCAACACCGTGTCCGCTGCTATTTGCTCGACACGTCCTTCCAATCCCCCGTAGACCACAAAGTCGTAGGCGGTAACTTTGACGTTCGCCCGCTGCCCCGGCGCCAAAAATGCGATGTCCTGGGGACGCACCCGCACCTCCAGGAGCAACGTGTCGTCGGCGGGCACCAACTCCACGATGTCCCGACCCGGGAGCACCACGCCACCCACGGTGTTGTAATAGAGCTGATTGACCGTACCACTCACGGGCGCAGTGACGTTGGTTTGCTTCACGCGATCAGACAGACCCTCAGCCGCCTCGCTCAGGGCATTGATTCGGGTCATGGTCTCGGTGAGTTGCTCCCGCGCCTCGTTGGCAAACTCCAGTTCCACGGCGTTTACCCGCCCCTGTGCCTCGGCAATGGCCGAAGTCACACGATTGATCTGCGCACGCGTCTGGGCAAGCTCGCCACGGGCCCGATTGACCTCGCGCTCCAGACGCAGAATCTCCACCTCCGAGACAGCCCCCGAGGCCACCATGGGCCGCGTCACATCCAGCTCCTGCTGTGCCAGGCGCTCCTCGGTGCTCAACTGGGATTCTCGCGCCTGCAACTCCGTTAGCTCCTCGCTGCGCTGATTCAGCTGCTCCAGAGCGATTTCTTTTTCTACATCGCGGCTGCGCAGGGAGGACTGATAAAGCTGATCCTCCTGCTCTACCACGTCGGGCAGCTCACGCAGCATCAGCTCCGTAGGGGTAAAAGCGGCGCCCTCGGCCATGGCGCGCAAACGGGAGGCTTTGATGCTGAGCCCACGCAGCTCAACGCGGTTCTCTCCCAGAGTCGCCTGGGAGCGCGTCTGATCGAGGCGCAGGAGCAAATCCCCGGCCTGCACCGCGTCCCCCTCGCTGATCAGAATCTCGCGGATCACCCCACCGTCCTGAGAACCGATCACCTGCACCTGCTGGGAGGGAATCACCTTGCCCTGCCCCCGCGTGACCGTATCGATCTCGGCAAAGGCAGACCAGATAAGCAGCAGCACAGCGACCAGGGCAATGCCATAAAGCAGCCCGCGGGCACGCAGCGGTTCGTCTTCGATGGCCGCGCGATCCGCAAGAGCACTCCAGCCCAATTGTTGCGACGAAGACGGGCGCGCGGGAGATTTGATCACGGGCTGTCCGGGCGCCGTGCTCTCGGATAGATTTTTGCTGTCGGAGGTACTGCTCATTGGGCTTTACCGATGCGGCCCTGCTGCAAGGCAGCCACTACACTGTCTTTGGGACCGTCGGCAACAATGCGGCCCGAATCCACCACGATGATGCGATCCACCAGCTCCAGCAGCGCGTTGCGGTGGGTCACCACGATCATGGTACGTCCCTCGATAAAGGTTTTGAGATTATCGATCACGACCTTTTCTGTGGAGTTATCCATGGAGCCCGTGGGCTCGTCGAGGAGCAGAATCCTGGGTTCGTGCACGAGTGCCCGGGCAAGACCTATGCAACGTCGCTGGCCGCCGGACACGGAATCTCCCCGCTCGCTGATGGCCATATCGAATCCGCTGGGATGGCGATTCACGAATTCGGCAAGCCCCGCCCGCTCCACGGCTTTTAAAAGCGCGGCATCAGTGAGACCGCGGTGGGCTAGGCTCAGGTTGTCGCGCAAATTGCCATGAAACAGGGTCACGTCCTGAGGCACATAGCCGATCGCCTGGCGGTACTCCCTAGGATCAAGCTGCCGCAGGTCGATACCGTCGATGAGCACCTCCCCTTCCGTGGGCCGATACAAACCCATGGCGAGTTTTTGCAGGGTCGTTTTGCCGGAACCCACACGGCCGAGGACCGCTACGTGCTCGCCGGGCTTGACGGTAAAAGACACACCCCGTAGAGAGACGGTCTCTGCTGCCGGATAACTAAAGGCGACATCCTTGAACTCAATGCCGCCGTCAAAGCTCTCGCGAGACAGGTAGGCTCCGTCTCGTCGATGATCCACGGGCGCGTCAAACATTGCATCCAGAGAGGCTAGGGCAATCCGCGCATTATGGTACTGAGTAATAAGCCCCGCGAGCTGCCCGAAGGGCGCCACGGAGCGGCCGGCGAGCATGGTGCAGGCAATGAGCCCTCCCATGGTGAGCTCACCCACGGATATCAAATAGACGCCGGTGATGATCACGCTCACGGTGATGATCTGCTGGCACCAGGTAGTGGCCTGGGTGACCGATGAAGAGGCGAGTTTTGAGCTCACACCGACCCCTGCCAAGAATCGTGTGCTGTCTTCCCACTTGCGCTGCATGACCGACTCAGCGCCCATGGCTTTGAGCGTCTCCAGGCCCGTGAGGGACTCAATGAGCGTTGCGTTACGCATGGCACCGGCCTGATAGGCGCTCTCGGTGAGACGCTGGAGTCGCGGCCGCATAAACAGCGCAAAGCCCACCAATAAAACGATGCCTGCCAATACGGGGATCAGCACCGGCCAGGCGATCCAGCCGATGACCACAAAAAACAGCAGGGCAAAGGGCAGATCGATCACGCTGTTGATGGTGGCCGAGGCGATAAAATCCCGGAGGGTCTCAAAGGAGCGCAGATTCACGGCAAAGGAGCCGACGGAGGCGGGACGATGTTCCATGCGCATACCCAGGGCCTGCTCCATGATCTTTGCCGACAGGTCTATATCCACCCGCCGACTCGCCAGATCGATAAAGTAGTTGCGCAAGGTTCGGAGAATTACGTCGCCAATCAGCACCACGAACATGCCTGCGGCAAGCACCCAGAGGGTCTCAAAGGCGGCGTTGGGCACCACCCGGTCGTAGACGTTCATGGTGAACAGCGGCAGCGCCAGGGCAAACACATTGATAAAGAAGGCAGCAAACAGCACGTCGCGGTAAACGGGGCTGTGGGCGCGAATGGCGCTCCAGAACCAGTGGCCCTCATCGCTTTGCATCGCGGTGTCGTCCACACGGTTATCGATCTTAAAGCGAGGGCGGGCCAGGAGCACATGACCCGTGGCCTTGGCGGAAAGCGCCTCAAAGGTCTCGGTGACTTCCGTGTCGATAGCGTGGGGATAAACCACGCGGGCGGCGCCATTTGCGTTGGCGCCAAGATAGACGCAGGCGCTGTCTTCTAACAATACGACTGCCGGTGCGACGGCATCGGGAATTTTACGGAGGTCAATGTGAGCCAGGCGAGCGTTCAAGCCTGCTCGATCGGCGGAGCGCAGCAGAAGATCCGGCGTTAACCCGTCATGACCCACGGGCAGGGCCGCGGTGAGGGACTCCGCGGTGGCCGCCAATTGATGGAATCTCGCCACGTACAGCAGGCAATCCACCAATGGGTCGTGTTGGGGGGTGGTCATTGGTGGGGCGATCTTCCTGAACGAGCTCTAAAGTTGACGTTATGGTACCAGCTGGGGAGTCGTGAACTAGTGATTGCGGGGGACCGCAGCGCAAGAATAGTGCGGGAAGTCACAGTCGGAGCAAGGCCGCAGCATTAGCCGTATGAGGCGTTCCGGGGGCAGTTTGTGACGCAGCTCGCACACATGTAAACAAAGCTGACAGCTCAATCCTCGATTAAGCCCAAAACCGCGCAGCAAGACAGGCACGCCTATGGGCATAACCGCCGGAGAAGGCAGCTATCTGTGATCGGGGTCACACAGGTGTCAGGCATGCTGACAGGCGTGCCGAAAAATCTCTTAAAAATACCCCGATCGATAAAAATAATCATAAAAATCAACCACTTAATATTTTGGCACGTTAATCGCAACGCATTACAGCATCGACAAAACCACAGACTCGAGTCTCTCCCGAGCACAGAGTCCATCGCGATTAAGGATTTACAAGATGAAGCGTTCAATCAAATATATTGCCACCTGCGTCCTGCTTGCCGCACTACCGGCTGTCAGTCAAGCCGGCGTTATAGTGGACCTTATTGAGAATGGCGAGTTCGAACGCACCAATAAAGATCCGGGCAGCAGTTGGACCAGAGCAACAGACGTTGCTGGCTGGTCCAGCACTGAGGGACACATAGAACTCTTTTCGCAAGGGTTTGCTTCATCGCCGGCGCGGGGTACTGATGGAGAGCTCACCGGTCTGCACGCCGAAATCACCGGCGACTCTCAATTGGGAATTATCAGCACCACGTTTGTTATCCCGGAAAACGTTCTTCCGGGTTCAATGGGCCTGCTTTCTTTCGACCTATGGAACCGTGCTGGCGAGGGCATCACACTGAATCTACTTGTCGAGCAACCGCAACTGGCGCAGCCACCGCTTCCGACCATCGGAGGGGCACTCCCTTGTATACAGGAAGGTGGTGATGGCGGACCCTGCCTCCTGCCTGATATCACTGGCTCCGCCGGGTCACCCTCAACGCCGATCGTTGATGCCCTGAACGAAACTTTCAGTGACGAAAAGGCCAACAGCGACTGGGTTCGGGTAACAAGAAGCGTCGCCGTTAATCCCGGTGAGCTGTTCACGCTCAGCTTTGGCGCTGTGGGCGGCGGTACCGCCGGCGCGCACATTGATCAGGTAGCGTTTTTAGTGGAAGAGGCAGGTCAGATATCGGGTTTGGGGGAACAGGCATCAGTGCCAGCACCGGCAACCCTTGCCCTGTTCGCACTTGGCTTACTGGGACTGCTTCGCAGGCGGGCTGTCTGATCTGAGGTTACTGCGATCCTGTGTTTTACCATGCCCCTAGGTGAGTCTATCGTTGCAGCGCTTTCACCTTTTGCTTGGCTTCGACGGCTGCGGCTTCATTGCCAAGAGCACTTTGAACCGCAGCCAGGTGTTCGTAGAGGCTGACATTGGACGCGGCGCCCGGGAGCTGTAACGCTTTCTCAAGCGACCCCAATGCCAGGTCGTCGTCTCCGCCCAGATGCTGAATCCATGCCAGCGTATCCCAATAGGGCGCGAAGCGGGGTTGCAGCTCCGTGGCTGTTAGTGCGTGTCGCAGTGCTGCATTGAGATTGTCAGGCTCAGCGGCCAGTAGCCATGCCAGATTGTTATGTGCCAATGGCTGCGCTTGATTGATCTCGAGAGTTTCCTGATAGGCCCGCTGTGCGGCAATACTATCGCCTCGCTGCTGCTCAACGAGCGCGATGTTGAGGTAAGCCGCTGGATGACGCTCGACTATTGTCAGGACCTTTTCGAAGTGCTCGATGGCCGTATCATAGTCGGCCATGCTCGCGTAAATACGACCCTGGGCCAGCATAGACTCCACATGACGCGGCTCAGCCTCGAGGGCTTTGGCGAAGGCCGCCAAGGCATCGTCTGTCTGACGCCGCTGCATCAGGCTATTGCCCATTGCGAACATCGGCAGTGGGTTGCCGGGCGCTAGCGCCGCAGACTGACGCCAGGCATCATCAGCCGCCTCAAACTCGCCTGCGCGACTGTACGCCACGCCCAAGCCGTAGCCCTGCGTGTGTTTGATCTATCGCTATCGCCTCATCAATCACCTGGCCAACTATTGGCTCTACAGCTGACTGGTGACAATAAGAATGCCTGAACACAACGAAATTTTTCGCGACGAACTCAAGGCTTGGTTTGAAAGATCAGGCACTTGAACTGTTTGCGTTTTATCAATTCACAGCCCCGACGACCGCTGAAACCACATGCATTACGACTCTTAACATCACACACCTAAATTAGCGTTAGGGCAAGCGACAACTGAGCGATTACACGAAAACCCTGTCTACCCGACTTACAGGGGAGACCGTAAGACCAGAACCCAGGACTTCACAAACAAAATCCATATAAAAAAACCCGCCGGAACATCATCCAACGGGTTTTCTAATGTCCTTCACCGGGCTGCGCTGCAGGGCGCGGCCCATCCAAGGAATGAGTTTCAGGCTGCCTGACTGCGGCTTTTGCGCCTGAGCAGACCCAACCCAAGAACGCCAAGCCCGAACAACGCGATGGGCGCCGGCGCAGGCACGAACACAGGTGTCGTCGAAATAGCGAACGCGAACTGCACGGTGGTTGCCTGGCTCTCAGCGGTTCGGAAACCCTGACAACCTGAGCCCAAGCTAACCGCGGCACACTCCTGATCGCCCAAGGTGCCGATGGGCGCTGCCCCGCCCATCCCGTCGGTCAGCAGTACGCTGGCAAAATATTCCTGCCCAAGGTAATCAAACGCCAGATTCAAAGTAGGCACTGCCACGATACCAAACAGATCCGCGCACGGCGTTGCTGTGCCGTCAGCGCAAGGCCCTCCGTTAGGAGTCTCTGCGAATCGAAAGTCAAACGTGATATCCGGAGCGTCTACCGAAGCGCCGGTCATTGGAGCTACCGGAGTCAGGGTGAGCGTGTCCTGAATAGTGCCTCCTGTGAGCGTCGGGAAGCCGCTAATGGGGTTGTTCCAATGGGTCAAATTAATGCCTAGCCCAAAATCTCCGGCTTCAATGTTCCCGTCAGTAACCGTATTCACAGTTCCGGTTGCAGCACCACCTCCGGTAAATGACCCCGGGGTGCCGATCGTTAATGCGCTTCGGTTGAAAGCTGCGTCCGACGTCGGATCTTGGAAATCTGGATCGACAGTATCACCCAAGCCCCAGAAGCCACCACAACCGCCAAACACCCCACCGGGCTCTGTTGGTCCACCAGAGCCACCCTCACAAAACGACGAAGATCGCCCCCATGACAACTCGCTGGCGCTCACCGTGTTACCGGCACTTGCACCACTAAAAGTCGCGGAAGTAAATGTCGCAGAAGTAGAAAAATCCCACTCGGTGACAATGGCAGCAGATGCCGATACACCTCCTGTACCCAGCAACAATGCCGCTGCGGCATTAGCAAGCTGCCTGTGGATTGCGTGGTTATTCTTGATCATTGCTGTTTCTCCGATTGCATCGCCGCTCTGTGAGGCTTAGCTACACTTACATTGAATTACACAGATCCGATGCATATTATGGGCCAAAAACACTCAACCAATTTTAACCCATTGATTTTTAATTAAAAATATAATCAAGCCGTGTGTTCAGGAACAGCTTCCACTTCAAATCCAAGCGAATTGAAACACAAATGTAAAAAAAGCTGACAAATGACGAAGGTAGCTCACGCCTCAAGGTCGGCACGGCCTTCATCACCTCCCTACCCCCTCAACCTAATATCAGTACTACACCCGTCACCGCTACCACGGTGTCAGCGCGCGACCAAGGAATACTTTGGCAGACCTCGCCTGATCGACTAACCTCATGGCCTGGCAACTAGTCGTCATAGGAAAACAACCATGTTTGATCGCTCTGGATATGCCATCGGAATCGGGCTTCTGATGGCGCTCCTGGTCGCTTGCTCGGGGTCAGAAAACGAATCAGAACAAAAGCTTCTGGCTCGCGCCAGCTCTGCCCTTGAAGCAGGGAAAATTGACGCCGCGATGGTGGATCTAAAAACCGCTTTACAGCAAAACCCAGGCAGCGCCGCAGCAAGGGTTCTGCTGGGTGATGCTTACATGGTGCAGCGCGAAGCCGAAATGGCCGCGGCAGAGTTTCTCAGAGCCCACGAGATTGGTGGGCAGGTAGATAGTCAGGTGCGTTACGCTCAGGCACTCATCGCCGCGGGGGATACCGACACATTATTGACCTTGCACGAAAGCGATGACCTCACAGCGGCAGACGCTCCGCTGTATCAAGCTGCGCTGGCCCGAGCGTATTCACTGACCGGTAACTACGAAGCGGCAACGGAAGCTGTGAACAGAGCCCTGGCAGCAGACGCGGCGGATCCCTATATCAGGTCCAGTGAGGCCCTGGTTCTGCTGCGACAAGGTGGCAATGTGTTTGGCGCCGCTGACATTCTTGCAGGAATCACCGATGACTATCCTCTGAATGACGAGGCTTGGAGTTTGCGCGCAGATGTTGCGCGCTATCAGCAGGACTACGCTAGTGCGGCAAAGTGGTATGGAAAGGTCGCTGAAATCAATCCCGATCGAATAGCCGAACGACTCCACCTGGTAGGTGCGCTTATTGAGCTCGGCAGAAGCGACGAAGCAGATAGCAAACTAGCGGAACTCGAGGAGTTGGAGCTCGAAAACCCAGGTGTTAACTTCGCTCGCGGCCGTCTGCTCTTTGACAAGGGAGAATACAGCCTTGCCCTAGAAGAGCTCAACCAGGTTCTGGGAGTGCTTCCAGAACACACCGCAGCACTTTACCTTGCCGCTACTGCGAACCTCCAACAGGGCAATCTTGCAACTGCGGAGCGGCAGCTAATAAAGCTAGTGGCAGAGCAACCAAGTAACGTTCCAGCGCGACTACAACTTGCCAGCGTTTACCTACAAAGAAATGATGCGCTGGCGACAGAGCGTGTCGCGCGCGAAATTTTGCAACTGGAAGAGAAAAACATCGCCGCCATGCGTCTACTAGCTTTGGCACTGGTTGCTCAAGGGGAATATGTTGAGAGCGAGCAGCTCTACCAGCAGCTCGCCACACTTAAGCCCGATTCCGTAGAGGATCGCACCGGACTTGGAGCCACGCAACTACTCCTGGGTGATACAGCTTCTGGCATCGTAGAGCTTGAGAAAGCGCTGGCCATGGACCCGAAGAATGCGCAACTTCGAGAGCGTCTCATCGGCGCTTACCTTGCCAGCGACAGAATTGATTTAGCCAGAGAAGCCGTGGCTGGATATCAGTCGGAATCGCCAGACGATACGCGTCCGCAGATATTTGCTGCCAGATTTGCCCTGCAAACAGGTGAGAGAGACAAAGCCCGAGAAATCTTCGAGTCTGTGCTCGTCAAAGAGCCGGGCAACATCAATGCCAATGGCGGCTTGGCGATCATGGCTTTAAACGAGCGCAATATTGATGAAGCGCGTCAGCATTTCTACTCGATTCTCGAATTTCATCCCACTAACGTACAAACTCTTATGAATCTCGCGACTCTTGAGGAACAGGCGGGCAATACAGATGCCATGCTGGACGCTCTAAATCGTGCGATGAGCGCAGACCCTCAGGCATTGCCGCCTCGATTGGCGCTCGCTCGCTATGAGATCATTCAGGAGAATCCTCGGAAAGCAGAAGCCCTTCTGGACACAGTGCGAGAGCACCACACAAACAGCTTTGAGCTTCACCAACTCCTCGCCGCAGCGTTTATGGCGAGCAGGCAAACCACGCAGGCGGTAACTAGTGGCAGGCAAATGCTGAGGCTTCGCCCAAACGACCCCGCCTCACTTGCGTATGTAGCGCGACTGGAACAAAACGATGGCCAGCTGGGAGCTGCTCGTGAACACGCCGAACGCGTTCTTGCGCTGACATCCGATAACGTCGAAATGCGCAAGCTGATCGTAGAGACTTTGTTAGCCCAAAACATGCCCAACAGGGCAGCAGCTGAGCTTGCAAAACTCCCCTCGACCGTGAGGGCTGCGCCGGGAGTAGCCAAGGTGGAAGGCCAACTTGCAATGCTGCAGGACAGACCAGCAGACGCTGAAGTGCTGTTCCAGAGGGCATTTGAGATCGAGCCTGACAGTCAACTAGCGGTCTTTCTGAACATCGCTAAATGGGAGCAAGACAAGCGCAAAGAAGCCATTGACAATCTGGAAGCCTGGTTGACTGAGCACCCCGACGATCTTGCGGTGCGCTCTAAACTCGCGGCTTGGCAACTCGCCGTTGGTAACGAGAAGAGAGCAAAGGCGCATTACAATTTCTTAATCGAGATCGCTCCAGAAAACCCCATGGTGCTCAACAATCTCGCATGGCTTAACCGGGAGACTTCACCAGAATTGGCGTTGAACTACGCCAAAAAGGCCCATGCACTGGCACCGGAAAGCGTATTGATCATGGATACCTACGCCATGGTCCAACGATCTATAGGTAATAAAGAAGAAGCCCTCGCTCTCAGCGACCTCGCTCTCTCTACAGATAAGAAGCTCGACCCCGAGCTGCAGTTCAACCGCGCACTGATACTCATTGATGCGGACCGGGAGGAAGACGCCATAGAAATCCTTGCCAAGCTGGTAGCAGGCGCAGAGTTTGCTCAGCAGTCCGAGGCTCGCGCGTTACTAGGCAGCATACTCAGCGATGGGCCATAGGGGTTACCCCATCGATCCCCGGGCATTTTCGGGCCAATTCGATCCATCTACGAACATTGCCCCGCCGCATAAAATCGTGAAAGACTGATTCAAGGTCACAAGGGGGCTCTTAGCGTGGAAAAACAGTTTGATTACGAAGACGCATTCTCGCGAAACATCGGCTGGCTGTCGCTCGAAGAGCAACAGCTCCTGCGAAACAAACGTATAGCCATCGCCGGTATGGGTGGCGTCGGCGGCGATCACGCCGTTCGCATGGCCAGGCTTGGGGCGGGTCGTTTTACCATCTCGGACCTGGATGTTTTCGAACAGGCAAACTTCAACCGGCAATATGGCGCGACCATGGATACCGTTGACCAGACCAAGGTCGAGGTCATGGAAAAACTGCTGCTCTCAATTAACCCCGAGGCCGATATCCGCAACTTCCCGGATGGCGTAAGCGATGAAAACGTCGATGATTTTCTTGCGGGCGCCGACCTCTACATCGACAGTCTGGACTTTTTTGCCCTGGATATACGCCGCACGGTGTTTCGGCGTTGTCGCGAGCTGGGTATTCCGGCCATCACTGCTGCCCCCATGGGCATGGGCACCGCACTTCTGGTGTTTACGCCAGACAGCATCAGCTTTGATGATTATTTTGATTTCGATTCAGTTGAGAGCTGGGAAGACAAGATGATCAAGTTCCTTATCGGACTCTCCCCCTCCATGCAGCAAAGGCACTACCTGGTGGGCGACAGCGCCATCGACTTCAATACACGGAAGGTGCCCTCGACGGGGCTCGGGATCTCTCTCGCCGCGGGGGTCGCCTGCACCACCGCTGTAAAACTCCTGCTTGGCCGAGGCCCCATCGTGACCGCACCATCAGGCTTGCACTTTGACGCCTACCGCAACAAATACGTGAAAACCTGGCGCCCTGGCGGTAACCGCAATCCGCTGCAGCGGATCATGTTTATGGTGGTGCGGACGATACTGAAGAAACAACAACGAAGCACCTAGCAGACCAGCTCCTCACAAACTCCAGACATAAAAAAACCGGACTCAGCTATGAGTCCGGTTTTTCGTGTGCCCTGTCTCTGGAGAGACAGGGACACTTGAGTCTTAAGAGCGCTGCTTTCGAGCTCGAGCTCCGAGACCAAGAAGTCCAAGGCCCAGAAGACCCAGTGTAGCTGGAGCTGGCACATCAAACTGAATGTTTGCCGAATTCAGGAAGGTAGTACGCAAATACCGATCAGCAACTGTGCCTTCTCCAAACGTTCTCAACTCGAAATCCGCAATCAGACCGTCAAGAGCGGTAGCGATACTGGTGTCGTATCGCGCATCAAGCCAATCAAACACCGATTCACCATCATCAAGCGCGGCAGGAACCGTTGCGCCACCCTCCAGCTCCGAATTGCCTCGAACACGTATGGTGTCAAGAGGATCAAGTACTATGTCTGCGAAGTCTTCGCCTGCACGAGTCCCAGCCTCGAACCGGGCAAAACCTGCTGTAACGTCTGCGACCTCACCGAAGACCTCGATTTCGATATCTCCAGAAAACGGATCCGATACAGATGAACCAGTCACATCAATAACGATCTCGTCACCTGCGCAAGATCCCGTACATGTTAGCGCAACCTCACCCCCATTAAACTCACCGACCAACGCGTCGGTACCCAGCCCGTTGTAGTTTGGATCAGGGTCAAAATTCAGGACGGTCGCAGTGCCTTCAAGCACCCAGGACACGTCAACACCCCAAGCGAGGCCAAGCGCCTCAGTACTTGTCCCATCCAAACCGTTCAAGCCGAGAACTGTGGTAATCGCTGCATCAATCACAATATCGCCGGTGGATACCCCACCGCTGTTGTCGATGTCGTAGTACACAGATGTCGGATTGAAACCATCGAGTGTGAGTTGATTAAAAGTATCAGTTCTGGTGTCAGCATCGCCTAGAGCAAAAGCGCCATCACCATCTGCACGAACGTCAAGGCTAATAGGAACTGCCATTGCTGGAACAGCTAACAAACCGCCCGCCACACCAACTGCTAAAGCCAACTTATTAAACTTTTTCACGATACTTAACTCCTGTGATCGCAATATGATTGAAAACTTGCCTACGTTCAGAATAAAAGCAACCAGCGTGCCACTAAAATTATATATATATTTTTCAATGTCTTACAGAAAAACCTCCAATCCAAAACTTTTCTACAGCACAGATATGTAAAGTTTTTCGACACCTAGCGTTAGGCGTTGCTCGACAAAACGCCCCTACAGTCGCTAGACTCTATCACCGATATGTAATAAACCGTCTAAGCTATTGTTTATTTTAGAGTTATAGGGGCGAGGCGAGGAGACGCATGACGCAAAATCATCGCTCGGCTGCAAAAGCTCGCCGATTGGCATTGTCACTTCTGCTAGCTGTGGGAACGTGTTGTGCGGTCTCGGGATCAATTGGCGCCGATCCTGGCTATTCACTAGCCAACGCCATTTTCACGCGAGACGCTGGCGCGGACTTAGCAATGGTCGGAAAAATGACTTTGCGAACTGCAAAAGGCAAAGAGCGCACGCGGGAGTTTGTGATCTATCAACGCGACACCCCGTCAGGGCTGGCGGCAACTTTGATTCGCTTCAACTCGCCAGCGAGCATCAGAAATACCGCGCTTCTTGACGATCCAAGGGAGGATGGACTCTGGCTCTATCTCCCTGCGCTCGATCGAGTACGACGGATCAGCAGCTCTAACCGAGGCGGCCGTTTCGTAAACACCCAACTGTATTACGAAGACCTTCGCGCACGGCATCCAGGTGATGACATACACGAGCTTGTAGGTGATCGAGAGTATGAGGGTGTCAGCACGCAGCTTTTGCAGAGCATACCTCGTGACAAAAGCAAATCCGTTTACAGCAAGCGTTTGACTTGGGTGCATCCGGAGCTTTTATTGCCACTGCGAGTGGATCTGTACGAAGGAAGCGAACAGGCAAGCAAGCGCTTACTGGTAAAGCGCATCGATGAGATTCAGGGAGTGTGGACTATCACCCGCAGTGTAATGGAGAACCTGGCCACTGGGGAGTCCACGGTAATGACTTTCACGGCTGTCCGTTACGATCAGGGCCTTCCTCATGACTTGTTCACAACATCGTCTCTGAAAAATCCAACGCTGGAGTCAAGCTATCGCCCATGAGGCTTACATCGCTAAGAGTCGCGGCAGCTTTTCCGGTGAGCTCTTGTCGGCGCTCCAAAATGTGTGTTTCGCCGTGGCAATCGCTCTTGCAACTTCCCCACCAAATGCCCGGGCAGACACGCCTTCAGGTAGTTTAAAGTCAATAACAGTTAGTGAAGACTCAAGTAGTGCCGCGACGTTCATTTTAGCGGTTGATGGCTCAATTCAGCCGCCCCGGCATTTCACGCTGCTGTCCCCCCCCCGTCTGGTCATAGACTTAGCTGGCACGACTGCTAAAGGCGATGTTCAGGAACTCTCTGCCGCAACAGCACCGTCCTTGGTGAATAGAATTCGGCTCGGCTCACACCCAGGGCCCCGGACCAGAGTGGTGTTTGACCTGCACGACGCCCCAAGCCCAGGCATGTTCACCATAGAAACCAAGAGGCAGTCTGGTTCGCAGACTATAGTTGTCCGTTTCCCGCGAACATACGCTGTCAATGCTAACAACTCGGATGACGATAACCCATCAGCAAGAGAAGCAACGAGTGTCGCGATCAAAACAAGCGCAACGAGTGACTCACTAGCCGCTCAACTAGCTGACCACAGCAAGCCAGAGGCCAAACGCACTAACAGCACGCTCATTTTTGGCAGTGATCCACAACCCACACCAATGGAGAGTCAGCGCCAAGCCACGCCAGCAGTCACTGGCAATACAGCAAAGCAATGGTTTATCGACCGTGCACTGCTCGAGTCAGGTTACGTAAGAAACAGTACAGATGATGGTGTTAATACACATCTACAATTCATAGCTGGGCTCACACGGTCGATCAGTGACTCGCTGAGCTTTCGCCTTTCCGCGAGAGTCGATGGACAACACCAAGCCAACGGCCTCACGGAGCTACAGTACCTACGCGCAGATTATGACGAAAGCTGGCTGCGCTACACCGTCGCCGATTGGCGCGTAACCGCTGGTGCCCAGCGTATCATTTGGGGCCGCGCCGACGAATTTTCACCTACGGATAAGTTGAGCACCCGAGATTTTACCCGTTTAATTATGGACGACCTGCCTAGTCGGCGAAGAGCAAACCCCGCCCTGAGGGTCGAGCGCTTATGGGGGAATCGGCATCTGGACTTAGTTTACCTGCCGACTTTCAGAGAAGCTGTATTACCTGCTGACGAAAGCGTATGGTTTCCAGTAGACCCAAAAAGCGGTGCCGTGGCAGGACTTCCTATTGATCCGGAGATCCAACCATTGCTTAGAGGCGCTAGAGTGCGCAATGATTTTGCAGGTAACGAAGGATTTGCTTTACGATTCTCTGATTCGGGATCTGCCCTTGACTATGCGGTCACTGCGCAGCGTGTCAACAATCCTGAGCCATACTTCAAATTAGCAAGCCCTCCGGGCCGCGACGGCCCCGCGGTGCTCGACGTCGTTTACCCTCGCACATGGGTAGTTGGAGGTGACGCAGCTATAACTGCGAACGCCTGGACCTTTCGTGGCGAAATTGCGTGGCTTAGCGACTCCCCCTACACCGACGCAAGTTCGTTACAGCTTCGTATGTCAGAAGAATTAAATTGGGTGGTCGGGGCTGAAGTGTTTCCCAATGATGGCGACTTACGAATAACGACCCAGCTCTCTGGCCGGCATCTGCTTGATGCCAGCAATAGCGTAGACTTCATCGACACGCTTAACCTACTGGGAGACATGGAAACACCATTTACAATCTCCAAATTACCCTTCCGAGCTCGGCTCCGCTACGGATTTCGCTTAGACGAGCGAGGCAATTATCTGAACCCTGAACTAATCTACACTGCACTGGAGCCAGGCGAGATTTACATCGCTGCACACATATTTTCCGGTACCTATGGCACACAGGAAGGCTTCTACGCCGACCGCGATACGGTCGTTATCGGTTGGCGCGCAAAATTCTAATGAACTTCCTGCTCAACAAACCCAAACTAGCCGCATTAGTTTTCGGGTTAATCCTGGTTCTACCTGGACCCCTTCTACTGCGGCTGACGCTCGACAATGCACCCGAATCGTACTTTCCAGAATCGGCGCCTGCAGTAATTTTTGACAAGGAAGTCCGGACGTACTTCCCACAAGATCAGGTGTTGGTGGCCATCTTTCAAGGCAATGACATTTTTTCGCGCCAGTTCTTACACTCTCTGGAACAGTTAAGTAAAAACTTGGAGTTGGAAACAAATATTGAGCGAGTATTGAGTGTTACGCAGGTTGATCATATTGAGCCAACAGATGATGGCTTCGCTGTAGAGTCGTTGTTAGGCGAAGGACAAACAACCGACTCTGCGAGTGAGAATCTCGCGCGAGCACTTAGCGATCGATTTGCACCAAACGCACTAGTTTCGAGCGATGGATCAACTCTCGCACTAATAATTCGTCCCGTGCCGCTTTCCGGCAGCCTCGCTCGCTTGTCACTTTACAACCATGTGATTGATAGCATTGAAGAAAGCGAGGTAAGAGAGTCTCTAATTGCTGTTGGTGGACATATCGCTCTGGACGTCGCCCAGTTGCGAGCAATGATCCGCGATTTAGCAACGCTTATCCCCGGCACACTGGGGGTTTCCATGCTGGTGCTATGGTGGCTATTTCGTCGCTGGCAAGTATTACTCATATCGGCCCTTTGCATTGGCGCGGTCACTGGCGCGGCGACTAGTTTGCTCGTTCTTATCGGCAGTCCTTTTACACTCATATCCGCAATAATGCCGCCACTGCTCACTGCTCTTACCGTTGCGATGCTGATGCACCTTTTTAGCGCACTGTGTAATGCGGACTCGCGTGGCCTGCGCTGCGAGGCGCGTATGCGTGATGCCTTGCTGACAGTAAGCACTCCTATACTATTTACCGCACTAACCACAGCAGCAGGCCTGCTCTCGCTAATGGCCAGTCCTATTCAGCCTATCGCGAGTTTCGGCTTAACGGTAGGCGTCGCGACGCTCATTGGCGCCCTACTAATCGTGACGGTACTCCCGGCTCTTTTGCTCCAAATTGAACCCGAGCGTTGGCAGGCTCAAAGTGGGGGGCTACGGCGCATGGATGCAATAACAAGCCGGCTACTACGTATTTCTTTGCGTCGACCGCGCACAGTGCTCGCAGTAACAGCCGCGGTGTTATTAATCAGTGCATTGCAACTGCCACGTATTATCGTCGAGACCGATCTATACAGCTTTTTTGACGATGATCACCCTATCAATCAGGCCACGCTGACAATTGAAGACAAACTTTCAGGGGTCATGCCTTTGGAACTGATAATTGAGGACGTGGGACCGGGCAGTCTAAAAAACCCCCAGCAATTAAAAGCAATCGCGAATATTGAGGCATGGCTCGAGAATCGACCCGAGGTGGACTACACTATTTCTTTTCCAGCGATGCTCAGTGAGATGCACCGGGCCTTCAATCCAGAGATCGAATCTCCAAACGCACTGCCAGATCGCGAGGCAGCCGTGGATCAATATTTATTATTCTATGACAACGACGATCTATATGACGTGGTTGACGAGGACTTTCAACGGACAAGGATCCTGGCAAATCTCAATGTTCACGGAGCCACTCAATTGAATGCCTTACTTCGCGCGCTTGATGAAGAAGTGGCGAGTACTCTTGCTGATGGCTTGAAACTTGGCACAGCAGGGATGGGACGCCTGTTTGCCGATCAAGAACGACTGCTAATAAAAGGCCAGATTAACAGCCTATTTTTAGTATCCACAATGATTACGCTGCTGATGTTAATACTATGGCGTAACCTCCGGTTTGTTCTTGCCAGCATCCTTCCAAACTTTGCGCCTGTACTGCTGATTTTTGCAGTTATGGGCACACTGGGAATATGGCTAGACATGGCAACTGCGATGGTAGCAAGTGTAGCCATAGGCATTGCGGTCGATGACACCATCCACCTGTTGCATGGCACGAGGGCCGGGCTTGAGCGAGGTGCAGGCCTGACCGCCGCAATCGCACGCAGTGTACGTCGTCGAGGAAGGGCTCTAGTGGCGACTACGGTAGTGCTCTCCGCGCAGTTCCTTTTGATGTCGTCTTCGCCTTTCCAGCCAACGGCGATCTTTGGCATCCTAACGGCAGTTGGTCTTCTGATCGCGCTTGTGTTTGATCTGCTTGTATTGCCAGCACTCATCGTTGTTTTACTGCGTGGCGTTGTAAAAAATTAGAGACGCAATCGCGTCCGATTTCACCAATCGATTGCGCGTACTGTGAACTAGCTCGCTGTAAAAAAGCTGATATACGTGCAAGCTGCACCATAGAACTGACAAGATAAAAGGATCCGTCCCCGATGCGCCATCTAACGCTGATTTCTTTATTTCGACAGGCAGGACTTCTGCTGGCGTTTGCCGCTCTCGCAGCCTGCGGTGAAGGTGAGAGCCCGGAGACGCTGCTGAAACGTGCAGATATTGCTCTTGCAGAGGGTAGGGATAACGCGGCTCTAATTGACGTGCGAGCCGCGCAGCAACAGGCACCCAACAGTCGCGAGGCTCGCCGGCTGCTTTCAGAGATCGAGATGTGGCGCCAAAACCCGACCGCAGCTATTGAAGAAGCAGAGCGTGCCCTTCAGGGCGGCGCACCAACGCCTGCGATTTTGATCACCTTGGCAAAATCACTGATCAAAGGCCGAAGATATTCGGATTTTGATGCACTAGTGGCCGATGGCACGTTTACTAGTATCAAAGACGACCCACGCTACCTGTCACTTCTTGCCCGAGCTCAGGCAAGTTGGGGCGATTCTGCAAAAGCTCGCGCAACCATCAATCAAGCACTCGAAAAAGCACCCAGTGACCCTGATGTTGCGAGCGCTTATGCGCTGCTAACTATTGAGAACAACATGACCCTCAAAGAGGCTATGGGGCGACTAGAAGAATCGGTCACCAAACACCCCCTCGCTTATGAAGTATGGAGCGCGCTGGGCATTCTTCAAATAACACTGAAAAACTACGATGCCGGCGCAGATGCGTTCATGGAATCATTGAAGATAAATCCGTACCGTCTCACAGATCGCTACCTGCTGGCTGACGCTCTAATCCGGAGTCAACGATATGACGAGGCACTAGAAGTCATCGACGTGATGGAGAAGCTAGTGGACAGTCCAAGCAGTGTCCACTATTTACGAGCACAATGGCATATCGCACAGGAGCATCTCGAAGAAGCAATCGAGAGTGCAAACAGTGTACTCGGTTTAGAGCCAAAGAATGAGCAAGCGCTGCTGATTGCGGCGTTGGCTAATACTGCTTTGGGAAACCTGGGTACGGCTCGACAGCAATGGTTGATTCTCGCCACTCTTGATGCCTACCAGCCTCAAACCAATCTGCGTCTTGCAAAGGTCTTGGCCCGGCTTGGCGAGACGGCTGAATCAGAAGCTTTGCTGCGAGAAATCCTCAATGAGTATCCAGAAAATCTTGGCGCCAAACAGCTACTTGCTACCGCATTGATCGCTCAAGGTAGAAATGCAGAGAGCACAAAATTGTACGAGGAACTTCTTTCGATTAATCCAAAATCTACAGCAAACATAGTGCAGTACAGTTCTGTATTAAACAAAAGCGGCAAACGAGACCAAGCCATTGAGCAGCTAAAGACCGCGCGGAAACTGGCCCCAGGGTCTGCTGAGGTGCGTGCGCGTCTCGTGAGCTTTCTGCTGAGTGATGGCCGTGAAGCTGAAGCAGAACAAGAAGTCGCAAGCTATCTTGACGATTACTCCGACAAGGCGGTAGCGCACGTATTAGCGGGGCGGTTCGCTTACGTGATTGACGAACCAAACGCCGAGGCACATTACGAACATGCCATCGAGATTGAACCGGGAAACAAGCCCGCCAACAGTGCACTTGCCGAAATGCGCTTAAAAGACGGAAATTATAGAGAAGCGCTAGCACTTTACCGAACCATCCTCGCAAGCCATGAAAACGACCTCGACACGCTGATACGCATCGCTGCAGTGCAGTCGGCAATGGGTGACCCTAAGAGTATGGAATCAACTCTCCTACAAGCATATGAAGCGCACCCAGCCTCGGCACGTCCGCCGCTAAGCCTGGCTCGCTATTACGTTGCCAACAAGCGTTACAACGACACAGTGCGCCTCATTTCGTCCTTTGAGGGTAATGGCGCAGCAGACCCAAGGTTGTATGCACTACTTGCCCAAAGCCACATGGCTATGGGTGAAACTTCTAGCGCCGTGGCGGCCGCAAAACGCATGCAAAAAGTGGAGCCAACTAATGCTCTGGGGTTCATCCTTGAAGCTCGAGCTCTCGTGGGTGGCGAAAAACTGGCAGCAGCAACCGATGCGCTTCGCGAGGCCCTAAAAATCAACAATAGTCCCGCAATACGTTCAGAACTCATCACGGCATTACTCCTTGACGGAAAATCCGACCTCGCAAGGACCGTGCTCCGCACCGCGCCCGAAAACGCTTTCACTGCTGCCGAACGTGCGCTAACAGAAGGGCAAATAAAGGCAGGTGTCAACAATCTGCAGGGAGCAGCCGTAGACTTCATCCAAGCTTATGAGTTAGATCCGAGCGAGAAATACGCGACATTGACCGCGAAAACTTATTGGCGAGCAGGTGACCAAGATAGCGCGATCAGCGTACTGCAAGACTGGCTGACGCGAGACTCTAGCAGCGTAGCTGCCCTGGGACAGATTTCTGGTTATTTGCTTGAACAAGGTAAGAATGCAGACGCTTTACCGTACCTTGAGACGCTCAACGACATCACCCCAAAACAGGCGAGTGTACTGAACAATCTCGCCTGGGCTTCCATGACAGAAAATCCGAAGCAGTGTCTGAGGTTTGCGCAACAGGCGGTTGAGCTTGCGCCGGGCAATATCGATATTCAAGACACACTCGCTCTAGCCTATGCTGTCAATGGTCGTGCTGAAGAGGCCTTGGCACTTAGTGATGAATTGATTCGCCAAGCCCCAAGTAATTCAGCGCTAGTGGTCAGCAGGGCGAGAATACTAGGGAAACTCGATGAGACACAACAGGCTATCCAACTATTAAATTCACTCATCGCCAGAAACAAGGATGTCAATGGCGCACAAGAATTACTGGATGCTTTTATAAAAAAGTGACTCTGTCAGTCACGCCATTTTCCGTTAGCTCAACGCCAGCGAAACTGGACAGATACTCACTGAGGCCTCTTAGGTCCGCATTGCATTGCTTCCATCAATCCTGCTCTACAAAACGCCTGTGCAACTCACGAAGCATCAGCGCAGCTGAATCAATCCCTAAACGCGTAATTGACCCGGTCTGATTTCCATCGGGCAGTCCCTCCGCGCCATCGCGGGCCTTGATGGCCTTGTTTGTGACATTTCCCGTGATCAGGACTCCCGTAGTGCCCTGGAAGCGGTATTCAATACCGTTGGGATAGTTATGCGTGAGGTAAACAAAGTTGTCATTGATCAAGGTACCCGGGCTGTTCTCTAAGGCAATGCCCACATCTGCGAAAGGGTCTGAAGGGCGTAGATGTAGAATAACGTTCCCTGTGATTTCTCCGGCCCTATTGTGCCGGAACCACTGATCGCCGAGGCCGAAGCCAATACCCCGATCCGAATTGATAATCACGTTGTCGCGAACGACATTGTCTGCAGACCCCGTCCACAGATGGATAGCGAACTCTGCCACAGCGTCGGCGGGGCTTGCGATGTTACGGAAGTGATTTCGCTCAATGAGCCAGTTTTTACCGCCGTGCATATCAATGCCACCGATGTAAAAATTGGGACCCAGATCAGCGGTGTATTCGAAGCGGGAGTTACGAACAACCCCAAAATCCGCGGAAACAGCTCCCTCAGATGCCCCGCTCACTTTAAGCAGCTGCTCGTAACTATCCTGAAGGACACAGTTTAGTAAACGGAAATGATCCGCATCGCGCTCTCCACGCAGCTGAATCAAATGATTTCCTGCTTCACGCAGCGTCAACCCGATCAGCGCTACGCCTTTGCCGCTCACCTCAATCAGATTATCGACCCCGGCGGTTTGGCGCATACCATTGCCGGCAATGATGACCTTGGCGGGGTCATCCGAGTCAGAGCGTATCGTCACGTTGTCCACCCCTATGCGGAGCGCATTGCTCAGCCTGTAAACCCCATCGGCCAGACTGATAACCGTTTTTTGATCGCCGCTTGCCCCCCGAACGGCCGCATAAAGCGCCGCTGCCGTAGCCACTCTCAGCGTGACTGATTCAGTGGGTGCTGCGGTCACCGATGCCGCCCCATGCAAAGGTGTAGCAAGCCCATAAACTGAGAGATAAAAGAACAGCGTTGTTTTCAGTCTAAATGCCGACATCCGAGTCTCTCCGGGAGGTGTCTCAGGGTACACTAGCGTGTGACGGGGTTACGGGAAAGTCTGAGCCGCATGTTTGACCACAGCTTTACAATTGTTCGGAGCTTATCTGCGACATGAAGATCCTCCTGAAAAGCGTCATGCGAGCCCTCTCCATTGTGACGGTATCCCCGCTACTTTTTATCGATTTACTGCTGCGACCTATCGCTGGTGATGGCGCCTTTGCGGCATGTTCACAGTTTTTAAGTCTTTTCCCCGGCAAAACAGGCAGCTATCTGCGCGTTGCGTTTTATCGCATGGCCATGCGCTCCTGCGCTGAAGACACTTACATCGGGTTTGGCACGCTCTTTTCTCAACGGGATACCGTTATAGGTTCTGGCGTTTACATTGGCCCACAGTGCAATATCGGCAGCTGCCACATCGGCAAGGACACGCTTATCGCCAGCGGTGTGCACATCATGAGCGGCACCGGGCAACACCGCTTTGACGATCTGGAGACGCCCATCCGCGATCAGGGAGGACAGTTCGATATGATCTCTATTGGCGAAGACTGCTGGATCGGCAATGCGGCGCTGGTGATGGCGGACGTCGGTGATGGAAGCGTCATTGGTGCAGGCTCCGTGGTCACAAAGGATGTAGATCCAATGAGCATAGCGGCGGGGCATCCGGCGCGAGTCTTGCGGTCTCGAATACGAGATGCGGCGACTGAAACCTAAGCAATGTCCCACTGAGTAAAATCCTGCGGCACCGTCGAGAAAACGTGCACCAGATCACGGAAGCTTGTAACTCCCTGGGATAGTCATTGGTCAGGGTAGGCTAGGCGTGTTTTACTTTATCGTAATCAACGGGCACAGCCACCCACACACATACTGCTGAGCAATCGATCATCATGCTTAAACACTTTCTTGCGGATTGGCGAAGTATCCCGCAGCTCAAAGCGCTGTTGTTAATACTGCTTGTTGTGCCCACGGTCTTTTTCTCTACTACACAGTCCATGATCAATATCTGGTTGGTAAACGAGACCTTCACCCATGGTTTTCTTATCCTTCCCATTGCCCTGTGGCTCATCTGGGAACAGCGTCACCGCATAGCGAGCATTGCGGTCCACAAAGATTTGCGCGCTACGTTAGTTGTATTGCCAATATTAGGCCTCTGGGTACTTGCGACACTCATTGATGTAGCGGTCGTTCGGCAGCTCGCGATGGTCGCGCTGATCCCCGCGAGTGTCTGGTTGATTCTTGGCGCGCCTATTGCGTTGGCCCTATTATTCCCCCTTCTCTATCTGTTTTTCGCTGTGCCTCTTGGCCAGAGCTTGATTCCACCAATGATGGAGCTCACCGCCGATATGACGGTATATCTGGTACAGCACTCTGGCGTGCCAATTTATCGTGATGGGCTTTCTTTTGAGTTACCCAGCGGAAGCTGGGCCGTAGTTGAAGAGTGCAGCGGCGTGCGCTATCTGATTGCCTCAGCTGCGCTAGGCACGATATACGCCTATATAAGTTATCGGTCTTTTTCGAAACGCGCGCTCTTTATCCTTGCGTCCCTCATCGTACCCATTGTTGCCAACGGCTTTCGTGCCTACGGCATCGTCATGATTGGTCACCTATCGGGTATGAAGTACGCAGTAGGTGCGGATCATCTGCTTTATGGCTGGGTGTTCTTTGGCATCGTGATTTTTGCCCTGTTCTGGATCGGAGGGTTTTGGGCTGATCACATTAAAAAAGATGAAACTGAAAAGCTTGATTCGAGCTCTATTCAAACGCCGCCCAGCGCACTATTCGGCATGGGTGTTATCGCCGTAATGCTTGCGACAAACCTGGCTGTTACCACGCTTAAATCTCAGCAGGCCGCGTTACCCACAAACGCATCGCTGATCCTCCCCCTACGGGCAGGCAACTGGCAGGCGACAGATCTAGCCCCAAGTGGGTGGGCGCCCATGATTAATAATCCCGATTTGGCAGGCCAACGCACGTATATCCGGGGCGACGAGCAAGTGACTTTGCACGTCGGTTATTTCCATACTCAGCGCGATGGTGCTGAAGCCATCTCATCACTGAATCGTCTTACCAGCCCCTACGATGGCGCCTGGAAGCTCACAGCATCTCGAGCACATAAAACCTCCGTAGGAAGCATTATTGAATCAGAAGTGAGTCTTGGCCAGGACAAAGTCTTTGTGTGGAGCGGTTACTTGGTGGGCGACACCTTCGTGGCCAACTCCTATATGGCAAAACTGTATCAAGCACTGGCGTTGTTGCACGGACAACAGCAAGCGGCCTACATCACCATTTCGACTGACTTTGATGCGCCGCTGGAGCAATTACGAGGAAGACTGGATTCCTGGTGGAGCGTCATTCATAAATCGGACCAGGGCGCGATCCTGGCGCTGAAAAACGAAGGCTAAGTGGATGTCAGCATTAGATTTAAGACGCAATGTGCTGTTCCCTGTAGTCACGATCGTCGAACGCGATGGCCTCGCCGTAGAGCAGGCACCCGTGACCTTTGGTGCACCTCTGCCTCAGGGTCGCTGTTTCAATCGTCGTAAGATCACCTTAGTCGATGAGGATCGCAATGTTATCCCTGCGTCGATCGGTGTCAGCGCACTTTGGCCAGATAGCAGCATTAAATGGTGCTTGATTAGAGGACAGGTCAGCCTCAAAAAAGGAAAGCCACTGAAACTGGGGATCAACGTGGATTCGGCTCAAGAAAGCCTGAGCGTCGGCGACTCACTGATCCACGATAACGAAACGAATTTACGGATAAAAACGGGGCAAAGAACGCTCACTGTCGATACCCAGGTTCTCGGACTGTTTGATTCAGAGGACCCTGAATTTACCGGTCAAATTTGCCTTGGTTACAAAGGCACAGTAGTAAAGGCTCAGGTCGAAGAATACGATTACTGCACGCTGATGGCCAGCGACCGCGCCTTGTCCGTCGACGTTAACCTGTATGGCTGTTTCGAGCTTGGCGGTGGCAAAAGAATGGCCTTTCGCTGCGCGATGCAAGTTGCCTCAAACGGTGATCGGATAGACATCAGTCTGACAATACATAACCCCGCAGCCGCAGAGCATCCAGACGGGCTGTGGGATCTCGGGGATGCGCACTCGTTGTTTTTTGACAATCTGAGTCTGGGCTGGCGCTGGGATGACAGTAAAAGCGCAGCCAAGTCTGGAGAAATACAGATCACCCCAGAGCACGCGCCAGTGCCGTTTGATCGCCGCGCGGTGCTTATACAGATGGCCAGTGGAGGTAAAAACTGGGACAGTCCGGTACATCAGAACCAGCACGGGGATGTAACCCTTACGGAACCGGGCTTTGTCGCAGAGATCGATGATCGGAAGCTGCGAGGACCGCGAGCCGACCCCAGCGTCAGTATTGTTCGTGGCGCTCGGAGGGTAAGTGTCCGTCTTGAAGACTTTTGGCAACGCTTTCCAAGCCAGCTCTCGGTGGATAGTGGCGGCGTTAATGTTGATTTTCTGCCGCTTACAGGAACGCCCCACGAACTGCAGGCCGGAGAGCGCTGCACGCATCGCTGTTCGTTTCATTTTGCAGATAGCGTAACGCCAGAGTCTCTGCATGAGGCACCGACGCCCTTTCCTCAGCCTGTAATAACGCTGGAGCCCGTCTACGTCGAAGCTTGCGCACTACCGGAGCTCGGAAATTCAGCCGCCACTGATGAAAGAGTTCAAAGTCTTATTGATCAAGGACTCAACGGAGAAAACAACTTTTTTGCCAAGCGTGAAGCCATAGATGAATACGGTTGGCGAAACTTTGGTGACTTGTGGGCAGACCACGAGACGGAGGGACACGATGGCGGAACACTGTTTGTCTCTCACTACAACAATCAGTACGACCCACTTTTCGGGTTTCTACGTCAGTTTTTACGTAGCGGCGAGCAGCGGTGGCTGGTACTTGCTGATGATCTGGCAAGGCACACCGTAGATATTGATATCTACCATACGGATGCTGATCGACCCGAATACAACCACGGGCTATTCTGGCATACCGATCACTATCAACCGGCTGAAACTTCGTCGCACAGGTCGTATTCTCGTCGTCAGCCAAAAGATGCCTACGAGGGGCACGCTGGGGGCGGCGGTCCCGGGGGTCAACACTGCTACACGTCGGGGCTTCTCCATCATTACCTACTGACTGGAAACACGGCGTCTAGAGACGCGCTTTATGAACTCAAAAACTGGATCAGCAAAGTCTACGAAGGATCAGACACCTTTGTTGACCTAGCTCTGGCCCTCAAGAACCGCAATAGGCCTGACCTAAAAAACCATCTCACTGGACGCTACCCCTTGGATCGAGGCATCGCCAATTATCTAAACGCGTTGATGGATTGCTACGTGTTGGATCAGTCCCCGGCAACGCTCGCTCAACTCGCCCATATCATTCAGCATACGATTCACCCAACAGAAGACCTTGAAGCGCGAGCGCTGACAAACATCGAGGAGCATTGGTTTTACGTGGTGCTTCTGCAAGCATTATGCCGATACCTAACGCTGAAAAAAGATCTTGGAGAGCTGGATGATGACTTTTTCTATGCACGAGATTGTTTACTCCATTACGCCGACTGGATGGTAGAGAATGAGGCTCCCTACCTCACCAAACCAGAGCGTCTGGAGTTTCCCAACCACACCTGGACCGCTCAGGATCTGCGCAAGGCGAATGTCCTGTTCTGGGCAGCATACTGGAGTCCGGACAACTCAAAATCGTACGCTTAAAAGCCAGTGAATTCGTCGACTACATCACCGACGCGCTAAGCACTGATCCCAGTCGGCAATACACGAGAATTCTTGCGCTCCTTATGCAAAACGACAACCCCAGCCTCCCATTGGCAAAAGCTTGTTCGCCTATGGCCGATCGAGGAAGCTATCCACAGCCGAGAATCGTGGGTAAGCTTGATCAGGCCCGTAATTTCGCCGCTTTGTTAATGCGTGCGATCCGGAGCTTTCGGCCTTCTCGAGAAGTCGCCGCGCTGCGTAAAATCCTGCCCGCGCGAACTAAGCGGGCTCACGAAAAATGAGTGATTACCACGTCAGCTTTGTTGTACCGCATAAAGGACGTGAGGCTTTCTTGCAGAAAACTCTGGCGTCCGTTGCCGCGCAAACCAGCTCCGTTGCCAAAGATGTCGTGGTAATCACGCAGAACAAAACGCTACTGCCACAAACCACCGCGTATGCAGGTGAGCTCGACCTGAGAATCATCTACGCAGCGCCAGAGCTGACCATTTCTGCCTTACGTAATCAAGGCGTTGCCGCTGTGACGAGCACGCATCTGGCCTTTCTCGATGCCGATATAGCGCTATCCCCGAACTGGCTGGAGCAGCTTTTGCCCATGCTGGAGGGGCGAGAGGATATCGCCCTGATAAGCGCCATGCAGGTCAACGATGAACGTGCACCTCCGCTCGAGCGAATACGCACAGCCCTCAGCAATGCGAGCGTTGATTCTTCTGTCGATTTTTTACCGGGCAGGAACCTACTGCTGAGACGGACCATATATGAAGCTGTTGGCGGCTTTCCCGAACACCTGATGACCTGTGAAGACTACTACTTTACCGATAAGGTCAGTGAGCATGGCAGGCTTTGGTACAGCGGCCAGGCGAGCTACATCCATCTCGGGGAAGATAAAGCACTCGGCGAAATGTTTAGTAAAGAAATCTGGCGGGGGCAGTCGAATTTGCAGTCCATGGCCGGACGCCACATCCGCATAAACGAATGGCCGAGCTTTTTCATTCCCCCTTGGATCACACTTCTTACCCTAACCGCAGTTGCTATGTTGTTAACCGCTCAATGGGCTTTAGCGCTGTGCGCATTCCTGCTGGCACTACTACCATTCAGCGCTTATGTGACGCGGCTCTATGTTTTAGCAGACCGGCGCATCGCACTTGGGCACATCGCTGCGTTTTACGGCTATTATTTCCCTGCCCGAACCTGGGGAACGATTCTGGGAGTGTTTAAGACCATGGGCAACAACCTCCACGACCATTAATGGGGAACCACCAGCAGTATGAGCTCTTCGGCCACAGCGGACTCGAGCATTAACGTTCTGCAGTTTATCTGCCCTACAGGTTTTTATGGAGCAGAGCGCTGGATACTTGCACTCGCTCGAAACCTGCCCAAGGACGAGGTCCGCTGTCATTTGGCAACAACGCTTGAGGAGAACTCCAAGGATCTGGAGCTGGTAAAGGAGTACAAAAAGCAAGCGCTGGGCGAGACGTTTGAGGTGCCGATGGCGCACCGCTTTGACATTTCCGTCGTTGGCAGGCTGGTCGACATCATTCGCGCCAACGATATTCATATCATCCACACCCACGGTTACAAGTCGGATATTCTGGGTTTAATGGCAGCTCGTCGCGCGGGCATCGCCTGTGTAACAACGCCGCATGGCTTTGAAAACTCCTCAGATCTGAAGCTACGCCTGTTCATTTGGGCCGGTTGCAAAGCCATGGCGCGCGCAGACCGCGTAGTTCCTCTATCAAGACAATTGGTTGCTGACTGTCGTTTTGCCGGTGTACCCGTAGATCGCACCATCTACATACAAAATGGCGTGGATCTTAGCGAAGTAGAGGCGGAGCGAGGACGTCCTGCGCCTGCCACTAAGAAGAAGCGTATTGGCTTTGTCGGTCAGCTCATTAGTCGTAAAAACGTGCACGATATACTCGATATTTTTAATACGCTACGCAAAGAGCGTGATGACATAGAACTTGTGTTGTTGGGCGACGGGGACGCCCGCGTTGAACTAGAGGCCTACAGCTACAGCTTGGCTGCACGGGATGACATTCATTTTTTGGGGTTTAGGCACGACCGACTAGAGCTTCTTCACAGCTTTGATTTATTCGTAATGACATCAACCCTTGAAGGCATCCCGCGCTGCTTGATGGAGGCCTGTGCCATGGGCATTCCGGTAGCAGCCTACGATATACCGGGCATTGATCAATTGATCAGAAATAAGGAGACAGGGTTACTTGCGCCGCTTGGAGCGCGCGATGCTCTTACCGATCTATGGCGGCAGTTGCTTGATGATCGCGTGTATGCGGAGCAACTCGCGGCAAGTGCACTCGAGTACGTTACCAGGGAATACTCGGCATCCCGGATGGCACAAGAGTATCAGCAGCTTTTCCTTACTCTCGTAGAGAAGAGCAAGACATGCTGAGCGTGCGCCCTGATATCAAGTTCGTCCTTTCGGTGGATACCGAAGAAGAGTGGGATTGGTCAGCACCTCTGGCCAGGCGTAAGGCGTCGATGCTGAACACGCACTATCTTCAGGAATTTCAGGTTTTTTGTGCACGAGCAGGGATACGGCCCACTTACTTCTTCGATTATGCCGCAGCGAGCAGCCCTGTTGTGGTAGCAACAATCGCGCCGTTCCATGATCGGGGGGAGTGTGAAATTGGCGCGCGACTGAACCCCTGGACCACACCACCTGATTATGGCGATCCAGACGAGTATTCCTCTCATGTCGTTAACCTTACCCACGAACAGACTGCAGCCAAACTAGACGCGCTGCTGGACTGTTTGCGCAGGGCTTTCGGGGTTTTACCGGTCGCTTTTAGATCTGGTCGCTGGGGAACGAATGGGCCGCTACTCCAGCTTCTTGAGAGTCGCGGCATCAGAATAGACTCCAGCATGTACCCTTGCCATCAGACCGAATGGTATGACTGTGACCAGACCCCGCTCTCACCTTATTGGCCGGACTATGCCTCGCCGACAGAGCCTGGTGCCCAACGCAATATATTGGAGCTGCCGGTCACAGTCGGTTTCAATTGGCGCAATCAAGATAAAGCCCGGGCCGTACACAACATTGCTTCAACCAAAGCATTGAGACCTGCCCACCTCGTAGGTGCACTCTGGCACACGCGACTTTTGCGGAAGGTTTATCTCAGCCCGGAGGCAGCGAGCGTCACGGACATGAATGCCCTCGTTGATGCGGTGATAGGCAATGGTTCGCCGATGCTGCACATGTTTTTGCATTCATCCAGTTTGCTGGATAGTGGTGCCGGGATGCTGAACACCACAAATGCTTTTGAATTAATCACAAAGAACATTGAAGCAACGCTCGCGCACGCTAATCTGCGCGCCGCCTTGCAGCATTGTACGATCAGTGAGGCGGCGACTTTGTTATCGCAACGTGCGGGTTCAAGCAACGGACTCTGCGCGTGAATTCACAGCGGGCGCTGCGTGTTCTTCACGTTACTTACGACATGCGTATAGGAGGTACGGAGCAAGTAATCCTCAACTTGGTCACTGGATCTGACAGTAATGTGTTCAGTCACAGTATCTTTTGCATTGAAGAGCCACTGGGCCCCTGGGGTGAGCGTCTCCGCAGCGACGGCATAACTATCAGCTCCGTGAATCGACGGGACGGACTGGATCTGGGGGTGATAAAAACACTGCGTAAGACTTTGCGTGAGTGCAAAACTGACATCGTTCACTGCCATCAGTACACCCCTTGGGTCTATGGTGCGCTGGCCGCATTAGGTACAGGTGTCAAAGTTATATTTACGGAACACGGTCGCTTTTACCCAGATGCGGCAAGCCCCAAAAGACGGTTTATCAACCCCCTACTCCAAAAAATGACAAACCAAATAACCGCCATCAGTCAGGCAACCAAACAAGCATTGGCAAAGTACGAGTATGTGAATGAAGGCGCCATTGAAGTGGTCTACAACGGCATCCACGGACTCGAGGCAGACGGGAAAGCCGCACAGGCCTTAAGAGAAAAACTCGGCATACCCTTAGACGCGCCCGTCCTTGGCAGCATAGCTCGCCTGGATCCAATCAAAAACCACGACATGATGCTCCGAGCGTTCCGACGCATATTGGACAAGCAACCGAACAGTTGGATGCTTTTAGTAGGCGACGGCGAAACCCGGGATGCTATTAACCGTCTCTGTGCTGAGTTACAAATCAGCGAACGAGTGATTATGCCCGGCTATGTTGAGCGTCCCGCGACCTGGCTCGACGCTATGGATATCTATCTTTTATCGTCCTTCAGTGAGGGAACATCAATGACCCTGCTTGAAGCACTGAGCCTGGGTAAGCCCTGCGTCGTTACTAACGTAGGCGGAAATCCCGAAGTCATTCTCGATGGCAAAACGGGATTGGTTGTTGCAAGTAATGATGAGGAAGCCTTTTCGGCCGCGTGTCTCACACTCATCAACTCAACAGATAAGCGTCAAACGATGCGAGAGGCCGCGCGCCAGGATTTTGAAGCTCGATTTCACGCTTCAATCATGCAGCATGGATATAGCGCGTTTTACGAGAGTATCTGTTTACATGGTGACATCGGACAAAACCTAAATTGACTAAGAGCATTAACACACGAGGCCAATATCAAGCAGCCATGTCTCGAAACCTCGGATTAGATCTGCTTCGCGCCTTTGCCATACTCACCGTGTTGCTCGGGCATACGGTGAGTAGTTTCGGATCGCCCTCCGCTTTAGCTCCGCTTCAGTTTGGTGGCACCGGTGTAGACCTGTTCTTTGTGTTGTCCGGCTGGCTAATCGGTACACAGCTATTCAAGGAGCAGCATAAGTTTGGTGACGTAGACATCACGCGATTCTGGCTACGGAGGTGGATGAGAACGCTACCGGCCTATTACGCTGTGCTTTCACTCACGCTAGTCCAACTGTTTCTTACAAAAACAGACTTTCGTATGCCGTGGCAACATTTACTCTTCTTGCAGAATTACACTGGGAATCTCAGCGTGTTTTTTGTGAGCTGGTCGCTTTGCGTCGAAGAGCAGTTTTATCTATTTATCGCGCCATTTGTCGCAGTCCTCATGGCCCGCTCTGTTCGTGCGAGGCTGCCGGCTATCGTAATACTGCTACTTTTACCTACGATATTTCGTAGTTTGGGTTTCTACGACTCGATGCACGAGACACATGTGCGTATGGATTGCTGTGTTATGGGGATCCTATTGGCCTATCTTAGTGTTAACCGAAAGGAGATTTATGACCGTTTGGCGCAAGGTGCGTATCCTCTACTCATTCTCTCGTCAGGCCTCTATGTCAGCTTTATTGTTGATAGGTATGTAGACTTGCCGGGCATTGCCAGCCCCTCCCCCTTACTTTTGGCGGTGGTGTTTGGTAGCTGGGTACTGTGGGCAGGCAGTCGCGACTGGCAGACTAACAGCTTCGTTGGTGCTGCGATCCTTCACATATCCACTCGCTCCTATGCCATGTACCTGTTGCACGTTGATGCCCTAGCCGTAGTGAAAAGAATCGACGCAGATCTGTCATTTCCGCTATACCTGGGCATGGCCTTCGTTCTGACCCTTCTAGCGGCCGAGATATTGTATCGGGTGATTGAGAAGCCGTTTATGATGTGGCGGAGTAACTTCTCCGCAAGCCGTAGTCGTGAGCAAGGCCTATTTCATACTGATGCAGCCGAGGCTAAATCATGACGGGTGGAATAGGCAAAAGCCGTAATGGGAGTGCCGATTTTGTTGATCACTCAAATCTCATCCTGCGAGAAGCAACTGATGCTGACCAACCCGCCTGGGACGCCTACGTTGAGCACTCATCTGTAAGTACTCCGTATCACCTATATGCCTGGCGAACCGCGATGAGCATCTCTTATGGACTTGAAACACGATATTTGATTGCTGAAAACTGCGCGGATAAACGCATTCGCGGCATATTCCCGGCTGCGAGGGTGCCCGGTTTTTTTGGCGCGGGCCGGTATTGTTCGCTCCCCTACTGCGACCGAGGTGAACCCCTCGCGGACAACGAAACTATCAGACAGTTGTTGCTTGCCGCCACAGATGATAGTGAGGCCGCGTCCCATGAGATTCGTGACACGTTGGACCAGCCAGCAAAAGAATCGCAGTCGGGAGCCTATCATCCACCCGAGGGTTGTAAGGTCCGAATGGTGTTGGCTTTGCCCAACTCTGCGAGTGAGCTAGAAGCTGGATTTAAGAGTAAACTACGCAGCCAAATACGGAAGTCTGAAAAAAACGGGCTCACGGCGGACACAGGAAGTAATGTGGAGCGGGTGAGCGAGTTCTTTGCCGTATATGCACAAAACATGCGGAATCTTGGCTCTCCGGCCCACAGCAAGCAGTGGTTTGAATCGATAGCAAAGTCATACGGTAGTTCATGTTCTATTGGTATCGTTCGACTGGAGGGCAGTCCCGTAGGTGCAGGCATTGTTCTTCGAGCGGGCGCCAAGGTTGCCATCCCCTGGGCATCTACACTGAAGGAGTTCAATTCCTTGTCTCCAAATATGCTGCTGTATTGGACGCTACTGGCAGAAGCTGCCGATAGTGGCGCAACGTCCTTTGACTTTGGGCGCTCGACCATGGGAGAAGGTACGTTTCGATTTAAAAAACAATGGGGGGCGATTCCCGAACCGCTAAATTGGACGACGGTCTTGAATGAAACAACACATACGCTGCCAGCGAACTCAGTGACAACAATCGGCAGCGGGAAGGCGCGACGCGTTGTAGAGAAAATCTGGCGCCATTTGCCGGTATCTATCGCTACAACACTGGGCGCGACTGTGCGCCCTTACATAAGCTTATAGCTATGTGCGGAATCGCTGGATTTACACGTTTTCATGATCGGGTTGGCGATGAAAATACGCTCGCCACGATGGGCGAAGCTATTCGCCACCGAGGGCCAGATGCCGATGGCAGCTATCTGGATGAGCGGGTGGGGCTACATCATCGTCGCCTTGCCATCATTGATTTGTCGGAAGCTGGCAACCAGCCAATGCATTCTGCCTGCGGGCGTTATGTGGTCATCTTTAATGGCGAGATTTACAACTTTCTTGAACTACGCCAGAACCTGACAGCGACTGGCTATAACTTTCAAACAAAAACAGATACCGAGGTAATACTGGCCGCTTACGCGACCTATGGCGAAGATTGCCTTGAGCACCTTAATGGCATGTTTGCGATTGCTCTGTGGGACAAAGCGGAAAGCTCATTGTTCCTGGCTAGAGACCGGGTAGGTAAAAAACCGCTTTACTACGGCTCACGAGGCAGGGACGTTGTTTTTGCTTCTGAGCTTAAAGCGCTGATGGCAGCCGACCTGATCGAGAAAAAGATTCGTTTAGACGCAGTGTACGATTTTTTTGCCTACCAGTACGTGCCCGATCCCAAGACGATCTTTGAGGACGTGTTTAAGCTTGAACCGGGGCACTACGCCAAGATAGACAGCAAGGGCATCGAAGTTCGGCAGTACTGGGATATTAGCTTTGACGCACAAGACATAGACGAAACTACGGCGGTCGCCAAACTGCGGGAACAGATCACGCGGAGCACCAAACTTAGGATGACCTCGGATGTGCCCCTGGGCGCGTTTCTGTCCGGCGGGGTCGACTCTGGCGGCATCGTAGCCACTATGGCCAAGCTGAGTGACAAGCCAATCACAACGTGCACCATTGGCTTTCACGAAGAGGAGTTTGATGAAACCAGCTTCGCGCAGATTGTAGCTGATCAGTACAACTGTGATCACCATGAGTTTAAGGTGGGTGAGAACGTCGTAAACTCGCTGCGCGAAATTGTGAGCTACTTTGATGAACCGTTTGCAGATCCATCCTTGGTACCTACTTACTACGTCTGCAAACTAGCCCGGCAAAAAGTGACTGTTGCACTGGCCGGCGACGGCGGTGACGAAGTCTTTGCCGGCTACGAGAAGTATCATACATATGCAATTGAGAACCTGTGGCGTAGTCTCGTTCCTGCGTTTATTCGGAACAAGCTCGCACCGCTAGTGACTCGGGCGCTTGAGCACGTCACATTCAGACCTCTAAGGCGCCTCGCTACACTCGCCCGCGCACTGAGCGCCGACCCGGCACTTGGTTTTTATATGACAAACTCGCAAATTACTGACAGGCAATGGCAAGACCTTGCGACGACTGAAACAAAAGCACAACTTCAGGGCTATCACCCAAGCCATCGGTCGCTTGAGATGTTTGCCAAGTGTCAAAGTGATGATCCAATGACTTGCGCACTATATACCGACATGAAGACCTATCTGCCGGGTGACATACTCGTAAAAGTAGACCGTATGAGCATGGCCAACTCGTTGGAAGTCAGGGCTCCCTTGCTCGATTTCGAATTGATTGAATTTGCAGCTCGACTGAAGACCCAACTTAAATACCGCTCGGGTACAAAAAAGTACATTCTCAAAAAAGCATTTGAGCCAGTGATTCCCGCTTCAATAAGAAACAGAAAGAAAATGGGTTTCTCACCACCGGTCGACGTATGGCTTAGAAATGAGCTAAAGAATCTTGCAAGCAATGAGCTGTTCCGTGCGGATGGAGCGCTACAAAACATTTTTTCATTAAGCCACATTCAAAAAATGTGGGACATGCACCAATCAGGTAGAAACGATATGTCGAATATATTATGGCCTCTGTTGATTTTTCAGCTGTGGTCCGATGAGTATTTTGGCGGAAATCAGGCGGAGAAAACGACCCGGTTTTCTGCAGAACAGAGCACGTAGCTCACTAACATCGAACATCACTATCAGTTTAAGCTGCCATAGATTGGTTTTCAGTCAACGAAAGAAACTAGAAGCTCGTCGCAGCAAGCAAAGAGCCACCATGACTCCATATCCATCAGCCAAAGCCCAAGTATAGGCCTCCATTGGAACAAGATAACGACAGCAGCTTGGCGCTAGACACCGTGAAGAGCTCAGTCATCCAGCTTCTGAGCAAAGTGCTTCACCGAGCCATGGGGATTTTTTCCATGCTGATCCTGGCCCGCTTACTTACGCCGGCAGACTTTGGTGTGGTCGCCACTTGCACGCTTATCGCCTTTTTCCTCAACTCAATCGTTGCCCTTGGGTCGCAGCAATACATCGTAATGCTGAGTCATGTTTCCGATGATGACTTAAACACCGCATGGACAATCAACCTTCTAACTAAATCACTGATGTTTGTCGCCCTCATACTCTTAGCGCCTTACCTTTTATCGTATTTGGATAAACCCGAGGTGCGGTTTCCTCTGTATGCTCTGGCTGCGGTGTTCCCACTTTCTGCTCTTGGGACACCTGGTATGTGGCTCTATATTCGCGACTTAAACTACCGTCCAAGCTTTTTAGTTCAGCTTCTTTCCAAAATCGTCGCTACAACAGTAACGATATTTCTCGCTTTTAGCTTACGCTCATATTGGGCACTAATAGTAGGCACAATGGTCTCTTACATGTTGCCATCCATACTTAGTTATCGATACTCAACTTACAGACCAAAGCTCTGTCTCGCAGGCGCAAGAAAGCAATTTGACTTTTCTAAATGGATGCTGATAAACGGGATCGTAGGCTTTAGCCGAGCAGAAGCTGACACGATTATCGCTACAAAAACATTCTCGATCGAGAGCTTGGGAATTTACTCCATGTTCAGGAATATCGCGTCGATCTTGAGCGTTCAAGTCATGCAGCCTGCACTAGACCCTTTGCTATCCACGTTTTCACAGGCCAACAGAGGGCCGGAAGGCCTCAAGCCCCATCATGTAAACGCCACACTTCTGGCCGCCGGAGTGGCGTTAATACCAATCAGTGCATGGATTCTGATGTTTAGCAATGACATCACTCTCTTATTATTAGGCAGTAAATGGACCGAGCATTCAGCAACCTTAGGAATCTTAAGCTTGGGGATTTTTCCGGCAATTGTGCAAACAATAGTCTCGAATATTCTTATATCAAAAGGCGGTATAAGTGTAGTTTCTAGATTTGGAATTTTATCGGCAGCTTTTGCGCTCACCGTACTAGTAGCAGTGTCGTACCGAGGTCAGCTGCCGGAAGACTATGCGAAGTTACAACTACTTGTTTCAACACTCTCGACATTAGTTCTACTTACTATATGCAATAGCATGTTTCATGCATTTAGATTTTACGACTTGCTCCTCATTACGTCACCTTTATTACCGACGGCAATCGCGTTTAGTACAGTTACCTGGCTAGCTCAAACCTTCCCCGTGAAAATAGCCGACGGCTTGCTACCATTTATTGGTCTTTCTTGTGCCTTCTGGATCACTTTCGCGTTAGCACTGGTGCTTGTGGGGCTATCCATAAAAAAAGATCCCTCAGTAGGCCTTCTTAAGAACACGATCACCCAAGTTGTTATCGGCTCAATTCGTCGAGTTTTCCGCGGGAGTCAAAGATAAACTAAATGACTTCGATTTCAGGTCTTAGCGTGTCTCCATTGATCCGGCAAAGAAACAGTACTAGCCAACACGACTTGTATCTCAACAACAAAATACACTCATTTAGGTATCTATGAGCGCCCATATGTCTGAGAAAATCAACAACGTGTGCTTTATAGCTCCGCTCATACACCCTGACGCAAGCAATGATTACAAAGCGGTTCTCAATTTGCTTAGCCTAACTGCCACATCCGTTGAAAATGCCTCACGTGGCACACCATCTCGGCTTGTTGTCTCTTGCAACGCAGCGCCAGAGGACACTGACCGTTTCCCTGGAGTTGATTTTGTCAAAGTTAATCTTCCTGCGCCGCCTAAATGCGACCAGGGGAGAATCACTTTAGAAGATGTAATGCTCGACAAAGGCATCAAAATCCTTCACGCGCTGCTTCATTGCAAAAAATTTAAACCCGAATGGATATTTATCTTGGATGCAGACGATTGGGTTTCCAAGACCATGGTTAAAAATGTATTCAGTCGTGCCTCTATGGAAACCGACTTCCTGTTCGTCAGTTCCGGCACGCTAATCAATCACCAAAACTTGACCTATCAAAAACGATACGGATTACATAGGTATTGCGGGAGCACATTTGCCTTCAAATTCTCACTGCTATCCCACCTAACATCACTTCATCGTTATGGTGAGGAGGGACCCAGCATCCACCCAAATGAACTAAAAACCAACGCGGCAATTCTTTCGCTGATACTCGGCGATCATAGTTGTCGGCTACCATTTTTACGTAACAACGGACTTAAGGGGCGATCACTAACAGATAACCCCATAGCGTGGGTCGTAGACACCACGGAGAACCACTCAAACACAAAATCCGGCGGACGGGGAAAGCCGATAACGCAAGCTCTGCTCGATCAGTTTGGCCTAAGCAAGCTCAATCACTTAGTTAGGTCATCGCCAGCAACCCCTTCAGACTTTTTGCAATATCACGTCAATGCACTGAAATCGCTGGCCGGAGATCTTACGCATACCTCTCGCCTGTCGAACGCAAGCCCTCTTTTAAATCTATTTGCCGAAGATCTGCCTGAGGCCAATGAACTTGCACGTAGTTACATTAGGGAGAGCCCTGCGGCAAGGTTACAGGTCAAATGACTGCAGCGCGGCTAAGTCGATCCGCTGCATTAGGAATGCATCCCCATCGCCCCTGCTATCGTGAATAATTACAACTTAACTTTTTTGATATCAAATGTGTTCCTTTAAGGCTCTTTACGCTGTCTCATAAACCGCTCTATGGCATATTATCAAGACAAACCGCTTCGCATACTCAAGTTGAAGTGATTGCTAAACGACGTGCCTCAGCGCCAAGGTCGGTTTCAAAAAAACCGCAAAAGATAAAAAACCATTGCTCATTTAACAATCTAGAACAGTCGCATTTTTGAATTACGTTTTTGCAAAGCAACAGAACGATAAAACTGCCGACAAAAAAATCTATGGCTAAAGAACATTTCAAAAACTTTCTCTCGTGGCTTAATTGGCTTATCGACCTCGTGCTCATACGTTTAAGAGCGATATTGGGGCTCAAAGAAAACATAGTCTTTTACAGTGACCAGGACTACCACCTCATTCACTTAGCCCCGGTAGTAAAGTCTCTCAGCCTTCTCCGGAAAGCTAGAATCACCATCATCTGTTCACAGCAGTTTGACACATCGCAATTCCCAAACATCAGATGCATCGTGGGTAGCGCGTACACGTGGAAAAAACCCCTTGCTATAAACCTTCTTATTTCCAGCGAGCTCATTGAAGTTCCAAAATATTTGGCAGGGAAATCTGTTTATTTTGGGCATGGTATCGGCCCAAAAATTAATCATCTTTACAGTGAAATGCTTGGCGGCTTTGATTACGTTTACTGCCCTTGCAAATACTTTTACCAGAAACTATCGACAGACATGCCCGGCCTAAGACTCAGAGAAATCGGCCTGCCAGTGCTGGACGTCAAGCCTAAACCTGAAGAAAGGAAGTACCTGCTGTACGCGCCTTCTTGGAACATCGATGAAACTCTAATTTCCGACTACAACAGCGTACTCACTTTGCTATCTGAGCTAGAAGGACACGAAGTGATTGTCAGTCTGCACCCGTTGCTTGCGCGTGACATAGCTAGAGGAAAGCTACCAAAGCTCATTAGCTTTTCAGATACCCCCTTCATGAAAATGATCACTGATACCGACTTCTCCTCAAGCTTTGAAGTTTTGCTGGAGTCAAAGCTAGTCATAGGCGATATAAGTTCTCTACTTTTCGAGGCACTTGCTTTCGACATTCCGATCGTTTTTGACGGAAATGAGACTGTCTACGTCGAATGCAAGGCAACGGACATTCTCTACGACCTTCGAGAAGCCACCTATCCATTAACTGAAATCTGTACCGATGACTTAATAAGAATCGCTATTCAAGAGGATCCTCGGAGGGCCCAGCGGAGTAAACTTGCACGCAGGTATCTGTCAAACGATGGGTTTGCCAGCACCGTGTTTTGCGACGAAGTGTGCAAACTGCTAGATAAAACCTAAGCAAGCGTAATTTGCATTGGACTAGCAAAATCTAGTCTGGGACGGGCCTCTCATGTCACGTCCAAGCTGGCTGCAATCATAACTAGTAAAACGTGACTCGAAATCCGCTAAACTCACAGTCAGAGTCTTCAAGTAACCGTTATATCATGTCGAAAGAAACACGACATTAAAAAGCATTTATATCTATTCAGACTATAAAACAGAGGATAATCGTGACAAAAGTGTATGCGGCTATTTTATCCGGCGGTACCGGCACTCGCTTTCTTGGCGACATTCCAAAACAGTACGTGAAGCTGGCAGGTCGAACCATTCTGGAACATACAATAAGTGTGTTCGATGACCACGATGGCATCGACGAAGTAATAATAGTTGTGGCCGAGGACTTCCGGAATTATGTTGAAGAGCTACTTTTGAGGAATGCTTTCACAAAGGTCTCGAAAATCGTAATTGGGGGGGCGACCAGGCAGGACAGCTCTGCCGCCGCGATAGGCGCTATCAATAATGATAACGACTACGTACTCCTTCATGATGCTGTACGTCCGCTGGTTTCGTCACAAACAATCTCCGATTGCATTTCGGCTGTTAGATTGAATGATGCAGTTGATGTTGTAACACAATGCGCAGATACGATAGTGGAAACTCATGATGGTGTGGTGATCTCGAAGATACCTGATAGATCTAGACTGCGCCGCGGGCTCACCCCACAAGCATTTCGAGTAGGGCTGCTTCGTCGCGCGCACGCTACAATGAAGGAGAATCACGACACCGACTTCACGGATGACTGCGGCATAGTTGTCAAGTATAAGCTAGCACCAGTGGTGCTAGTGCACGGGACAAGTGACAACATTAAGATCACATACCCTGAAGATATATTTATCGCCGACAAATTCTTTCAGATGCGATCTATATCCATACCGCAACAAGACCTATCAAAGTTGAGTGGCAAGGTCATGATAGTGATTGGTGGCAGCAGAGGAATTGGAGAAAGTATCCGTGACTGCGCTGCCGAGCACGGGGTGAAAACATACTCACTGTCAAGGTCTGACGGCGTTGACATAGCCGATCCCCAGGCGCTTGATAAAGCCTTTGCTGATGTTTTCGCGGACTCAGGAAGAATTGACTACATAGTATGTACGGCTGCAGTCCTGCAAATTGGCAAGCTAGTAGATCGGTCGGTGACTGACCTTAAAGCGGAGATCGACGTTAACTATTTCGGATCTCTTTACGCTGTTAAGTTTGGTGCCCCCTATCTTTCAAAGTCTAAAGGCAGCCTAGTCTTGTTTACCTCCAGCTCATACACCCGTGGCAGAGCACTTTACGCCTCTTACTCCTCAATAAAAGCAGCAATAGTGAACTTAGTTCAAGCCACAGCAGAGGAACTCGCAAAAGACAGCGTATCAGTTAACGCAATCAATCCAGAGAGAACGGCCACCCCTATGCGGGTTGAGAATTTTGGGCATGAGGACCCTAACTCTTTGATGGATGCGAGTGTTGTCGCTAAAGCCACACTCGCAACCCTTCTTTCAAACGTGACCGGGCAAGTCATAAATGTAAACAAAGCAGAACTAAAGTAGTCGCTCGAGGCTGGTTTATTTTGGCGCGCATGCAGCTAGTCACCAATCAACATTATGCCTTGGTCTTGGCGACCAATGAGCGAGGAACCCTATTTGCCCTCGGTCGAGCGAATAACTTCGACTATTTCGGTCGTTGAAACCGATGGTGTTCTCGTCAAGTAATGTACGTCGCAGAGATCTGTAAGGTGATCAAACTTCCCCGCCCAGTCGTCGCCAATCACAAAGATGTCAGCTTTATGCTCTTTAATGTAGGCACGTTTGTCTTCCATACGGTCCTCTACAAAGACGTCCGTTACGCAGCGAATTGATCGAATAATCTCAATTCTGTCGTTAAGCGAATACACCGCGTGTTTATTTTTTTTTTCAAAGTTTAGTCGGTCACTAGACACTCCAACCACTAGTCGATCTCCTAACGCCAGAGCGCGTTTCAACAATCTAAGGTGTCCTACGTGAAAAAGGTCAAACGTGCCGCAAGTAAGCACTGTAATCATTTGCGTGAATCTCCTTATAAAAAACTCTGTACATCACTGGCACGGGGCTGGGGCGACCCAAGTTTTGGCAGTCAGCGAGTTAAGGGCTCCATAACCATCCACCTAGTGAAATTCGACGCACCTTTTCAATAGGCAAACCCAACACGCTGGCGCCAGATGACCGCTGCGCGGACAATTCGATTGACGTCAACACCCGTTTTTCTCAGTTTCGGCTCACCAAACACCTCCAATAGCCAAGGCGTTGCGTTCGTGTTTCAGCGTGCATTACTTGCAGGACATCTTTTGCCTGACCGAACTACGGGGTATGTCATATCTAGTGTTAATCAGAAACGGTTGCCGAGCAAATCGCACTCAATTTTGTTTGATAAAATGAGAACTGGGTCATAGTAGTTAGATGTGCCCTCATTGAATGCGTATCTTACGAAAAATAATAGGAGCAATACCTTTGAATATTAGCATTGAGAAGACAGCAAGCGCGCTCGTCGGACCCGTTATCAAATGATTAGACAAAACGCTAAACATTGGCTAAAGAAAAGCATCTATGTCATCGACCTCTGCATGCCCAAATCTAAGAGAGTGTGGGCTTTTCCAGTGTGCTACCTAAGTGGCAGATTGTTTGACAATGCTCGAGCGATTTTTGAGGAAGTCCGACACGACAACTCACTGACAAAAGTCGTGCTATACCGCGATGTAAAGCCAGAGGGACTCGACCGCAGCGATGTTGTTGTGGTGAAACTACACTCTCTCCGTGGGGTCTTTTTCTTAATGCGATCAGGCGTAGTTTTTGTGCGTCACTGCATGACTCAAGACATCGGTTTTGAAATTGCTCACCGAAGCAGGCTCATGCTTAACGTCTGGCACGGCATCACAATGAAAAAAATTGGCGTCCAGGCAGCACCCGATTCTGTGACAGGTTGTGATCCGCTAAGCGCCATTGTCAGTTCTTCGGATCGAGACAAGAAGGTGATGATTCAGAGCTTCAACTACGCAAATGAAGAGAACACGTGGATCACTGGCTTGCCGCGCAATGACCTTTTGTTTAGAGATGAAACGGCACTCTGGGCAGACGCAGAGGATGAGTTGCAGAAAATTAGGAACAGGATCAATGGTCGGAAGCTAATTCTATTTGCACCTACTTTTCGAGCTGACTGGGAAGGTTGGGAGGACAAATCTAGCTTTTACGAGTTTAGCAAAGCAGAGCTGATGCTGTTGTCGAGTATTGCCCAAGATAACAATGCGGTGATTGGAGTGAGAACCCACCTAAGAGAAGAGAGGGCTGTGCTTGACGCGTTTGGTGGATTAGACGTGATTTTATTCAATGATATTGTCGACCCGACATTGCTGCTCAGAGAGACCGAAGTACTGGTCTCTGATTACTCCAGTATCGCAATTGACTTCATGTTGACCAAACGTCCTGTGTTTAGCTTTGCCTTCGATTTTGATCGGTATACGCAAGGAAGAGGCTGCCAATACGATTTATCAGAGGTTTTTCCAACACCCTTGTGTTTAGATTTCCCTATGTTGGAGAAAGCGCTAAGACTCGCATTAGCCTCCCCTGAATCAGTTGTTAACACCGAAAAGTATGAACATTCGTTAAAACACTTTCATAAATATGTCGACGGAGACTCAACCCTAAGAGTAGTCAACAGGGTTATAGGTCGAGAAGCCAGCTAAGCTTTGCCCTACAGGAACCTATTTAACAGCCACGATCAAACGTAAGCTGCGACGAGATCTTCGCATTGAGAAATAAAACGACTTAGCTTCTACTTTAACTAGGGGTATGCACAACATTGTTTTTGGGCTTCGCGAATAGCTAGGTAGAACACTGGGGTCGGTCGGTTTTCGTAGAGTCCACCGGCTCAATATGCCACCTGACTGTGGCGGTGCTGCGTAGCGTACTGTACCGGGGATAGGTAACCGAGGCGCGCTTGTTTCCGAGTCCGGTTGTAGAAGATCTCAATATACTCCCGGATCGCTGCTCTCGCCTGCGCACGCGTCTCAAAGCGTTCATGGTGAATGAGCTCCGACTTCAGGATTCCCCAAACGCTCTCCATCGGCGCGTTGTCCCAACAGTTTCCTTTGCGGCTCATGGACGACAGCATCTGGTGCTGCCGTAGCAGCTGCTGATAGCTCCTCGCACAGTACTGACTGCCGCGATCGGAATGATGAAGAAGCCCAGGACCTGGTTGCCTGACATCGATCGCACGGCGCAGTGCCGTCTCCGTCAGGTTAACCGTCATCCGTTCCGACATCGCGTATCCGACAAGCTCCCCGTTGAACAGGTCTTTGATGCCTGCCAGGTACAGCCAGCCCTCGGCGGTGTCGACGTAGGTGAGATCCGTCAGCCACACCTTGTTCGGCACATCGACGGAGAACTGTCTGGCAAGCCGGTTCGGCGCCACAGGCAGCCTGTGCTTCGAGTCCGTGGTCACACGGAACCGCCGCTTCTGCTTGCAGCGAAGGCCCTGCTCGCGGCGAATACGCTTGATGCGGTGTACGCCGACACGAATACCGTTGTCGGCAAGATCGGACTGAAGTCGCTCGGGACCATACGTCCTGCGCGTGCGCTCGTGAGCCGCCTTGATCTCCAGCGTCAAACGCGCGTTCGCCTTCGACCGTGGTGACGGCGGCCGCTTGCGCCAGGCGTAGTAGCCGCTCTCGGATACGTCCAGCAGACGGCACATCGCGGCGACAGAGTGCTCGTGCCGTAGCCGGTGAATCTGCGCGTACCTCACCGGGATTCCTTCGCGAAGTACGCCGCAAACTTTTTTAGCAGATCGCGCTCCTGCTTGACCTCAGCGAGCTCACGCCGGGCACGGGCCAGCTCCATCTCAAGCTCTGTGGGTGCGCGCTGATGCTCACCCACCTGCTTCAGCTTTCCTGCCCGGGCTGCACGCACCCAGTTACTGAGACTGCTCTTGGGGATCGACAGCCGCTCTGCCGCCTTCGCCACCGACATGCCGGTCGACTCAACCAGCTTCACGGCCTCAGCCCGGAACTCCGGCGTGTAAGATGCCTTGGGGATTCTTTCCATCGTTGTCCTCCAGATCGTAAAGATAAACGATCCGATGGACTCCACGAATTCCGACCGACCTCACACCTTTACTTAGGGACCTTTTATCTGGAACAGCTGCCCGGTGTTCACCGCCTCACGAAACGTACTGATGGGCGGGCATTTTCCCGATAGCACTCGCAGCTAATACCACCGGGGCAACCAAGAAGCGTGGGAAGGTCGATGCACAACGAACGGACAAGCCCATCGATAGAAGGCAGCCTGCACGACAGCGACTGTCACCGCCGAATTATTATGAGAACTGCTTATTGGCGTGGCGAGCTACAAGCGATATCAACATACAAATTGAGCGGAGATCGCGTCAGTGACTTTGGAATTGGAGGTTAGATTTGCAATTTGAGCCTAGCAACACTGCAAGACCCCTTCAGGCAAAAGTCTTCCTGATGATATCTGCGGGCCTCGTAGTTATACTCATGCTCTGCTACCTCACTTTTCGGCACATCAACTGATACGGCCTGAGAATCCCCGACACTTTTTGTGGTAAAAATCATAGATGATCACAAGAGGTAAACAATGTCTAAAGGGATTCGATACACGGATGAGTTCAAGCAAGAAGCCGTAAACCAGGTCGTCGTGCACGGCTACACAGTGCTCGATGTCAGCCAGCGGCTGGGTATCTCGAACAAGAGTCTTTACGACTGGATCAAAAGGTTCAGTGAATCGCCACCAGTTCTCTAGACACTTTCCAGTTGTTTTTCGTGATGCTGTTCGTAGTCTACAGGTGACAGCAGGCTGTTCGAGCCATGCCGGCGTCTGACGTTGTAGAACATCTCGATATAGTCAAAGATATCGGCCCGGGCATCCTGCCGGGTCGGATATATCTTGCGCTTCACGCGCTCGCGTTTCAGAAGCTGGAAGAAGCTTTCAGCGACTGCGTTGTCATGGCAGTTGCCGCGTCTGCTCATACTGCCCTCAAGGCCGTTTGCGCGTAGAAACGCGCTCCAGTCATAGCTTGTGTATTGACTGCCCTGGTCCGAATGAACAAGTACCTTGCTCACCGGCTTGCGACGCCACACCGACATCAACAAGGCATCTAGAACCAGATCGCTCGTGATCCGTGATTGCATCGACCAGCCAATCACCCGGCGCGAGAATAAGTCGATGACCACGGCCAGGTACAACCAGCCTTCGTGGGTCCGAATATGGGTGATGTCGGTCGCCCATCGCTCGTTCGGCGCAGCCGGATTAAACTGTCTCTGCAGGACATTAGGCGTCACATCATGCGCTTTTCCAGCCTTATGCCGTGGCTTGCGATATCCAACCTGCGCCCTGATTCCAGCGTCTTTCATGAGACGGTGGACACGGTTGGGGCCGCAACACTCGCCTATTTCATGCAAATCACGATGGATCTTCCGATAGCCATACACAGCACCGGACTCGAGCCAGAACTGCTTGATCAGGCCAGAGAGCCGCTTGTCCTCACAACGGCGAGTCGATTGCGGCTGTCGACGCCACGCATAGAAACCGCTGGGGTGAACGTTAAGCAAAGAACACAGATGCCGCACCGGCAACTGGTGGCGATGGGATTGAATAAAAGCGTACTTCACTCGGATTGGCTCGCGAAGTACGCCGCGGCTTTTTTTAGAATGTCACGCTCCTCCGTGACACGCTTAAGCTCTTTTTGTAGCCGACGAATCTCGGCCTGATCATCAGCCTCCACTCGATGTTGCTCAGCAGCCGGCCCGTACTTCTTCACCCAGGCATACAGACTGTGCGTCGTCACGCCCAGCCGACTGGCCACGTCCGCCACGCTGTAGCCGCGATCAGTAATCTGGCGAACAGCTTCTCTCTTGAATTCTTCGGGGTAACGCTTGTTGCTCATAAACACCTCTCTGATAGCCATTTTCTATGGCTGAAAGGTGTCTAGCAAACTGGTGGCGATTCAGACTGTAATGCTGAGCTTCCCGTTTTGTAAGTTCCCGCATGGATAAATATCTGCATAACTGGCTCTGATAAGTGCTCTCTGAACCTCAATCCCAAAATTTAGTTCAATCACAAAGTTCCGCAAGGAGTGGCTCCGTCACACCAAACTCAAACTCAAACTCAAACTCAAACTCAAACAGCTTTTGTTCGTAAACTGAAACGCAATGCGAAGCCAAAGGTCGCGTTCTAGTTGCTGAAGCCAGGAAAGTCGAAGCGCGTTGTCGAGCTACATCACGTGGCACATGACAAAAAACTCATACTGGCAGCTTCGGGTCAGAAATACGGTGCTATCAATCCCTCATTGCCGACATTGACCTACTTGAGGACGTGACTGCCAAGCCAAGTGTAACTTTCTTTAAAATCAACGCCGCTCTGTCGAAAGTAACTCATACCATGCAACTCATTTACTTTCACTGCTAAAGGCGATGGCGAAGGTGACTCCCGATGCTGCGGATGAAGTAACTCAATTGCATCTATCGCTTCTGCAAGCCGCTCCGTAGCGGCCTCTGCAGAACGATGCTCCATAATATAGTTTCGACAACGCATGGTTGGTTGCCTCTCTATCAAGCCACTTACTACGTCACATAGGTCGTTTTCCGAAGCGAACTGGCCAGTGTGCTCGTTGACGAAATCGTACTTAACGCCGTAGTTATGCCCTTCTCGCATCACAACGGGCGTGTCGCAAAGCATGCTTTCAATGATAGCTCGATTGTTACCTTCGAATTTTGACCAAAGAACGCTAGCTTTCGACTGCCGCAACAAATCCGCGACCTCGGTTGGTGTAACCCATTCATAGAACTCGACGACTTGCTGCACCCCAGCATCAGCTGCCATCTGCTGAATATCTTCTTTGGTGAGATCTACTGGATAGCCCACGAGGGCGATTCTGAAGTTCGGATCTTGCTTTACTAGAGGAGCAATCGCCGTAAAGAAAGCTTGATGTCTTTTGAATCTTGCCCATCCAGCCACCATAATCAAATCTATGGGCCGATGAACACCAGCCTCAGGACTATGAAACATGTCATGATTGATAAACCAACTAGGGCCAACATCTACAGGAATTAGATTACTCCTTAGCTGCTCAATAAACGCAAAATCACGTGGCTCGTACGCTTGAACCAAAATCGGCGCTTTAAATTGGGTAAAAGCCAAAATGTCCGCCTCACAAAGCCCTGCCCAGCTTGGCTCAAGAATGAGGTGAAAGCGTTCCAGTATTTTTTCGACATCATAAAATTTCAGGAAGGGCAAAAAATATGCATTGTAGTTAATGATGATTACGCCTTTGGACGCATCTCCAGGGTTGCGTAGCACAGTAACGATGCCGTCGAGCATCAGCTTGGGGTCATTGAAGAACTTTGAAGTGCGTTCGCATGGCCCGAGGTCGGCAAGAGCTGCCTCCGTTATGTTTTCTCCTGCCTTGGAATCACTCAAATACAAGCGATCCACTGTCGCAACGGCAAGCGCGCTGCTACCGCGCCATCCAACCCGGAACATGGCACTTACGATAGAGAGCTGACGAGCGTAACTACGCCGCACACCAAGAACTCGTGCCACAACACCGCCGATCATTGTCAACGGCCATTTTGCGCTATTGTGGTCGTACTTTATAAACTCTTCAATGGAACTATGTCTAAGGGCTTTCACTATACGCACACTGGGTTCTCAGAAGCGGAATTGGTCTTGCACCACACTTGTTTTGATCCACTGCATCGCCATGATCACCGGCACATGATGACGCCAAGTGCCATATCTCATCCAAGATGAGCCTCACAACGTCACTAACCGAACGCAGAGAGACACGCATAACTTAATCAATGAATGCCAAGCCTAAACATGTTACCAATCAAAAGGGTTGGTTAGTAGCCGAGCAGCCAAGAGGACGTGACGATGATCACACTTAGTTTTAAAAATATGTCGTAGGCTTGTAGCGAAACATACTGGGGGTCAAGCACACACAGAATTAAAGGCTATATCGCTTGATGCTCAGGTAACGAGTGCCTCTATGAATCGCCACCAGTTTGCTAGACACCTTTCAGCCATAGAAAATGGCTATCAGAGAGGTGTTTATGAGCAACAAGCGTTACCCCGAAGAATTCAAGAGAGAAGCTGTTCGCCAGATTACTGATCGCGGCTACAGCGTGGCGGACGTGGCCAGTCGGCTGGGCGTGACGACGCACAGTCTGTATGCCTGGGTGAAGAAGTACGGGCCGGCTGCTGAGCAACATCGAGTGGAGGCTGATGATCAGGCCGAGATTCGTCGGCTACAAAAAGAGCTTAAGCGTGTCACGGAGGAGCGTGACATTCTAAAAAAAGCCGCGGCGTACTTCGCGAGCCAATCCGAGTGAAGTACGCTTTTATTCAATCCCATCGCCACCAGTTGCCGGTGCGGCATCTGTGTTCTTTGCTTAACGTTCACCCCAGCGGTTTCTATGCGTGGCGTCGACAGCCGCAATCGACTCGCCGTTGTGAGGACAAGCGGCTCTCTGGCCTGATCAAGCAGTTCTGGCTCGAGTCCGGTGCTGTGTATGGCTATCGGAAGATCCATCGTGATTTGCATGAAATAGGCGAGTGTTGCGGCCCCAACCGTGTCCACCGTCTCATGAAAGACGCTGGAATCAGGGCGCAGGTTGGATATCGCAAGCCACGGCATAAGGCTGGAAAAGCGCATGATGTGACGCCTAATGTCCTGCAGAGACAGTTTAATCCGGCTGCGCCGAACGAGCGATGGGCGACCGACATCACCCATATTCGGACCCACGAAGGCTGGTTGTACCTGGCCGTGGTCATCGACTTATTCTCGCGCCGGGTGATTGGCTGGTCGATGCAATCACGGATCACGAGCGATCTGGTTCTAGATGCCTTGTTGATGTCGGTGTGGCGTCGCAAGCCGGTGAGCAAGGTACTTGTTCATTCGGACCAGGGCAGTCAATACACAAGCTATGACTGGAGCGCGTTTCTACGCGCAAACGGCCTTGAGGGCAGTATGAGCAGACGCGGCAACTGCCATGACAACGCAGTCGCTGAAAGCTTCTTCCAGCTTCTGAAACGCGAGCGCGTGAAGCGCAAGATATATCCGACCCGGCAGGATGCCCGGGCCGATATCTTTGACTATATCGAGATGTTCTACAACGTCAGACGCCGGCATGGCTCGAACAGCCTGCTGTCACCTGTAGACTACGAACAGCATCACGAAAAACAACTGGAAAGTGTCTAGAGAACTGGTGGCGATTCACTATGTATTGCCGAACGCCCGGTTACCTGCCTGCTTCCCCCTGTAGAGACCGAACCGGAATGTGATGATTTACACAATAACAACCAGCTTTAGGATAGCGTTAACCGTAAGCTCAGTAGTCGCGTTAATCGCTTTGTACACCTATAAAAGCGACGATGCTGATAGAAGTCGTCACCTCTTTTTGATCCAAGACTTAGCGGGCGGGACCTACACTACTTTATTGGTGGGCACTTCAACAATTCGGCGTATCCCGTTCAACGCCCTCGCTGAGTGCCGCCCCTTCCGATTGAGAGGGCTAAACTCTGCGCTACTAATAGACGTGAGCTTGTATATGTCTGCAATCAAACCAGACGACCAAGTTCATACCATACTGCTGTATGCGGGAGAGAACGACTTGTCTAACGGCAAGAAATTTTACGATATCCAGGAGAAATTCACTGAGCTACTCAATATGCTAGAGAAAAAGTTTTCGCGTGCGAAAATCATAATAATCGGCTTGAAATTCTCTACTGCAAGAAAAGCCGCTTGGCCCGAATTTCGTCAGTTCAACGCCTTTGCCAAACAATGGGCCTCTGCCAATTCAAGAGGTAACTACATAGATACAGCATGGTCTGAAGAAGAAAACGCATCAGCTTTTTTTGAGGAAGACGGAGTACACCTTAACGATCGAGGTTACCGTAAGCTTCTACCAACTATCACTGAGGCTTGCAAAGCAATATGACCCGTCTACATTACATGGATTCAATGCGCGCTGTGCTGATGATGCTAGGTGTCGTCCTACATACAGCGCAAATCTATAATCCAGACCAGTCATGGGTCCTGTACACGACAACGGACTCGAGCAAAGTAGCCAAAGTTTTCTACGAATCCATTCATCTCTTTAGAATGCCTGCGTTTTTCGTTATTTCTGGTTTCTTTTGCGGCTTAACATTACAGCGCTATGGGGCATTGAAGTTTCTTAAGGTGAGAATTCCGCGACTCGTCATACCGATGGTTACAACAGCACTAACATTAAATGTTCTTCAGTTTTATGTTTTAAGTGCATCGGGATGGTCAAGTGACACTTGGGAAACCTTCTTCCTGCAAGGAGGCTGGGTCAGTCATCTCTGGTTTCTGGCTAATTTGACATTTTACTTTTTCGTGACAGCAACTGTTTTTTCCTTCGTGCCGAAGAGGGTGTCGTCGCTAGCAAACGTTTTTCTAGATCACGCTGCGAAACTATCAGGACTATTTTTCTTGCTACTTTTACCAACGATTACGTTGCTAATAATGTCGCTGGGCCAATTAGGGTTCCCTCTTTACAGTCAGTTCTGGAACACAATATCAGTCTATCAATTGGTGTTGTACGTGCCGTTCTTTACGGTAGGGCTTTTGTTTGGCACCAAGTTTCAGTTTCTAGATAAAGCAATCGGTTTATCTGCGACTTGGCTGATAGCGTTGTTAGTGGCGTGTCAACTTTCACTGCAGTATCTCTCTGATGTGGGACGCCTTGACGCGATTTTTCAACTTTATTTTTCAACCCTAGCAGCCTGGTGCGCGATTCTAGTGGTGTTTAAGTCATTCCATTACTTTGCTAACCGTAGCTCAAGAAGCTGGCAGTTCCTGTCCGATTCTGCCTACACTGTTTATCTCTTTCACCACGCAATGGTGATCATTCTTGGAATCATTGCCATTAAGCTTGAACTAGCATTCTGGATTGGTTTTCCCGCTATCATATGCATTGTTTTGATCTGTACTCTAGCTTTCCACCTTTTCTTGATAATACCCAACCGCAAACTTCGATTCCTTTTCAACGGCAAGTAACGTTCGAGTACTGCCACTTAACTAGAGGTGCAACTGAATCAGATAGGCTATGCCTTAGGAAACCTGTAAGCAAAAATGGCGGGCGACTTCTCCGGACCACCTTGACTGGTGTCCATATAGCTACACAGATAAAGAATGCCCTCTCGGTCATCAAAATAAGCACCTCGGACACCAAAGCCTAGTTCGAGCTCCCCATATTCATACGGTCGAGGATCGAAGATATTAGGTGCATCCAAAATATCCTGGAGTCTAAACCTCCAGTAATAATTGTAGTAGTCATCAGCCTCAAGAGCGTCAAACCCAGAACCTCGAACTTTGTAGGCTATGCCTGACTTCAGGCCACCAGTTCTCCCAATACAGATATAGTCATCGCCCCAAATGAATCCAGTCCACACTCGAGAGAGCTCATTGAAAACAGGGTCACCAACTTCTTGCCGATCGTAGCTTCCCATCGGGTTTTCTAGCGAGAAAAGCATTAAAGGTTTTGCTGTTGCTGCCCCGGTTGGAGACCCGTCCATGGCGTATAGCGAGGGGCCAATGGAATGACGATGATTTATCGGAGTGTTTTTACTACTTCCCAGTAAGTGGGTGCCGCCTAGAGACTGCTGCCATACAAAAGGGATCTCTTGCATCCATCCCGCTGAGCGTGCGTGACCTTTCGTTGAATAAAACTTATCGACTGACCCGTCATAGTGGAGTATGGCAAGGTCTTTAGTATTGTTAGCATCGGCATCGTAGTATTCTTGCGTGAGTACAAAAACTCGTCCTCCGTCATCGTACAAACCCATTATAGGCCAGCTAACGGAATTCCCTCTTGGCTCAATTTGTACATACGGCATCACGTTGTCTGCTAAAGGAGCATCTTGAAGCTCTGTATCCTCAAAGGCCAGTGGTCCAAACTTACCAACGCCATTGCCATACTCGTGGCCTGCGAGCCAAAGATAATTATCTCGAACAGCAAAAGCGCCATGGCCAAAGGCAGCTCGCATATATTCCCCGCCAAAGTTCATGTTCCTTACGCGCGTTACACCAAGATAAGAAGAACCGAATATGGCATCCCCCTCGGACCCTAACTCTTCAGGCGGTATTTGCGCACCAGGCAGTGCAGAGGCGGTGGCGACCCCCGCCTCCGACGAACTAGAAGAGCCACCGCAGCCCGCGAGCCCTAAAGTCACCGTACCGGTTATTAGCGTAATTGCTCTTCTTCTGGTCACGTTACTCATAGAATATCTCAGAAAAAATAATTGCACTGCCCAACTTGTGCGAGTATAGCCTTTCTGTAGTATACGCGAGCCGCTACAGCGGTCTAAGGACAAGCACCCACCGCATCACCCAAATAGGAAGCCCTGCGCAAAACAAGAAATGCGTCAAACGACTACACTGACCGTACGATTAGCTGCCTCTGCGGGGTTGGTGCTACTTTCACTGAACTTCTTTGGACTTACGCAAAATCTTCGTCCTGAGGGCCTAACACCAGATGTGCTGCGTTTTGGTGAACGTGACCTCTTGCTATCACAGAATGAGCTAGAAGAAGAAATAGTGCGTGGCGAGCAAGAAACCGACGCTGAATTTCTGAACAGGGTCACCCACTCTATTGCTGACGGAATGGCACACATCCATTGGGAGAGATTCGATGCCAACAGATTTCATCAGCAAGTCCCAGTATGGGAAAACTACATTCTATGGGGCATGCGCTACATCACAAAAATCCCTGAATATGAACGCTACCATTTTAGTAATGTGGAAAAGTCCATCGAACGCGGTATCGGCATATGCGGAGATGCCAGTATTTTGCTTTCACAAATTCTTACTACCGAAGGCATTAGCAACCAAATCGTCAGCATGCCCGATCATGTGATTGTAGTAGCCCGATTGGGCGATCAAGAATTCCTCCTAGATGCCGACTTCGGTGTGGTAGCGGCCATATCACTGAACGAGGCAATGCTGCACCCAGCAAGACTGATCGCGGCTTACGCCGCGGAGGATAAATACGATAGTACGGTCTCAGAATTTACGCAGGCGCTCACGCACACCAATCAAAGATGGGATGGGCCTCAAGCGTTCATAACTAAAAAGTATTACTTCGAAAAACTCGCATACTTTCTGAAATGGACAATCCCCGCACTGCTACTACTTGTGGCCTTGTTTCTATTCAGAAACAAGGGCGGCGTTTAAAGGTCAACTGAGGAAGCACTTCGCTTCACCGGACTTTTCGCATGCAGAAAATAAATCTGGTACGCCGCAGCTGCAAAAAGAATCAACCAATGTAGTCCCTCAGCTCGCATTCGATCGATAAACGTCATACATATAAGATAACCAACGCAAGAAGCCTCGATCGCGACAATAGTGAAAAAACCATTGCTGTCCTGAGTTTGTCTAAGTTGGCTACGGCACCTCCTCAGCATTGTGTAAGTTGACCACAAAACCATCACAAAAATAAACAATCCTGCAAACCCCACTTCACTCAGTGTTTGAAACCAAGAGGAGTGCGGTGCCCGCCGACGAGAACCTCCCGTATCAATACCTTCAGGGATGTAGCGGTCAGAACTAAGATGAAACGCGTAAGCCCCCCGACCCAGAGGGTGATCAATTGTCATACGCAGCGCCGCCATCCAAAAGAACACGCGCGTCGAGCCGGTCTCCTGCTCCGCCGAGAGCGCGCTCTCTGATTGAATCGAAAACACTCGGTCAAACGCCGACTTATCCATGATAGATAACATTGCAATGACACCCAACAGTCCAACCGCTATGACTTTGAGCCTTAGATTGCGAATCCCCAAATTCGCTCCAAACAATCGATACATATAATAGGCAGCACCCATGCCAAGCCCGAGATAGGCGCCTCGGCTGTTCATCAATACAAGTGCGTTGGTAATAAGTCCGCCCGCTATTACAACAGCAAATCGGTACGACGGTTTTTTGTTCGTCCAAAAAAAGTGAAGCGCCAGAATGGCAGCAGGCACAAGCATTGCGGCCAGCCCATTAACGTCGGGCGAATCGACAGTGCCGATCCCCTCAACGCGGTTTCCTGAATTACGGCCCACCTCAAAAATATAGTATCCGATGTAGGCGGCTCCCAATACATACCCCGCCATAATGTAGTTGAGCGCCGTTCGATCACGGCAAAGCACCAGTGCCGCAGACACTACCATGATGCTTTTAAGGTAGGCCTCGAGAGTCGTCAGGTGAAGAGCCGGAGCAAGCGAGTAGAAGTAAGTAGCCGCATACAAAAAAACCAACAGGTAAAGCCAGCGAAACGATGGGGCTGCGAGCACCCTTAGACCCTCTCCGCGAGCCCTTGTGACAACAGCCATTATCAATACAAGCATAGAGAAGAAAAACGAATACCGCAGATCTGGTACAGAATTTATCCACCACCGAGATTCATGATGCAGAAAGTAAATCAGCTCATACCCAACAAAAGCCATAATGGGCATGTAAGCGAAACTGAGCACCACAGTTATGATCTGAGTCAGGTAAAAGAAAGCAATACTAATCACTGGTTTCTATCCAACAAGTTCTTTGAGCGTCTTAGTGCACTCTCCAGACGAAGGAGTGGCCGTGGCCGCTGAAACGCCACCCGACAAACAGTCTCACCACGAGAAGCCAAACGATCCTTATAAGACTCACCACCACCCATAAAGTCATAGGACTCAAAACCTGCTAGTGCATAACGCTCGATCAATAAAGAATGCCCCAAGAGACCCGGCTTCAGGCGATTATCTTCTACTCGCGGAAGAGCGCTGAGATAAAAATAGACCCGCGAGTCGAACAGTATGTTGTAAAAGTATCCCAACACCTCGGCGCCATAGCGGATGCGGATAACGTCAATTTTCCCCTCCGAGAATCCGCTTTTGATAAGTAACTTATGAAAATGCACAAAGCGCGGATTGGAAAAACCACTGCCCAACCAGCCAGAGCCCCACCGTTCTTCGTGCATGGGCGCAATTTCATCCAACATAACAAGCGCCTCATCAACAGTTGCCGCGCGCTCAATGCGCTGTTCGCCATACTCTTCATAAAGGCGTGCTGTTCGCCTAACCTGGTGTCGCGCGTTACGCGACAAGCTACTCAGAAAAGCACTCTCAGCCGTGAACTTTGTTAAATCGGTCGCGTGCGAGGTGGACTCCCACCGTATATGTTTATGGAAAAAGCCCGGGTTATCAAAGAGCTTTAGCTCGCTCTCGCAAGCCACACCCACAACCAATTCATCCCAACCCGGTAACGCGAGCAGGTAATTGACTGCTGCTTCAGTGGCCTTCTCTTTATGCCCGTTTGCCGTTAAAAAACCATTGTACTCAATCCACTGTTGATCCCGCGAAGCATCGCCAGTTTCGTTTAAAAACACCTGCCGACAGATTGGCACTCCGTTCCTTTTACGCCACAGCGGTTTTGA